>CAXDNE010000191.1:0-14665 GCA_963990595.1 uncultured Methylobacterium sp.
ACACTATCCTCTTCGTCGGCAGCGTCAGATGTGTATAAGAGACAGCTGGCCAGCTGGTCGGGCTCGATCACGCCGCCGACGCTGTCGCTGCCGTCGCTGAGGACCAGGGCGACGAGGACCAGCGCGATGGCGGCGAGCCCGAGATAGATCATGACGGCAGCGGCTCCTCCAGGGGGACCAGATGGGCGTCGCGCATCCGGGCTTCGAGGCCGGCCATGATGGTGCGGCGCTGCGCCTCCGAGAGCGCGCCCCAGGCGGCGATCTCGTCGCGGGTGCGCCCGCAGCCGAGACAGAGCCCGGTCGCGGCATCGAGCACGCAGACCTTGGTGCAGGGGGAGGCGGGTTTCGGCGCGGGCGGCATCGCCGAACCTTGGCCGGCGGATCGTGGCCGCGTCATGGCCGCGTCATGGCCGCGGCTCGCCCCTCAGGTCGCCGCCACGAGGGCCAGCAGCGCGGCGATCTCGGAGACCTGCTGGCAGGCGCCGATCACGTCGCCGGTCTGGCCGCCGATCGCCCGGCGCGCCAGCCTGGTCAGCGCCAGCGCCGCCAGACCGCCCCCCAGGATCATCAGCGCGACGCCGCCGAGGGGCAGGCCGAGGAGCCCGGCGGCGAGGGCCAGCACGACGCCGATGCCGAGCGCCGTCGTCAGGCTCGACCGGCCCGGGCGGCCGACCGCGGCGGCAAGGCCGTCCGGCCGCGCCGGCGGCAGCAGCACCATCGGCGCCAGGGCGGCGACCCGCGACAGGGCGGCGGCCAGGACCAGGGCGGTGGCCGCCGCGTAGCCGGTGTGGTCGAGGAGGGTGGCGAGGGCACCGATGCGCAGCGCCAGCGCCAGGATCAGGGCGGTGGCGCCGTAGGCGCCGATGCGGCTGTCGCGCATGATCTCCAGGCGCCGCTCCCGGGTCGTGCCGCCGCCGAAACCGTCGGCGACGTCGGCGAACCCGTCCTCGTGGAGCGCCCCGGTCGCCACCACCAGGACCGCGACGGCCAGCGTCGCGGCCAGGAACGGCCC
Organism: uncultured Methylobacterium sp.; assembly: GCA_963990595.1. Lineage (GTDB taxonomy): Bacteria > Pseudomonadota > Alphaproteobacteria > Rhizobiales > Beijerinckiaceae > Methylobacterium. The sequence goes on from CAXDNE010000191.1 coordinate 1,013, forward strand.
GAGCCCGATCAGCCAGCCGGCCGCCAGCACCAGGGCCGCCGGCAAAGCGAGGATCAGGCCGGCCAGCGGCAGCATCCGCGTCAGGCCGGCGAAATCGGGGCTCCGATGCGGGTCGGGCTCGCCGGGCAGTTGCGGCACCGGCAGGCGCGAGTAGAAGCGCAGGCACCCGGCGAGGTCGTAGAGGGCGCCGCGCCCGGGCCAGTCGGCCTCACCGCCGGTCTGCCTGTCCATCGCGATCTCTCGCAGCCGTCCGCACCGCGCCCCGGTGGGGCGATCCGATCCTGACCGGTCAGGCGGCGCGCAGCCACTATACGCGCCCCGATCCGGCTCCGTCTGCCCGTCCGCTCGTGCCCACAGGAATCATCGCCGCCATGACCGCTCCGATCCAGGCCGAACCCGGGCCCTTCGACGACATCCGCAACCTGCTCAAGGCGATGCCCGGCCCCGACCGGGAGGCGCAGGACGCCGTCGCCGCCCGCGACGCCATCCTGACCAAGCCGGCGGGCTCGCTGGGGCGCCTGGAGAGCCTCGTGGCATGGCTGGCGGCGTGGCAGGGCAAGGCGCCCCCGAGCTTCGACCGGCCTCTGGTCTGCGTCTTCGCCGGCAGCCACGGCGTGACGCGCCGGGGCGTCTCGGCCTTCCCGGACGCGGTCAACCGGCAGATGCTCGACAATTTCGCGGCGGGCGGCGCCGCGATCAACCAGATCTGCGCGGCCTACGGCCTCGGCTTCAAGGTCTTCGACCTCGCCCTCGACATGCCCACCGGCGACATCACCGAGGGGCCCGCCCTCGACGAGCGCGCGACCGTGGCCACCATGGCCTTCGGCATGGAGGCGGTGGCCGCCGGCACCGATTGCCTCGGCATCGGCGAGATGGGCATCGGCAACACCACGGTGGCGGCCGCCCTCTACGCCGCCCTGTTCGGCGGCGACCCCACCCACTGGGTCGGGCACGGCACCGGCGTGGACCGGGACGGTTTGGGCCGGAAGGTCGCGGCCGTGGAGGCGGCGCTGGCCCATCATGCCGGCCACCTCGACGACCCGCTCGCGGTGCTGGCGCGGCTCGGCGGCCGGGAGATCGCCGCCATGGCGGGGGCGATCCTGGCCGCCCGGCTGCAGCGCATCCCGGTGGTGATCGACGGCTACGTGGCGACCGCCGCGGCCGCCGTGCTGCACGCCCTCGATCACACCGCCCTCGACCATTGCCTGGCCGGCCACGTCTCGGCGGAGGGCGCCCACGCGGAGGTGCTGGAGCGGCTCGGCCTCGTGCCGCTGCTGGCGCTGGGCATGCGGCTCGGCGAGGCCTCGGGGGCCGCCATGGCGATGGGGCTGCTGAAGGGGGCGCTCGCCTGCCACACCGGGATGGCGACCTTCGCGCAGGCGGGGGTTTCCGAGAAGGCAGCCCGCTAGGCGGGTGCCGCGCCCGATTTGATGCTATGGTGGCCGGACCCCGATAACGGATCCGTCGATCCCGCGTCCCGTCCCCCAGATCACCTCGTCCTGAGGTGGCGCAGCGAAGTGGAGCCCTCGAAGGAGGGTCCCTTCCAGGCCCGCGGGCGCGGGCACCTCAGGTTGCGGACGCGGGTGGGATCACTGCGACGAACACGATGCGAATCACCCAAGCCTTCACCTTCGAGGCGGCCCACCGGCTGCCGAACGTGCCCGAGACCCATCGCTGCCACCGGATGCACGGGCATTCCTACCGGGTGGAGCTGACGGTGGCCGGGCCGGTCGACCCTCGGACCGGCTGGGTCATCGACTTCTACGACATCGAGTCGATCTTCGGCCCGCTGCTGGCGCGGCTCGACCACCATTGCCTCAACGAGATCGAGGGGCTGGAGAACCCGACCGCCGAGAACATCGCGGCCTGGATCTGGCACCGGTTGCGGCCGGACCTGCCGGGGCTCGCCCTGGTGCGGGTCGCCGAGACCCCGATGTCCTGGGCGGAGTACGATGGCGCAGACGATTGACGGGACGGCCGTGATTCCGGGGGACCGGTCGGCGCTGGTGCTGTTCTCCGGCGGCCAGGATTCGGCCACCTGCCTCGCCTGGGCGCTGGACCGGTTCGACCAGGTCGAGACCTTGGGGTTCGATTACGGCCAGCGCCACCGGGTCGAGCTCGACCGCCGCGCCGCCCTGCGGGCGGGCATGGTTCAGCGCGATCCCGTCTGGGCGGGGCGCCTCGGCGCGGACCATACGGTCGCGCTCGACGCCCTGGGACAGATCTCCGAGACGGCGCTGACCCGGGACGCGGCGATCGGCTACGAGGCGTCGGGCCTGCCCAACACCTTCGTGCCCGGGCGCAACCTCGTGTTCCTGACCTTCGCGGCGGCGCTCGCCTATCGGCGCGGCCTCCGCCACGTGGTCGGCGGCATGTGCGAGACCGACTATTCCGGCTACCCGGATTGCCGCGACGACACCATCAAGGCGCTGCAGGTGGCCCTGAACCTCGGCATGGAGCGCCGGTTCGTGCTGCACACGCCGCTGATGTGGCTCGACAAGGCGCAGACCTGGGGCCTCGCCGAGACGCTCGGCGGGCGGGCGCTGGTCGACCTGATCGTCGAGGAGAGCCACACCTGCTACCTCGGGGAGCGCGGGCAGCGGCATCCCTGGGGCTACGGCTGCGGCACCTGCCCGGCCTGCCGCCTGCGCGCGGACGGCTACGCGCGGTTCATCGCGGCCTGAGACCCTCGATCAGCACCGCCAGCGTCCCCTCGAAGGAGGCGGGGCTGGCGAACAGGCGCTCCATCAGCAGCGCCCCCTCCAGCGTGGCGACGACGTAGCGGGCAAGCGCCGCCGGCTCCGCACCGGCGCGCAGGCTGCCATCCGCCTGCCCCTCCCGCAGGATCGCCTCCAGCCAGGCGAGGTGTCCCTCGAAGAAGGCCGCGATGTCCCGGCGCAGGCGCTCGGGCAGCGCCTCGCCCTCGATGGCGAGGGCCGCGCACAGACAGCCGAGCCCCTGCTCGACGCCCCCGAGATAGAGCCGGCCATAGGCCGCGACGCGGCCGGGCCCGTCCGGCACCTCCGCGCGGATTCCCGCGAGGGCGGCTTCGTACCGGGCCGCGTAGGCCGCGACCAGAGCGGCCCCGAGATCGACCTTGGTGGGGAAGTGGTGGTGGATGCTGGCCTTGCGGATCCCCACCGCCTCCGCGAGGTCGGCGTAGCTGAAGCCGGCAAAGCCGCGCCCCCGGACCAGGGTCTCGGCCTGCATCAGCAGCTCGGCGCGGGTATCCCTCATCGCGATCCTCGTCCCTCCGGCTCGCGCGAACGTGCCGTCCGGCCCATCCCCCGCCCTCTCTGTGCCACTTGACGGCCGAAAAATCTACCTACTTAATGGTAGGCAACGAGAAGAGGGAGGTTTCGGCATGACGGCATCGGCCGTCCATCCGGGGGCGTCGGTCCGCCAGGCGCGCGCGCGCCGCACGCTGTCGCGGCGGCACGCCCTGTTCGCCGGCCTCTGCCTGTGCTGCCTCCCGACCCTCGGCCGCGCCGCCGAGGCGTTCACCATGGAGGAAGTCGGGCCGGGCATCTTCGTGCGCAAGGGCCTGATCGCCGATGCCACGTCCGACAATGCCGACGCCATCGCCAATATCGGCTTCATCATCGGCCGGACCGGCGTGCTGGTGACGGAATCCGGCGGCAGCCTGGCCGACGGTCAGTGGCTGCGCGCCGAGATCGCCAAGCGCACCACCAAGCCGATCACCCACGTGGTCCTGAGCCACGTCCATCCGGACCACGCCTTCGGGGCAGGGGCTTTCGTCGCGGACAAGCCGGTCTTCATCGGTCACGCCAAGCTCGCCGAGGCGCTCGCCGCCCGGGGCGAGTTCTACCGCAAGCGCCTGATCGATCTCCTGGGCGAGGACCGGACCGGGCCGGTGGTCTACCCGACGATGAGCGTGGCCGACACGGCTGAGGTCGATCTCGGCGACCGCCGCCTGACCTTCACGGCACACGGGCCGGCCCACACCACCGCGGACCTGTCGATGATCGATTCCGGCAGCGGCCTGCTGTTCCCCGCCGACCTGCTGTTCGTGAACCGGATCCCGTCCCTCGACGGCAGCCTGAAGGGCTGGCTCAAGGAGGCCGAGCGCCTGAAGGCCATGGGACCCGCGCGGGCGGTGCCGGGCCACGGCCCGGTGGCGGTGGATCTGGCCCCGGCGCTCGCCGACCTCACCGGCTATCTGACCGCCCTGCGCGACGGCACCCGCGCGGCGATCGCCAAGGACGTGCCGATCGAGAAGGCGGTGACCAGCGTCGCCGCGGACCAGAAGGACAAATGGGCCCTGTTCGACACCTATAATGGCCGCAACGTCACCGTGGCCTATCAGGAACTCGAGTGGGAATAAGGTTTCGGATCGCCATATCAGATCGAACCGGGAGAAACGCCATGACGCACAGGATCGGCAACGCACTGTCCGCCCTCGCCCTCGGCCTCGCCCTGGCGACGACCGCCCTGTCGGGCCCGCTCGCCGCGGCGGCACAGGCGGCCGGGGCCTCCGACACCGACCAGGAGCGGGCCGCCCGCTGGCAGGAGATCGCCAAGTCGATCTTCGGCGACCGCCAGATCGCGCCGACCGACAGCCTCGTGAAGATCGACGCGCCGGCCCGGGCGCTGGACGCCGCCCTGGTGCCGATCACCCTGACCATGCCCAATGACGGGCAGATCAAGGCGGTGTCGCTGATCATCGACGACAATCCGGCGCCCTACGCGGCCAAGTTCGAGTTCGGGCCGGCCGCCGATCCGGCGGAGCTGAAGCTGCGGGTGCGGGTCAACAACTACACCGACATGCATGCCGTGGTGGAGACCAAGGACGGCAAGCTCTACGAGGCCAAGCAGTTCGTGAAGGCGTCCGGCGGCTGCTCGGCCCCGATGGGCATGAGCGACGAGGAGGCCATGAAGGGCATGGGCGACATGCGCATGAAGTTCGCCGACGCCCAGCCCGGCAAGCCCGTGGCGGCGACGCTGATGGTCCGCCACCCGAACTTCTCGGGCATGCAGATGAACCAGGTCACCCGCGAGTACACGCCGGCGCGCTACATCGACAAGCTCACCGTCTCGGCGGGTGACCAGACGATCTTCACCATGACGGGCGACATCTCGATCGCCTCGAATCCGGTGATCAACTTCGCCTTCAAGCCGGACGGCAAGCCTATCCAGGTGGCGGCGAGCGACAATCAGGGCGGCCACTGGCAGCACAGCTTCAACCCGCCGGGCGCGACGAACTGAGCGATGCGTCGCCTCACCCTGATCGGCCGGGCCGCGGCGGCACTCGCGGCGCTCGGCTGCCTCGCCGCCGCACCGGCCGATTCCCCGGTCAACGTGCCCGAGCCGGAGGGGCTCTATGCCGGGCCGCCGAAGGGCTACACGCCGCCCACCCTGAAGGGGGCCGCGGTGGTCGATGCCGACGCGCTCGCCGCCCTGATGGCGGGTCCCGACAAGCCGGTGCTGATCGACGTGGCGGCCCCCGACCGCAAGCCGTCGAACTTCCCCGCCGGCCGCCTCTGGCTGCCGGTGCATCCCTCGATCCCCGGCGCAATCTGGATGCCGGAGGCCGGGGCTGAGCCCCTGGCCCCGGAGCGCGAGGCGCTGTTCTACGCGCGGGTCGCGGAGCTGACCGGCGGCGACAAGGCCAGGCCGGTCGTGGTGTTCTGCCACGTGGAGTGCTGGGGCAGCTGGAACGCCGCCAAGCGCCTCGTGCAGAAGGGCTATACCGGCGTGCGCTGGTTCCCGGAGGGCGTCGAGGGCTGGCAGGAGACGCACGAGACTGCGACCCTGCGGGTCGATCCGGCCTGGAAGGCGGCGAGCGAGCCGCAGGCGGGGCGCTGACCGGCGGCGTCGGGCGTTGTAAGAGGGGCGCGCCCCTCTCCCATGCGGGGCTCGAAGGACCCACATCTCCGGATCGGGATCTCGCCGCCCCCTCGCGGGGCGGGGAAGCACCGGCGCCGAAAGGGATCTGAACCATGTCGCAGGTCGTGCAGTCCCGCCGGCTCCGGGCGATCGATATCGGCAAGCGCAAGGCCGAGGGGCGCAAGATCACCGCGCTCACCGCCTACCACGCGCATACGGCCGGCATCGTCGACGCCTATTGCGACTTCATCCTCGTGGGCGATTCCCTCGGCATGGTGATGCACGGGATGGAATCGACCATTCCGGTGACCCTGGAGATGATGATCCTCCAGGCGCAGGCGGTGATCCGCGGCACCGCGAAGGCGCTGGTCGTGGTCGACATGCCGTTCGGCTCCTACGAGGCGAGCCGGGAGCAGGCCTTCCTCAACGCCTCCCGGGTGCTGAAGGAGACAGGCGCCGGCGCAATCAAGATGGAGGGCGGGGCGCATTTCGCCGAGACGGTGGCGTTCCTCGTCCAGCGCGGCGTGCCGGTGATGGGCCATATCGGCCTCACCCCGCAGGCCGTGAACACGATGGGCGGCTTCAAGGTCCAGGGCCGCGCCCCCGACGACGAGCGCCGCCTGCTGGAGGATGCCCGGGCGATCTCCGAGGCCGGCGCCTTCGCGATCGTGCTGGAGGGCATCGTCGAGCCGGTGGCGCGCGCCATCGCCACCTCGCCGCGGGTCACGGCCGCCACCATCGGCATCGGTGCCTCGGCGGTCTGCGACGGGCAGATCCTGGTGCTTGAGGACATGCTCGGCCTCTCCGAGCGCACGCCGAAATTCGTCCGCCAGTTCGGCTCCCTGCGGGCCCATATCGAGGCGGCCGTGAAGGCTTACGCGGAGGAGGTCCGGGCCGGGCGCTTCCCGGCGGACGATCACACCTACGGATAAGGCCTCCCGCGGGCGCCCGCCCCGGCCTGCCTCGCAGACGGGCATTGCGCCTAGAGATGTTGCAATTCCGCCATCGGCCCGTAAACCTCCCCCTGGTATACCAGATTATCGGCCAGCGAAGCGGCAGCTGGCTGCAGGGGGGCGCGCGTATGTCCGACACCGTCGGCCCGGACCAACAAACCCGCACGATCTTGGGATTTCGCCTGTTCCGGCCGATCCTCGCGGGGGCGACGCTGCGCGAGCGCATGATCGCGTGTCTGGGCGCCCTGGCCGGCATCACGCTCACCGGCCTGATCTGCGGCTGGTTCTTCGGTCAGGGTCCCCACATCCCGCTCATCGTCGCCCCGATGGGCGCCTCGGCGGTCCTGCTGTTCGCCGTGCCCGCGAGCCCCCTGGCTCAGCCCTGGTCCATCATCGGCGGCAACACGATCTCCGCCTTCATGGGCGTCCTGGCCGCCCATCTGATCTCGAACCCGGTGGTGGCGATCGGCGTCGGCGTGTCGCTGGCCATCGCGGCGATGTCGCTCACGCGCTCGCTCCACCCGCCCGGCGGAGCGGCCGCTCTGACGGCGCTGATCGGCGGCCCGGCCGTCACCTCCGCGGGATTCCTGTTCCCGCTGTTCCCGGTCTGCGTGAACTCGGTGATCCTGGTCGCGCTCGGCATCGCGTTCCACAAGATCTCGCGCCGGAACTACCCGCACGTGCCGGTCGCCGCGCCGGCCAACACGCATGGGACGGCCGATCTGCCCCCCTCGATCCGGGTCGGGTTCAGGCCGGAGGATGTCGACGCGGCGCTGCTCGAGCTGCACGAGACCCTGGACATCGACCGGGACGATCTCAACCAGCTCCTGCGGCAGGTCGAGGCGCACGCACTCCTGCGGACGCAGGGTACGCTCACCTGCGACGCGGTCATGTCGCGCGACGTGGTGACCGTCGGCCTGAACGAGAGCGCCGAGCGGGCACGGGAGCTTCTGCTCGCGCACAACATCCGCACGCTGCCGGTGGTGGACGGGGCCGGGCGGCTCGCCGGCACGCTCGGCCTGCGGGAGCTGTCGCTGCGCGGCGAGGGGGGCATCGTGCGGGCGATGTCGGAGGCCAGGACGGCGGCCCCCGATGAGGCGGTGGTCAGGCTGATCGGCGACCTGACCGACGGCCACACCCACGCGGTCGTGGTCACGGACGCGGATCGGCGCATTCACGGGATCATCACACAGACCGATCTGCTCGCGACCCTGATGCGCCTGCTCTCGGCCAGGGCCTTCGCGCGGCCCGAGCCGGCGGTGCCGGCGGCGGTCGCCTGACGCGCGGCGGCTCGATCGCGGGCGCGGAATCCGACGCGCCGTTTCGGGCGCTGGCCCGGTTGTTGCTCCGTCGGCTGCGTTCCCGGCCCTGCCGGGTCCGCGGGATTGAGCCGAATGCACGACGGACCGCTTCTCCTTCACCTGCTGCACGCCGCCCTGATGGCGTCGAGCATGATGCTGACGTGGCAGGTCTACCGGCTTCGCAGGCCGTGACCGGCCGGAGCCGCGCCCGGCGCGGGCGCCGCCCCGCGGGTCGGCGCGGCTCCGCGGGTCGGCGCGGCTGACGATCCGCGGCCGAGCGCCCGGGCAGTGGCCGCCCGGGATCGCCGCGCAGGGGCGGGGCCTTATCCCAGCCGCCGGGACGGCAGCCGCAATCCCGGGGCCGGCCGCTCCAGAAGCACCTCCCGACGGAAGCGCACGAGCCGTGCCGGCCGGCCGGCGGCGCCGCTGGTGACGCTCTCGGTCTCCTCCACCAGCCCCTGCTGCGCCACGAGGCGGCGGAAGTTCTGCTTGTGCAGCTGCGTCCCCGACAGCGCCTCCACAGTGCGCTGGAGCTGGAGCAAGGTGAATTCCGGCGGCATCAACTCGAACACCACCGGGCGATACTTGATCTTGCCCCGCAGCCGGCCGATCGCGGTGGCCAGCACCCTGCGGTGATCGAAGGCCATGGGCACGCCGGTCGGATCGTTCGGCAGCGCCGGGCCGGGATTGCCGCGGGCCTCCGGGATGAGGCCGGCCTCGAACAGCAGCTCGTAGCGCTCCAGCACGCGCTCCTCGTTCCAGGTGCCGCCATTCATCCCGAAGGTCAGGCCGAGGCGGTCGAGGCGGCGGGTCCGGGTGGCGCAATCCTCGGGCTCGGCCGCCCAGGCGGCGAGCCGCGCCTCGATGGCGTCGAGCTGGCGCGGGCGCCCCTGCCGGAAATCCTCGTAGGGCAGGTAGCGGTACCAGTTCTGCCACGCGGCCTCGGCGAGCCCGGCCGGCCGCTCCTCGCGGACCAGGGCGAGATAGGCCACCGAGAGGGAATGCACCCCCGACATGTCGGAATTCCCCGACCGGTCGCGGTCGCCGAAGGTGTAGAGCTGCTCCACGTAGCCGAGGCGCTGGTGCGTCTGCCGCTCCACCCAGGCGCGCAGGCCGCGCTCCAGCGTGGCGTGCTCCGGCACGAGGGGGCCGGCCGGCAGACCGTCGCCGCGGCCCGGGGCCTGATCCGGGACGCGGATCGTCAGGGCGCGCGGCTCCCCCTTGGTCGCGGCGACGATCACCGCGACGAGGCCCACCGAGGAGCGCTCCGGCAAGGCCTGCGTCCCATGCGCACCCGTCTGCGCCGCGGCAACCGTCATCGTCCCTCGAACGCCTCTCCCTTCGGATACGCCGCGCGCCACAGCGGATCCCACCTATAGGGGTACAGGATCGCCGCGCGTCAACGCCGCCGTATGACGGTGCCGCACCGCGGCGCTTGCCAAGGCGGCGGGGCCTGCCCAAACAGGAGTGCCCCTGAGGGTCGGCACGGGGCCGGCGCAGGGGAGATCGGGTGAGGTCGAGCGACAGCGATGCCAGCGAGCGCGAATTCCCCATCCTCCGCGACCGGGAGCCGGGCGGTCGACCTGCGACTCTACGGCCTTCTCGATGTCGGGATCTGCGGCGCCGACGGGGCGCGGCTGGCGCAGCTCGGGGCCGAGGCCGTTGCGGGGGGCTGCACCCTGCTGCAGTACCGCGAGAAGGACATCCCCGATGCCCGCGCCGCCCTGGCCCGGATCCGGGCCATCCAGGCGGCCGTGGGCGGGCGGGTGCCGGTGCTCGTCAACGACCGGATCGACCTGGCCCTGGCGGCGGGTGCGGACGGCGTGCATCTCGGCCAGAGCGACCTGCACCCGGCGGATGCGCGCCGCCTCCTGGGCGAGGGCGCGATCATCGGCCTCACCGTCAAGAAAGCCGCCCAGGCCGACGAGCTGTACCGTCTCCCGGTCGACTATGCCTGCATCGGCGGCGTGTTCGCCACGACCAGCAAGGACAATCCCGACTCGCCGGTCGGCCTCGAAGGCTTCGCCAGCATCGCCTTCCGGGCGCGGCTCGCCCGGGGTGCGGGCCTGCCGCTCGGCGCCATCGCGGGGATCGACCTGGACAACGCCGCCGACGTGATCGCCGCGGGGGCGGACGGCGTCGCGGTGATCACCGCCCTGTTCGGTGCGGAGCCGGTGCGGCAGCGCGCCCGCGACCTGCGCGCGCGGATCGACGCCGCCCTGACCGAACGGGCGCAGGCGCGATGAGCGGCTTCGTCCCGATCGCCGTGACGATCGCCGGCTCGGATTCCGGCGGCGGTGCCGGCATCCAGGCGGACCTCAAGACCTTCTCGGCGCTCGGCGTCTACGGTGCCAGCGTGATCACGGCGCTCACCGCGCAGAATACCCTGGGCGTCCAGGGCATTCACGACGTGCCGGCGGAGTTCGTGTCCCGCCAGATCGACAGCGTGTTCTCCGATCTCGCCGTGCGGGCCGTGAAGATCGGCATGCTGTCCCGGACCGCGGTGATCGCGGCGGTGGCCGACGGCCTGGCGCGGCATGCCGGGGCGATCCCGGTGGTCCTCGACCCCGTAATGGTCGCCACCAGCGGCGACCGGCTGATCGCCGACGAGGCCGTGGCGGCGCTCCGGGACCGGCTGCTGCCGCGGGCCGACCTGATCACCCCGAACCTGCCGGAGGCGGCGGTGCTGCTCGGCGAGGCGATGGCCGAGGATTCGGCGGCCGCGGTGGCCCAGGCCCGGCGGCTCGTGGCCCTCGGCGCCCGCGCGGTGCTGATCAAGGGCGGCCACGGGCAGGGCCGCGAGAGCATCGACCACCTCGTCACGGCGGACGGCACCCTGCGCACCCTGGCGGCGCCGCGGATCGCGACGGCGAACACCCACGGGACCGGCTGCACCCTCTCGGCCGCGGTGGCGGCGGGGCTCGCGAGCGGCCTGCCGCTGCCGGAGGCGGTGGCGGGCGCCAAGGATTATCTCACCGCCGCGCTCGCCGCCGCGGACGGGCTGGCGGTCGGAGCGGGGCACGGGCCGGTCCACCATTTCCACGCCTTCTGGCCGTAGGGGTGCGTTCAGGCCGGCCGCATCGGACGGCGCATGGCAGTGCGGCCCCCATCCCCGCCCACACCCTGAAGCGCCGGAGCGCAGCGGAGGCCTCGAAGGAGGGCTCCAGGAGTCGCAGCAGCCCCTGGAGGGCTCCGTCGAGGCCGCCGCGCGGCACCTCCGGATGAGGGCACGGATCGGAGAGCCGGACCTGTCGGGCTCACGCGCGGACCCGTCCGAGACCCGGTCCGGAGCCCGCGCTTTCCGACCTTCCGGGCATCCGCCGCCTTGCAACCGCGCGGGGATTGCGTTTGAAGAAGCGCACGATCGTTCGGATAACGGAACGGTGCAGACGGACCGGTGACGATGCAGGACCAGGCGGAACGGCCCGACCGGGGGCGCGGGCGCGACCTGCTGACCGGGGCGCAGGCGCTCTCCGGACAGCTCGGCAAGACCATCCAGCGGCTGCGCAAGGCCTACAACCTCTCGCTCTCGGAACTCGCCGAGCAATCGGGCGTGGCCAAATCGATCATCAGCCAGATCGAGCGCAACGAGACCAACCCGACTCTGGCCACCATCTGGCGCCTCTCCCAGGCGCTGGACGTGTCGATCGAGCGCGTCCTGGCGGCCAGCGACGAGGAGCCGTTCATCGAGAAGACCTCCCGGGCCGATACGCCGATCCTCGTCTCCGAGGACGGGAAGGTGCGGCTGGCGATCATCGGCTGGCTCAAGACGATCGAGTGGCTGCAATGGTACGAGGTCACGGCGGATCTCGGCGGCGTCCTGGATTCGGACCCGCATCAGCGCGGCTCGGTGGAATCCCTGTCGGTCACCGAGGGGGCGTTCGAGGTCGAGATCGGCGGCATCGTGCAGCGGGCCCGGTTGGGCGAAACGCTGCGCTATCGCTGCGACCGGCCCCACATCGTGCGCTGCATCGACGGGCCGGCCCGGGCCACCATGGTGGTGATCATGAAGGCCGCCGTGATGGAGTGAGGCGCCCTCAGCGCCCCGTATTCACCCAGCGCACCACGTCGGCCAGCACGGTGCTCAGCGCCTGGTCGAGGGCGCGGGCGCCGTTGCCGGCATCGATCCTGGCGACCGGCACGCGGGCCGTGAAGATCCGCGCGGCGGTCACCTTGCCGGTGCCGTCGGCCACGAGCTTCAGCGACAGGTCGACCACCGCCTCGCCGGTCCCGGCCTGGACGTCGAAGGCGCGGATCTCGCTGATCAGCTGATAATCCGCCATGACCTTGTCGCCCGGCCGGCTCACCGAGCGCAGCCGCCCGGAATTCTCCAGGCTCTGGATGATCCGCGTCTGGATCAGGCGCGGCAGCCGGTCGGCCCATTGACCGCCGCCCAGGAACGAGAGGGCGCCCCCGGATTCGCGCACGATGATCCGGTCGGCCTCGAAGGGCTGGATTCCCACCGGCTCCGAGACCACGATCGAGCGGCCGGCCATGACCGGCCGCCCCGACGAAGGCAGGGCCGCGAGATCGAAGGTGAGGGGTGCCCCCCCGCCGCTGCAGCCACCCAGCAGGGCGGCGGACAGCGCGGCGGCGAGCACGTGGGACGAGCGGACCATACGCACAACCTGAATGACCCCGCCGGCGGACGGCAGAGCTGTATAAGCTATGCGGTAAAAACTACTCCGCACCCGTATCCGTGCCGTGCGCCGGAACACATCGATCCGGCCCCCCACGATTTCAGCGGCCGCCGTTGTATTCGGGCAACGATGGCTTCCCGCCGAAGATCACCTGGCTCGGATCGCGCTCCAGGCTGCGCACCGTGCGGTTGAGGGTGCTCAGCGTCCGCTGGCCGTCGCCCGACAGGGCCTCCACCTCCCGGCGGCCGCTGCCGCTGAGGCGGCCGAAATTGGTCGTGATGCTGGCGGTGCGCTTGTCGAGATTCTCCGACATGGTGCGGAAGGCCTTGCCGGCGTCGCGCACCGAGATCGCGGCCGCGCGGATCTCCGCGAAGGTGCTGGACCCCTCCTGGCCCGAGGCGGACCCCAGGAAGCTCTCGGCGCCACTGAGCACCGCGTCGATCTTGTCGGCCGAGGCGTTGAGCTTGGCGGCGAGCGTCCGGGCGTCGTGCAGGCCCGCCTCGATGTCGGGGCTGGCCTTCGACAGGGCCGCCGAGAAGCGGTCGGCATTGTCGATCACGCGGCCGAGCTTGGCCCCGTCCACCGCCTTGACCAGGGTCGAGATGTTCGGGCCGGCATCGGCCAGCGTCTTCGAGAAGGTCTCGACATTGGCGAGCGAGCGGTTGATCGCGCCCTCGTTGGCGGAGACGAGCCGGTCGAGGCGGGTCAGCATGTCGTCGGCCCGCTGCGCCACTTGGCGCGCCAGCGCCATCATGTCCTGCATGTCGGAGGAATCGGCGAAGATGGTCGGCGGCTCGCCGTTGGCCATCGGGGTGAGCGCGGGCGCGTCGGCGTTGCCGCCCGACAGGGAGATCACCGAGACGCCGGTGAGCATCGCGGAATGGAGGCGGGCGTGGGTGTCGGCGCGCAGCG
>CAXDNE010000192.1:0-14619 GCA_963990595.1 uncultured Methylobacterium sp.
GCCGCAGCGACGAGTTCGCCGTCGTCCGCGCCGGCCTGAACTACAAGTTCGGCTCCTACTAAGATCCGGTCGAGCTGCTCCCGGCGGCTGTGCCGGGAGGTGCGGCGGCGGGCGAGGGGTTGTTGGTCCTCCTCATCGCCCTCCGCCGCCGAAGAGCAGCCCTCCGGCTGACCTTCGCATCCCCAGCCCGATCAAACTGGCCGCGAGGTCGGCGACACCCTGGGAGCGCTGCTCCTGGGGTGTTTCTTCGTTCTCGTGGGCCGAATCTGACGCTTGATCTCCACTCGTGAGGTCAGCAAGGGGTGTTGAGCAGTCATTGGATTGCTGCCCGAAAGCCGGCGTTCGGCTCTGCGCCCAGTCCGGTCGTTCTGGCCCGTGGACTACCTGACCCAGAGCGGACACAGGCGCCGGCCATCTGATGACCGACCCGGGTCGGACGTCGCCCGGGGAACGTCCGTTTGTCAGACGGCGAGACCGTCACTTCCGCAGCGGCACGCCCTTCGTGGTGAAGCGCTGCCCGCCGCCCTTGTGGCGCACGGGCCGCTGCTGGCCTCTCGCCTTGCCCACGCCCGAGCCGGTTCCCGGCGGCTGCGAGAACGGCACGAGTTGGTCCTGCCGCGGCCCGATGAGATCCGCGCGGCCCATCTCCCGCAGCGCCTCGCGAAGCAGGGGCCAGTTCTCGGGATCGTGGTAGCGCAGGAACGCCTTGTGCAGCCGCCGCTGCCGCTGACCCTTGATCGCCTCGACCTGTTCGCTGCCGCCGCGCCGCACGCCCCGCAGCGGATTGATCTCGGTGTGATACATGGCCGTGGCGGTCGCCATGGGAGATGGCAGGAACGTCTGGACCTGGTCGGCCCGGTAGCGGTTCTTCTTGAGCCAGAGCGCGAGGTGCATCATGTCCGCGTCGGTCGTGCCCGGATGCGCAGCGATGAAATACGGGATCAGGTAGTATTTCTTGCCGGCCTGCTTCGCCGCCGCCTCGAACATCTCCTTGAAGCGATCATAGGTGCCGATGCCCGGCTTCATCATCTTGTCGAGAGGCCCGCGCTCGGTGTGCTCGGGGGCGATCTTCAGGTAGCCGCCGACATGATGGGTCACGAGTTCCTTGACGTATTCGGGGCTCTTCACCGCGAGGTCGTAGCGCACGCCGGAGGCGACCATCACCTTCTTGACGCCCTTCACCTCGCGGACCTTGCGATAGAGCCGGATCAGGTCGTCGTGCGAGGTGTTCAAGTTCGGGCAGATGTCCGGGAAGACGCAGGACGGCAGCCGGCACGCCGCCTCGATCTTCGGGTCCTTGCAGGCCATCCGGTACATGTTCGCGGTCGGCCCGCCGACATCCGAGATCACGCCCGTGAACCCCGGCGTCTTGTCGCGGATCCGCTCAATCTCGCGCAGGATCGAGCCCTCCGAGCGGTTCTGGATGACGCGGCCCTCGTGCTCCGTGATGGAGCAGAAGGTGCAGCCGCCGAAGCAGCCACGCATGATCGTCACCGAGAACTTGATCATGTCCCAGGCGGGGATCTTCGCGTCGCCGTAGGACGGATGGGGTGCGCGCGCGTAGGGCAGATCGTAGACCGCGTCCATCTCGTCGCTGGTCAGCGGGATCGGCGGCGGGTTGAGCCACAGGTCGCGGTCGCCGTGGCGCTGGACGAGCGGGCGCGCGTTGCCGGGGTTGGCCTCGCGGTGCAGCACGCGCGAGGCGCGGGCATAGGCCTCCTTGTCGTCCTTGACCTGCTCGTAGGCAGGGAGCCGGATCACGGTCTCGCCGGGGCGGCGGGAGGCGGCCTCGTCCGCCGAGTCGAGATCGTCGGCGGGCAGCTCGGTGTAATGGGCGGGCACGCGGCGGAACAGGGCGACGCCCCGGATCGCGTCGAGCTGATTTGGCGCCTCGCCGGCCGCGAGGCGGTTCGCCACCTCGACCACGGCGCGCTCGGCATTGCCGTAGATGAGCAGATCCGCCTTCGCGTCCGCCAGGATCGAGCGGCGCACCTTGTCGGACCAGTAGTCGTAGTGCGCGATGCGGCGCAGCGATGCCTCGATGCCGCCGAGCACGACCGGCACGTCCTTGTAGGCCTCGCGGCAGCGTTGCGTGTAGACGATGGTGCAGCGGTCCGGGCGCCGGCCGCCCTCGCCGCCGGCCGTGTAGGCGTCGTCGTGGCGCAGCCGGCGGTCGGCCGTGTAGCGGTTCACCATTGAATCGAGATTGCCGCCGGTGACGCCGAAGAACAGCCTCGGCTTGCCGAGCGCCTTGAACGGCTCCGCCGAATGCCAGTCGGGCTGCGCGATGATGCCGACCCTGAATCCCTGCGCTTCGAGCAGCCGGCCGATGATGGCCATGCCGAAGCTGGGATGATCCACATAGGCGTCACCCGTCACCAGCACGATGTCGCAGGCCTCCCACCCGAGCGCCGCCATCTCGACGCGGCTCATCGGCAGGAACGGCGCCGCCTTTTCGAGCGGCGGCGATTTGCAGGCGAAGGGAGCCACGGATCGATTGGCGGAAGCTTGGAGGTCCATGGGGTCCATGCATAGGCCGCCGTGACCGCGAGCTCAACGAAGGGCAAGACGGGCGGGAGTCGCTGCCGAACCAGATCGGCTGAGCCCTGCTTCCAGCCTGCGCGAGAGACAGACCTTCGCCTGCGCAGGCCACATGTCCGAGACGGGCCGGCTTCCGCCGTTCGGCCCGTGCCGCGCGAACGGCCGTTTTCCCGCTGCCGTCGCTCGGAAGCGGACAAGCCGCTTCCGGCCACCTTCGGGCCTTCGGGGTCGATCAGATCACCGGCAAGCGGAGCTCCCGGAGATCGGAGAAGGGTCGCGGGCGGACGGTCCAAGTGTCGGATTTCGACCGCTGCGATCCGATCCAGGGCAGGTCAGCTGATCGCCCAGAACAACGGCAGTGCGCCGGCCAGGAACAGGGCCGAGGAGAGGAGCACGGCAAGGCGCTCGCGATGGTACAGGACGAAGGCGTGCGGGCTGGCGAACATGGGAAAGCCGGAGCGAATGTGTGCTCTCAGGCTCACCCCTGAACCTTGACGGATCAGAGGCACTCCGCGCCGTCCACAGGTGGTCGTCGACGCGTGTCACCGACGAGCCACACGGGGTGGATGTGCTCAGGCGCACCTCGCGGAAGCTGAGCCAGATGTACCCCCTGCTCAAGGCCGTCATCGCCCCCTCGGCGGCCCGATCCAGCGGCGCAGTGACCTTCCGGGTTGCTGCGCCGTTGTCGTTTGACCGGAACAGCTACGGCTGCTTGGTCCTGTCTGCCTCCTCAGCCGCAACCGCCTCGACCACGGCAAGGACGTCCTCCGACTCGGCGACCTGACGAAGCGCACTCCCAGCCGGCAAGCCGTCGTGCGCGGCCATGGCCAGGATGAGCGTGCGCTAGTGCGCTTTCAGGCGCTCGAGGAGGGCGTCGAGTTCGTCGGGCATGGGCGCGTGTACCGGCCGGCAGCCCCGATGACCTGCCGGAGACCGAAGCCCTACCGTCCGGCTCGGCCATCGCGGCTACATGCCCTGCCAGGCCCGGCGGTAACTTCCTCGAACGACGGACTGGCGGCCCGGGCCGGTGTTCACGGTCATCGTCATGGCGAGCAATCCGCTCTCCTCCGACCGACAGGTGACCGTGAATGAGCGGCCGGATACCCGGGAGGCGGCACGTTCGTCGCGCCACCGGCCGAAGCCGTTCGCCGGGCCGCCGGTCTCTGGGGCCAGTCGATCTGCGCGCCATCCGTTGTTGGCGACGACGATGGCCCCATGTGGCGTGTTCTGAAATTCAACGCGACAGGTCGGACAGGCACCAGCGTTCGAAGTGACCTGTTCCCAAGTGCCCAGAAGGTCTGCCATCTCAGTTGCATGGGCGGACAGGTTCGCGACGAACGAAAGCGCCATCGTGAGACCAATTGCCCTCGGACGCGCGAGAAGGGCCTTGCGCTTGTCGGGCATGGGCGGCCTGTAGCCGCTCGATGCAGGCGCGACAATCGCCGTGTAGCGGCTGGACGGCTGGTTTCACCACGTCGAGCGCTCTGCCCTCATGTCCTGATGCCGCTCTGGTTCAGCATCTTGAAGAAATTCGATGCGTCGGACCTCGCCTGAGCCCGCGGCAGGCCGATCCGCTGCGGCCTGCAAGGCTCCGCCAGCCTCATTGCCGGCGCCTTCATCTGCTGCTGAGCCTTCACGGCGCCGAGCGCATCGGCGATGTTGCCCTAGGAGCTGCTCGGCTTGTCGCGGAAACCGCTCGCCGTCAGGGGTCGTCCGGACAGTGATGCCACGTCCGGCGTCGGCGAAGACTGGCTACGTGACAAGGACTCAGCGCCAGATCGTCGCCGGCACGCGGAAGCGCCGTCTCACCCGAACGAATCGGGGAGCGTTGTCGGAAGGCGCAGCCGCCCGCTTGTCGGAATGACCCGCGGCGAAAACGCCGAGTCCTTGTGATTCCTGGCGACCCCGGTAGGGCTCGAACCTACGACCTGCCGCTTAGAAGGCGGCTGCTCTATCCAGCTGAGCTACGGAGTCAGGAGGCCAGGCGGCCCCAGAAGCCACGGGCTCGCGCGAGGGTCAAGCGCGCGGGTCGAGGGTCTGCAGGCCAGCCCGGATCTGCCGGCGCCGGGCCGGGCCGGTGGCGCCCGCGATCGCGGGGGCTTGCGGAGCCGGACGGATCCGGACAGGCCAAGTCGCGGTTCATGCCGGGGCGCCGCGCCCGTGTCCGGAGATCGAGGGTGCCCGCGCCGACTCCCACAGCATCGCCGCCCGAGCGGGGCCGCCGCCGATCCGCCGCGGGTCGGGGCAGCCTGAATCGGCCGAGCGCGGACCTGCGGCGCCTGCCGACCGGTCTCGATCTCCGGGGCGTCCGGCTCGTGGAGGGCGTGCGGGCTGCCTTCGCGTTCGGCGTCGTCATCCTGATCAACATCTGGCTGCAATGGCAGCCCCTGCTCACCATGGCGCTCGCCGCCAACCTCGCCTGCTTCTGCGACAATGGCGGGCCGATGCGGGCGCGCCTGCGCGTGCTCACCGCCTTCTCGCTGCTCGGCGGCCTGCTCTGGGCCGGCCTCGGCCTGATCCAGCCCCTGGGGCTCCTCGTCGTCGTGCCGGTGGCCTGCGCGCTGATCTTCGCCTGCTCGTACGCCCGGGTCTGGAGCGTGCAGGCGCAGTCGGCCGGCAACGTCCTCGTCGTGGTGCTGTGCATCGCCCTCGACCGGCCGCTCACGCCCGCCCAGGCCGGCATCACCGTGCTGATGTTCGCGGCGGGCGGGCTCTGGGCCACCTTTCTCGCCCTGGTGATCTGGCGGCTGCACCCCTACCGGCCGGCGCACCGGGCCGTGGCGGAGGTCTGGCACAACCTCGCGCGGCTCTGCGGCGACCTTGAGCGGCTCGTCGCCCTGCCGGAGCCCGACACCGAGGCCTTCGACGGCCACGCGCGCGGCCACCGGCGCGGCGTGCGGGCGAGCATCGAGACCGCCCGGACCATGATCCTCGACCTCGCCCGCTCCCGGGAGCGCGTCTCGGACCGCACCGCCCAGGCGCTGCTGCGCCTGGAGAGCGCCGAGCAGATCTTCTCCGCCCTGATCGCCGTGGGCGAGCTGATCGACAGCCGGCCCGACGCCCGCCGCCGGGCGCTCGCCAAGGTCTTCCTGCGGCGTCTGCGCCCGCTCCTGGTGACCATCGCCCGGGCGATCCGCGACGATGTCAGCCTCGACCTCGCCCGCCTGGAGCACTCGATCGCCCGGGCGGCCGAGGGTCTCGCGGAGGATCCGACCCTGGCGCGCCTCGCCGAGCGGATCGTCGGCCGCGTGCGGATCGGCGCCAAGCTCTCGACGCCGGAAGGCTACCGGCCCGGCGGCACGCTGATGGAAGGCGGCAGCCTGGACCGCTGGACGCGCTATGTCGGGCCGCTGCAGCAGAACTTCACCCTCGCCTCGCCGAACCTGCGGCACGCGCTGCGGGCGAGCGCGGTCGCGGCGCCGGCCCTCGCCGCCACCCTGACCTATGCGGGCGCCTTCACGCACTGGCTGGTGATGACCGTCGTGCTGACCATGCAGCCCTTCTACGCGGCGACGTGGCAGCGGGCGCTGGAGCGGATCGGCGGCACGGTGCTGGGCGGGCTCGCCGGCGCCGTGCTCGCCTACTACGCCACGACCCCGCTCGCCGAGGCCGGGCTGATCCTGGTGCTGAGCGTCGTCGGCTTCGCGGCGCGGCAGATCTCCTACGGCTTCTTCGTCGCCTGCCTGACCCCCCTCGTGGTGCTGCTGGTGGAGCTGCTCGAGCCCGGTCACAGCTCCTGGGAGATCGTCGCCATGCGGGCGGGCTTCACCGTGCTGGGCGGCCTGATCGCGGTGGCGAGCTGCCTGGTGCTCTGGCCGATCTGGGAGCCCGATCAGGTCCGCCAGGAATTGCGGCGGGCGCTCAAGGCCCATGCGGATTTCGCCGAATCCGTGCTGCGCGCGCCCCCCGGAGCGGACCGGGAAGCCGCGATCCTGGCCAGCACCCGGGCGGCCGGCCTCGCCCTCAACGATCTGGAGGCGGCCCTGTCGCGGGCCCTGCAGCAGCCCCGGGCCGGCCACCATCCGGAGGTGGAATCCGCCCTCGTGGCCGACGCGACCCTGCGCCGGATCAGCGCCCGGCTCACCGTGCTGCGGCACGCCCCCGAGGCGGCGGCCCCCGAAGCGGAGCCCTGGCGGGCCTGGATCGCCGCCACCCTGGCGGCTCTCGGCGCGGACCGGCCGCTGCCGGAGCGGCCCGGCCTCGACCGGGGCCAATCCCTGGCCCGGCTCGTGAGCCAAGTCGATCTTCTGGTCGGAACCCTGCGCCCGGGGCAGATCCGCGCGGAGACCGCGGGCGCGCTGGCGGCGGGCCGGGACGGGCCGGACGGCGCGCCCGGTGCCGACCGCGGCGAGACGCGCCCCGTCCGGATGTCCTGACGCCGCGGCGGCACGAAAAGGCCCGCGGTTCGCCCGCGGGCCTGTCTCAGCGGGTCAGAACCGCGTCAGAACCGCGGCAGGGCGTTGGCCGGGCCGCCGGCATGGGGGCCGGAATAGCGGTAGGCGGGCGCCCGCTCGGCGCGGACCGTATCCTGCCGCAGGACGGTGCCGTTGCCGATCCAGCCCGAATAGGCCGAGGCCGGATAGGGCGAGTGCCGCGAATCCAGGCCCTGGGCGAAAGCCGGGGTGGCGACGGCGGCGACCAGGGCGGCGGCGGCGAGCATGCGAACAGTCATGATGATCTCCGAGTGTCTTCGTATGACTTCAGCGGGAAGCCATCCGGTCAATCGTGTCGTGTGAGGAAGATCGTCGGTTCGGCGGTCTTGATCACTCGGGATTTGCTTGGCCGAATGTGACCTCTCAACGGGGATACTCTGCCTCGGGTTCGCGCGCCGCCGTGCGCTGGCGCACGGCCGGAGCGCGGCCGGCTCCGAATGCCGCGGAGACGGCCCGAACGGGCGTAGACCGGCCCGCGCATCCTCCGGGACCGCGCCGGGGATGCGCTGCGCGCGGAAGCGTGCCAGAGACCGCGCCGCACGGGATGCGGCCGGAGGGATGCACCATGATCGGGATTGCGCCGGGGACTCTGCCGGGGGTGCCGCGATGCGGCTGATCGTCGGCCTCGGAAACCCGGGCGCGCGCTACGCGGGCAACCGGCACAATATCGGCTTCCTCGCCATCGACGCCATCGCCCGGCAGCACCGGGCGAGCCCGTTCCGCCACCGCTTCCAGGGCGAGGCCGCCGAGGCTTTGCTCGGCACCGAGCGGGTGATCCTCCTCAAGCCCGCGACCTTCATGAACGAGTCGGGCCGTTCGGTCTCGGAGGCGCAGCGCTTCTACAAGATCCCGCTCGCCGACGTGATCGTGCTCCACGACGAGCTCGACCTCGCCCCCGCCAAGCTGCGGGTGAAGGTCGGCGGCGGCAATGCCGGCCATAACGGCCTGCGCTCGATCACGGCACAATGCGGCAACGATTACCGCCGGGTCCGCCTCGGCATCGGCCATCCGGGCGACAAGGCGCTGGTGCATTCTTACGTGCTCAACGATTTCGGCAAGGCCGAGCTGCCCTGGGTCGAAGATCTCGCCCAAGCGGTCGCCGACCACGCCGCGCTTCTGGCCGCCGGCGAGGATGCGAGCTTCCAGAACAAGGTCCACCTCGCCATGGCCGGCCGCGGCTGGGACGAGGTGAAGACGCTGGGCGCGAAAAATTGACACGAAAACACAGGGACACGATATGGATCGGCCGTGGAGGCCGCCATGAAGAACGTCACAGTGACGATGAGCGAGGCCCTGCTGCAGCGGGCGCGTATCGCGGCCGCGCGCGACGGCAAGAGCCTGTCGCGCTTCGTGGCCGAGGCCGTCGAGCAGCGCGTCGGCCGGCCGCTGACGCAGCTTGAGGCGATCGAGCGGTTCCTGGCCGGCCCCCCCCTCCACGTTCTGGATGAGAACGGAAAGGCGCCGACCCGAGACCAACTGTACGATGACGGTTGATCTCGTCTTCGTCGATACGAACGTCTTTCTGTATGCCCGTGACGACCGTTATCCGGATAAGCAGCGGACGGCCACGCACTGGCTCGCAACGCTCGCGGCCCGCGAGGCTCTTGTCGTGAGCCCACAGGTGATCGGCGAGATCCACAATGCGGTCCTGCGCGGGAAGGTCGCCGTCGACAGCGCGGAGATCCGGCGGATGACACTGGAACTGCAACCCTTTTCCCAGGGCGCAACCGATCTCGAACTCATCACGCGGGCTTGGTCGATCCGGACCGAGACCACCTTCCAGTGGTGGGACTGCATCATTCTCGCAGCTGCGACGCGCGCCGGGTGCCGCTATCTTCTCTCAGAGGATTACCAGCACGACCGCACGGTCCGCGGCACCACCATCCTCAACCCTTTCATGGCCGGCCCCGAGGCCGTCGTGACCGAACACTAGGACCGATCCATGGGCTTCAAATGCGGCATCGTCGGCCTGCCGAACGTCGGCAAGTCGACCCTCTTCAACGCGCTGACGCAGACGGCGGCCGCCCAGGCGGCGAACTACCCGTTCTGCACCATCGAGCCGAATGTCGGCGAGGTGGCGGTGCCGGACCCGCGGCTGACGGACCTCGCCCGGATCGCGTCGTCGAAGGAGATCATCCCGACGCGGCTGACCTTCGTGGACATCGCCGGCCTCGTGCGCGGCGCCTCCAAGGGTGAGGGCCTGGGCAACCAGTTCCTGGCCAATATCCGCGAGGTCGACGCCATCGCCCACGTGGTCCGCTGCTTCACGGACGGCGACGTCACCCACGTGGAGGGCAAGGTCGATCCGGCCGCCGACATCGAGACCATCGAGACCGAGCTGATGCTCGCCGACCTCGACAGCCTGGAGCGCCGCGCCCAGTCGCTGGAGAAGAAGGCCAAGGGCGCCGACAAGGAGGCCAAGGAGACCCTCGACCTCGTCAACCGCGCCCTGCCGCTCCTGCGCGACGGCAAGCCCGCCCGCCTCGTGGAGCGCAAGCCCGACGAGGAGCGCCTGTTCCAGCAGCTCGGCCTGATGACGGCGAAGCCCGTCCTCTACGTCTGCAACGTCGACGAGGGCGACGCCGACAAGGGCAACGCCTACTCGGACGCGGTCTTCGCCCGCGCCAAGGCGGAGGGCGCCGTGGCCGTGGTGGTCTCGGCCAAGATCGAGAGCGAGATCGCCGTGATGCCGGAGGCCGACCAGACCGAGTTCCTGGAGGCGGTGGGACTCACCGAGCCCGGCCTCAACCGGGTGATCCGCGCCGGCTACGACCTGCTCGGCCTCGTCACCTACTTCACGGTCGGCCCCAAGGAGGCGCGCGCCTGGACGATCACCCGGGGCACCCGCGCCCCCGGGGCGGCCGGGGTGATCCACTCGGATTTCGAGAAGGGCTTCATCCGCGCCGAGACCATCGCCTTCAAGGACTACACGGCGCTCAACGGCGAGGCCGGGGCCCGGGACGCCGGCAAGCTGCGGCTCGAGGGCAAGGACTACGTGGTGCAGGACGGCGACGTGCTGCACTTCCGCTTCGCCAACTGATCCCCCCGCTTCGCTGATCGGACGAGCCCGCCATGCCGGACCCCGCGGTCGAGGATTTCTCCGTCGGCGACGTGATCGTCGGGGAGCCGCTGACGGTCACCCGCGACGACATCGTGGGCTTCGCCAAGGCCTTCGACTTCCAGCCCTTCCATCTCGACGAGACGGCGGCGGAGACGACCTTCGCGGGCCGGCTGATCGGGTCGGGCTGGCACACGGCGGCTCTGGGCATGCGGCTGCTCCAGGAGGGGCCGTTCCGGGGCGGCTCGTCGCTCGGCGCGCCGGGGATCGACGAGCTGCGCTGGCTCGCGCCGGTGCTGCCGGGGGACGCCCTGACGCTGACCTTCCGGGTCGTGGGGATGCGCGACTCGGCCTCGAAGCCCGGGCTCGGCTTCGCGACCGCCGAGGTCGCCCTCGACAACCAGCGCGGCGAGACGGTGCTGACCCAGCGCTTCACCTTCATGCTGGCCCGGCGCGGCACCGATCCCCTGCCCCCGCGGCCCGTGGAGATCGGCGCGCCGGAACCGGTCACCGAGCCGGAGGATGCCGAGATCCTGCCGTTCCTGCGGGACGCCGAGATCGGCGCCGTGCGCGACCTCGGCGCCTACGCGTTCAGTGCCGAGGCGATCGTGGCCTTCGCGCGGGCCTACGACCCCCAGGCCTTCCACCTCGATCACGCGGCGGCCAAGCGCAGCCATTTCGGCGGCCTGTGCGCCTCCGGCTGGCACACGGCCGCCGCCTACATGAACCGGATGCTCACCACCCGCGCCCGCGACGCCGCCTACACGGCCGCCCGCGGGCCGGTCCCGGAGGCGGGCCCCTCCCCCGGGTTCAAGAATCTGCGCTGGCTGAAGCCCGTCTATGCCGGCGACACGATCCGGTTCAGCACCAAGCTCACCGACAAGCGCGCCTCGGCCTCGCGGCCCGGCTGGGGGCTGGCCTTCGCCCGCAACACCGGGGTGAACCAGCGCGGCGAGCCGGTCTTCGCCTTCGACAGCGCCGTCTTCCATCGCTGGGCGCCCTGAGCGCACCGGGCCGGGTGCCGCGCGTTGTCGCGAGGGACAGGAACGGAATCAGGCGCGCATGTATCAGAAGAAGCTCGGCAACACGGGGCTGTTCGTCTCGGAGCTCTGCCTCGGCACCATGACCTTCGGCGGGGGTGCCGGGATGTGGAGCCAGATCGGCGCCCTCGATCAGGCGGAGGCCGGGCGCCTCGTCGCCCGGGCGATCGAGGCCGGGATCAACTTCATCGACACGGCCGACGTCTACGCGGAAGGGCTCTCCGAGGCGATCACCGGCCAGGCCCTGCGCGATCTCAAGGTCCCGCGCGACAGCGTCGTCGTCGCCACGAAGGGCTACGGTCCGACCGGGGCGGGGGCGAATGCGAAGGGCGCCTCGCGCCTGCACCTGATCGACGCCTGCAAGGCCAGCCTGAAGCGGCTCCAGCTCGACCACATCGACCTCTACCAGATCCACGGCTTCGACCCGGCGACGCCCATCGAGGAGCAGGTGCGGGCCCTCGACATCCTCGTGCAGCACGGTCACGTCCGCTACGTCGGCGTCTCGAACTGGGCGGCGTGGCAGATCGTGAAGGCGCTGGGGATCAGCGAGCGGGCGGGGCTCGCCCGGTTCGAGACCCTGCAGGCCTACTACTCCATCGCCGGCCGTGACCTGGAGCGCGAGATCGTCCCGATGCTGCGCTCGGAAGGGCTCGGTCTCCTGGTCTGGAGCCCGCTCGCCGGCGGCCTGCTCAGCGGCAAGTATTCCGGCGGCTCCGGAGAGGGACGGCGCGCGAATTTCGACTTCCCGCCGGTGGACCGTCCCCGGGCCGAGACCTGCATCGAGGCGATGCGCACCGTGGCGGAGGCGCGCGGCGTCTCGGTGGCCCAGGTGGCGCTCGCCTGGCTCCTGCACCGCAGGGCGGTGACCAGCGTCATCGTCGGTGCCAAGCGGATCGACCAGCTCGCGGACAACATCGCGGCGACGCGGCTCAGCCTCACCGACGCGGAGCTCGACACCCTCGACGCGGTGAGCGCGCTGCCGGCCGAGTATCCGGGCTGGATGTTCGAGCGCCAGGGCGCCCGGGCGCAGCAGCTCGCGGAATCGGGCCGGCCCGGCGTGCGGTGAGGCGGGCGGATCGCGGACGGTCTCCGGCGCCATCCCGCCCACCCCACATCGTGAGGTGCCGCGTCAGCGGCCTCGAAGGAGCCCTCCTTCGAGGCCTCCGCTGCGCTCCGGCACCTCAGGATGAGGGGGTGAATCGGCGGTCGGGCTTGGTGCGCGGCACCATGCCGCCATGGACCGGGACGACGGGGTCGGGAACAGCGCGGGACCAGACCCTCACGCCGCGTTCCGGCGCTCGGGATAGAGCCCGTACAGCCCCTCGGCGCTGGCCGCGCAGACGCCGCGCTCGGTGATGATGCCGGTCACGAGGCGCGCCGGCGTCACGTCGAAGGCGGGGTTGGCCACGGGGCTGCCCGGCGAGACCACCTCGATCGTGGCGAAGCCGCCATCGGCGAGCCGCCCGGTCATGTGGGTGACCTCGCGCCCGTCGCGCTCCTCGATCGGGATCTCCCGGACGCCGTCGCTGAGCGTCCAGTCGATCGTCGAGAACGGCAGCGCCGCGTAGAACGGCACGCCGTTGTCGTGGGCCGCCAGGGCCTTCAGGTAGGTGCCGATCTTGTTGCAGACGTCGCCCGAGGCCGTGGTCCGGTCCGAGCCGACGATGCACAGGTCGACCCCGCCGTGCTGCATCAGGTGGCCGCCGGCATTGTCGGCGATCACCGTGTGGGGCACGCCGTGGCCCTTCAGCTCGAAGGCGGTCAGCGCCGCGCCCTGGCTGCGCGGCCGGGTCTCGTCGACCAGCACGTGCACCGGCACGCCCCGCTCGTGGGCGGCGTAGATCGGCGCCAGCGCGGTGCCCCAATCCACCGTGGCGAGCCATCCGGCGTTGCAGTGGGTCAGCACCGTGACCGGCCTGTCGCCGCCCCGGGCCTTGTGAAGGTCGGCGATGATCTGGCCGCCATGGGCGCCGATGGAGCGGCAGCTCGCCACGTCCTCCTCGGCGATGCGGCCGGCCTCCGCGAAGGCGCGGTCGAAACGCTCGCCCGGCTGGACCTGCCGCAGGTTGGCGGAGAGCCGGTCCAGAGCCCAGCGCAGGTTGATCGCCGTCGGGCGCGTGGCGGCCAGCGTCGCCACCGCCCGGTCGATCCCCGCGAGCGAGGCATCCGCCCGCATGGCCAGCGCCAGCCCGTAGGCCGCCGTGACGCCGATCAGCGGCGCGCCGCGCACGATCATGGTGCGGATCGCCACCGCGGCGTCCTCCAGGGTGGCGAGCCGCTTCAGCTCGAAGGCGAAGGGCAGGCGTGTCTGGTCGATCACCTGGACGCTGACCCCGTCCGGGTCCGGGAAGATCGTGCGGTAGGGCTGGCCGTCGATATTCATGGGCGCTCCTGTGCCACAGCGGGGCGGCTTTTGCACCCTCCGGGCCGGGGCGGCACCGGCTCCCAGGGGGCAGCGCGGCCGGCCGCCGGTCAGCCTTCCTCAACCTTAGCGGCTCGTTAAGGCGCTCATGCCTAGCCTTCCGGGTAAGTCCCCGTCTTGCGTCCGGTCCCGCATGCGCTCGCTTCGCCGTCCCGCATCGCCCTACGAGACTTTCGTCGACAGCGTTCGCCCGTTCCTGGGCAAGCGCCTGACGGAACTCGGCGGTTTCGTGCTGTTCACCGGCGCGGTCGCGCTGACCGTGGCGCTGGCCACGTGGTCGATCGACGACCCGAGCCTGAACCACGCCACCGATCACGCCGCCCACAACGTGCTCGGCCAGCCCGGCGCGGTGGTGGCCGACCTCGCCATGCAGATCCTCGGCCTCGGCTCGCTGGCCTTCGTGCTGCCGCCCGCTCTCTGGGGCGTGCGGCTGATGCGGGAGCGCGACCTGCCCGAGGGCGGCCTGCGCATCGCGCTCTGGATCATCGGCTTCTGCGCGGCGAGTGCCGTGGCCAGTGCCCTGCCGCCCACGACGCGCTGGCCGCTGCCCACCGGCCTCGGAGGCGTGGCCGGCGACGGCCTGCTGTCGATGGCGCGGGTGATCGTCGGCGCGGTCTCGTCGGCGGCGGCCCATCTGGTCGGTTTCGGCTACGCCGCCGTGGCGATCCTCAGCCTGACCGGCGCCTGCCGCTTCGGCGCCGTGGAGGAGGACGCGGCCCATGACGACCTCTACCCGATCCGACACGCCCCCGCGCGGAGCCGCCCGTCCAGCCGCGACGAGCGCGACGATACCGACGAGCCGAGCCTCGGCCTCGTGGGCGTCGGCGCCCTGGCGCAGGGTCTGATGGGCCTCCGCCACGCCGCGGCGGGCCGGATCGCCGCGTGGCGCGCCGGTCGGGCCGAGCCCTTCGACAGCGCGTCCCCGGCCCTCGCGGCCCGGCGCGCCTTCACGGATGCGGACCTGCCCTGGGCCGATCACCTGCCCGAACACGCAAGGTCGGGCGCCAGCCGGCGCGAGCCCGTGTTCGACCCGCAGGACGCGTCTGTCCCGCAGGCCGCCTCCGCCCGGCGGGCGCCGCCGCCGCAGGACGACGAGGCCGGCACGGGCGCGGCCGGGGGCGGAGC
>CAXDNE010000193.1:0-14574 GCA_963990595.1 uncultured Methylobacterium sp.
TTGCCTCTTGTCTCGTGGGCTCGGAGATGTGTATAAGAGACAGATCCTGAGGTGCCGGAGCGCAGCGGAGGCCTCGAAGGAGGTCTCCAGCGGACGTCGCGAGCCCTGAAGCCCTCCTTCGAGGCCGCTGCGCGGCACCTCAGGATGAGGGCGCGGGTGGGATTATCTCCCGGTCACCCCCGTGCGGTGCGCTACTGCGAGCGGCGGCTGAACGAGACCGCGTAGGCCTGCACCCGGGCGTCGATCAGCGGATCGTCCGAGACCTCGATCCCGTCGGTGAGGTTGTTGGGCATGAACAGCAGCGCCTTCTCGGCCTCGGCGCTGTCCGGCACGCCCTTGGTCACCGTCAGGGTGCCGAGATCGACGGTCTTGCGGTCGTCGGGCCAGGGCTTGGTGGCGTCGTTCGTCGGGTCGCCCGGCTCGGCGAGCTGGGCCAGCATCCTGAACTTCGCCGGCGTCTTGGCGACGCGCGGGCCGATCTCGGCCATCAGGAAGTTCGGATCGCGCTTGGCCGCGTCCTCGGGCGACAGGATCTCCTCGCCCTCGACCGGCTCGATGCGGAACCGGAACGGCTGCCGCTTGCCGTTCGCGTCGACGAAGATGAAGGCGTTGACGCCGTTATAGGTCTGCCGGGCGAGGCTCGACGGGGTCTTGGCGGTCCCGCCCGCCGTGGCGGCGGCCGGGTGGGCGGCGGTGAAGCGCTCCAGCGCGGTCGGGTGGGCCGCCTTCGGCCCGCTCTCGGCGACCGCCTTCAGGAGGTCGCGGAACTCCTCGCCGGTGGCGACCGGGAAATACTTCAGCGCGTTGGTGACGACGTCCATCTCCGAACCGTCGCTGAGCTTGAACTTGAGCGCCAGGCCGTGCGGGTTGGCGTTGGCCGCGCCGTCCGGGATGGTCGGGACGCCGGTGGCGTCCGAGAAGCGGATCGTCACCGGCACCGCCGGTCCCTTGAACAGGGAGGCCTTGCTGATCTTGGCGGCCTCCGCCGACGGGGTGAAGCTGCCCTCGGCCACCACGCCCTTGGCGTGATTGGCCCGCGCGCCCGGATGCTTGCCGAACAGCGTGTTCATCACGTCGATCGTCTGCTCGGCCGTCGAGGCCTCCTGGGCGAGGGCCGGAAGCCCGGCCACGAGGGCCAGCGCGGCGCCGGCCATGACGGTGCACCCAAATCTCGAACGCAGCATGCGAATCCTCTCGGCAGCGACGGCCTCACCGGGCCGGTCAACGCGATCCGGCCCCTCTCCCGGGAGCCGAATACCTCGCGCACAATTCGACGCTTCGCAATTGCCGCGCCCCGGTTACAGTCCCGCCGGGGTTTTCCGCCGTGTCTTTTCACCGGGACCGCGACCGGCGACCGGCCCGGGCGCCGGCCTGCGGCCCCTAACGGGCGCCGCGGTGGAGGTCGCCGTCGATCAGCAGGGCGCTGCGGCTGTCGAGCCGGGAGCGGTAGACCTGGAGGTTCTCCATGACCCGCTGCACGTAGTTGCGCGTCTCGGTGAACGGGATGCGCTCCACCCAGTCGATCACGTCGACGTCGCCCTTGCGCGGATCGCCGTAGGCGTCGATCCACTTCTTCACGTTGCCGCCGCCCGCATTGTAGGAGGCGAAGGCCAGCACGTAGGAGCCGCGCCAATCCTCCATCAGCTCGCCGAGATGGGCTTGGCCGAGCTTGGCGCAGTAGGCGGGATCGCTGGTCAGGCGGTCGACGTCGAAGGCGGCGGCGACCCGCCGGGCGGTACGCTGGGCGGTGGCCGGCATCATCTGCATCAGGCCCCTTGCGCCGACGCCCGACTGGGCGCGGGGATCGAACTGGCTCTCCTGCCGGGCGATGGCGTAGACCATGGCCCGCTCCACCTGCGGGACCGCCGTGAAGGTCTCGTAATTGGGGATCCCGATCGTCGGGTAGGCATGGGCGTCGAGCGGCAGGCCGCGCTGCACCGCGAGCTTGCCGATCGCCACCAGGGCCCGGGGATCCTTCATGTCGGTGGCGAGATCGCCGAGCGCCTGGAGCTCGCGCGGGTCGGAGAGCTCCCGGGCCGCATCGATGTAGAGCGGCAGCGCCAGTTCCTTGATCCCGGCCTCGCCGAGCAGGCGCAGGGCCCGGATGTAGAGGCGTCCCTCGAAGGCCTGCCGCTCGGCCCCGTCGAGCTCCGCGGGCGCCCGCAGGGGCAGGCTGGTCTGGCCGAGCCGGGCCCGGGCCACCTGCCCGTAATAGGCGATCGGCTGGAGGGCCGCCTGCTCGTAGAAGCGCTTCGCCGCGTCCGTCTGGCCCAGCGCCTCGGCGGCCCGTCCCTGCCAGTAGGCGGCCCGCGCCACGGAGATCGGGCTCTCCGCGATGGTCGCCATCCGGGCGAAGTGCTGCGCGGCGCTGGCCGGATCGCCCGCGAAGCGCAGGGCGATCCAGCCGGCGTGGAACTCGGCCTCGATCCGCTTCTCCGGCGTGCGCGCCGCATGGCCGCTCGCGATCGTGTAGGCGGTCTTGGCGTCGCCGCGGTCGAGGAGCTTGCGCGCCACGATCCGGCGCTCGACCCACCACTCGTCGCCGTCGACCAGGACATCCGGGTTGCTCGGCGCCGCGGCGAGCACGGCGGCCGCCTCCTCGGGCTTGTCGGCCCGGCGGAAATACTGCGCCCGGGAGAAGATGTAGGAGGCGTCGCTGCGCAGCGACGGCGGCACCGCGGCGAGCGCGGCCGCGGCACCCGACGCCTTGTCCTCGACCGCCCGGCGGGCGCGCACGAGAGCGGCATAGGAGCCGCCCGCATAGCCGGCGGCGCGGCCGGCGCTCTCCCAATCGTCCTTCAGGAGCGCCCGCTCCATCCGGTAGCGGTGATCGACCCGGGTGAGCACGCTGGGGAAGGCGTCGAGCACCTTGCCCTCGAGGGTCCGCCCGAAGCTCTCGGTGCGCCAGAGGTCGCGCACCATCTCGGCGGCGTCCGCCGCGTAGCCGTCGGCGCGCAGCGCCAGCGCCAGGGCGAACTTGCCCGGCGCGCTCGTCGGCTTCGAGGTGGCGAAATAGGCCCGGACGATCGCGGGGGATTTCCGCTCGGAGAGCAGCGCCTCCTCGGCCCGGCGGCGCAGCAGCGGGCCGGCCGGCCAGTCCGGATGGGCCCGGGCGAAGGCGACCGTGCGGTTGAAGCCGATGCCGGCGCCCGCGCGGATCGCCACCCATTCGAGCAGCGCCTTCGCGGCCGGGTCGGTGAAGCCGTCGCGCATCCGGTCGCCGTCGGCGACCCGGCCCTTGCGGTAGAGGTCGATCGCCCCGCGCAGGAGCGTCGGGTCGGTGTCGCCCGAGATCTTCGGCTGCGCCGGATCCGGCACCTCGGGCACCGGGGCCGCCGGGGTGACGGCGGCGTCGGGCAGCGGGAAGGCCACCGGGGCGTCGGGGACGAGACAGGCGTAGGACGAGGCCGCGGCGGGGAGCTTCCGGGCGGGTTCCTCGCCCTTGTCGTCGCCTCCGGCCGCCTGGGCCGGATCGAGCTTCAGGGCGTCGGCCGCGACCGGATCGGCTGCCTTCCCGGCTTCCGTGCCCTGGACCTGAGCGGTCGACAGGGCGGCGTCGCTCGCGGGCGGCGGGGGCTGCGTCGCGGGGGCCTCCGCGCCGATCTGGCCCGCCAGGGCGACCCCGACGGTGGCGATGAGCGCGATCGCGGTGAGGGACGTGCGCGTCGAGCCCAGGTTCGAGGCCGCGGATCGGATCACGGTTCCCCCCTTCTGATCACCGGAGCGGGAAAGGTCGAGGTTGGGAGCGGGAGCATTAAGATCGCGTTAACCGTCGCCACGATCTGTTTGCGCGCGGTGGTGCGACCGCCTATGTCTGCCCGTCCGCGCCCGTAAGGTGCGCGCCACGCGCGGTGCCGAGACCGCCGGGACCACCCCGTCAGCCGAGACCCGTTGGGACGCCTGAGATGACCGAGATGACCGGGAGCCGCCTGCGGGGCTCGCTCACCGCGCTTGTGACGCCGTTCCGCGACGGAGCCTTCGACGAGGCCGCCTTCCGGAAATTCGTGCGCTGGCAGATCGAGCAGGGCAGCCACGGCCTCGTGCCCACCGGCACCACCGGCGAGAGCCCGACCCTCTCTCATGCCGAGCACGACCGGGTGGTCGAGGCCTGCATCGACGAGGCGGGCGGGCGCGTGCCGGTCGTGGCGGGTGCGGGCTCCAACTCCACCGCCGAGGCCGTCGAGCGGGCGCAGCACGCCGAGCGCGCCGGGGCCGACGCCGTCCTGGTGGTGACGCCGTACTACAACAAGCCGACGCAAGCGGGCCTCTACGCCCACTTCAAGGCCGTCAACGATGCGGTCGGTATCCCGATCATCATCTACAACATCCCGCCGCGTTCCGTCGTCGACATGAGCGTCGAGACGATGGCCCGGCTCTTCGAATTGAAGAACATCGCCGGCGTGAAGGACGCGACCGCCAAGATCGACCGCGTCAGCCAGCAGCGACAGGCCATGGGTGAGAGCTTCATCCAGCTTTCGGGCGAAGATGCGACGGCGCTCGGCTACAATGCCCAGGGCGGCCATGGCTGCATCTCGGTGGTGGCCAACGTCGCGCCCCGGCTCTGCGCCGACCTCCAGGAGGCGACGCTCGCGGGCGACTACGCCAGGGCGCTGACGATCCAGGACCGGCTGTACCCGCTCCAGAGCGGGCTGTTCGCCGAGGCCAACCCGGCGCCTGTGAAGTATGCCCTCGCGCGGCTCGGCCATATACAGGAGGAGCTGCGCCTGCCGCTGGTGCCGGTGACCGAGCCCACCCGCCGCATCGTGGACGACGCCCTGCGGCACGCCGGGCTCCTGAAAGACTGAGAGGCGCCCGCATGGCCCCGAAACCGGAGCCCGGCCGGCGCGTCGTGGCGGATAACCGCGCGGCGCGCTTCCACTACGCCATCGAGGACACGCTCGAGGCCGGCATCGCGCTGACCGGCACCGAGGTGAAGTCCCTGCGCGGCGGCAAGGCGACGATCGGCGAGGCCTATGCCGGCCCGTCCGGCAACGACCTGATGCTGTTCAACGCCTACATCCCGGAATACCTGGAGGCGAACCGCTTCAACCACGACACCAAGCGCCCGCGCCGCCTGCTGCTGCACCGCCGCCAGATCGACAAGCTGATCGGCGCCACCCAGCGTCAGGGCTACACGGTGGTCCCGCTGAAGATCTACTTCAACGACAAGGGCCGCGCGAAGGTCGAGCTCGGCCTGGGCAAGGGCAAGCAGGCCCACGACAAGCGCGAGGCGGTCAAGGAGCGCGACTGGCAGCGCGACCGGGCGCGGCTGCTGCGGGATCGCGGCTAGGCGCCGCGGCGGGGGGCCGGGGAGGCTCGCCCCGGCGCAGCCTCGTCCGAGGGCCTGTTCGATCCGGGCCGTCCCACCCGCGCCCTCATCCTCAGGTGCCCGCGTCAGCGGGCCTCGAAGGAGGGGGCCACGGATCTCGGCGCCATCTGGAGGGCTGCTTCGAGGCCTCCGCTCCGGCACCTCAGGATGAGGGGGGCTGGGGTCTCCGTCCGATGTGTGGCGCAGGGGCCGGGTCTCGAGGTCGACCGGGCTCGGTAAGACCGCGCCGGCGTCCGATAGGCTTTCCGCGTCTCGAGGGTTCGGACGGAGGTTCGCTGGCGCTACGATCCGCGACCGTGAGCCGAGAGGAGCGCGCCATGCAGCCCAACCACGACGTCCTGCCCACCGACCTGCCGATTCCCGTCGATGACGGCGCGGCCGATCATCTGCGCGGGATGCGCCTGCCCGACGTGGCGCTCACCGCCACGGACGGCAGCACGGTCTCGCTGGCGCGGCTGCCCGGCCGCACGGTCGCCTACGCCTATCCCCGCACCGGCGAGCCCGGGAAGCCGAGCCTCACGCCCGACTGGGACGCGATCCCCGGCGCCCGGGGCTGCACCCCGCAGGCCTGCGATTTCCGCGATCACCACGCCGACCTCAGAGCCCGCGGCGTCGCACAGGTCTACGGTCTCTCGACGCAGACGAGCGCCTATCAGCGCGAGGCGGCCGAGCGCCTGCACCTGCCCTTCCCGCTGCTCGCCGACCCGCACCGGGCCTTCGCGATGGCCGCGCGCCTGCCGGTCTTCGAGGCCGGCGGCCAGATGCTGCTGCGCCGCCTGACGCTGGTGATCGACGACGGCGTGGTCAGCCACCTGTTCTACCCGGTCTTCCCGCCGGACCAGAGCGCCCGGCAGGTCATCGACTGGCTCGACCGGCCGGGCGCCTGAGGGACTACTCCTCCTCGGCCTCCGGCTGGCGGATGCCGTAGCGGTTCTCCAGGCCGGGATTCGAGCGGCCCTCGCCGCGGTAGCGGCTCGGGGCCTCGCCGGGCGTCCGGACCGGCCGCTCGCCCGGGTCGCGCCCGATCCGGCCCGCGAGGCTCGCGAGGTCGACGAACTCGTCCGCCTGCCGGCGCAACTCGTCGGAGATCATGGCCGGCTGGGTCTGGATGGTGGAGATCACCGTCACCTTGACGCCGCGCCGCTGCATCGCCTCGACCAGCGAGCGGAAATCGCCGTCGCCCGAGAACAGGATCATGTGGTCGATATGGGCGCTGAGTTCGAGGGCGTCGATCGCCAGCTCGATATCCATGTTGCCCTTGTACTTCCGG
Organism: uncultured Methylobacterium sp.; assembly: GCA_963990595.1. Lineage (GTDB taxonomy): Bacteria > Pseudomonadota > Alphaproteobacteria > Rhizobiales > Beijerinckiaceae > Methylobacterium. Next base: position 6,600 of record CAXDNE010000193.1, read on the forward strand.
CGTCCCATCGAGTCCGTGAACTCCTTCACGGGCTTCGTCACGACGCGGTAGCCGTTGTAGTCGAGCCAGTCGATCAGCGGCCGGATGGAAGAATATTCCTGATCCTCGATCATCGCGGTGTAGTAAAACGCCCGCAGCAGGTTCTCGCGGGACTGAAATTCCTTGAGGAGCTTCTTGTAGTCGATGTCGAAACCGAGGGCCTTGGTGGTGGCGTAGAGGTTGGCGCCGTCAATAAAGATGGCGCTGCGCTGGGTCGCTGGCATGGACAGTTCAGATCCTGAAAAATACGGGGTGACGGGAAATCGTCTGATGAAACAGCCAGCGCCCGTCCGGGGCGGGGGCCGGAGACGGACCGCCACGATCGGTCGTCGCTGAGGTTCGCAATCCAGGGCGGGAAAGCACGGTCATCGTCCGCGACCGTCGCCCCAAGGGGATCGACCATTCGTCGCTAATGCCGTTTTGTCAAGCAGAACCGAAGAGTAGTTCTCTTCACGGCCGCGTTTTCGTGGGGCGGAGGGATAAAACGGTGGGTCTTGCCAGGACGGTGGGAAGATTTGCCGAAGTCGATCCCGTCAACCTGAGATCCGCCCGACCGGGCGGGCGGCCTCAGCCGTTCACGCGCTCCACGCTGTTGACCGGACGCTTGCCGCGCAGCTCCGCGATGATCGCGTTGAGATGCTGGAGGTCCCAGACCGACAGGTCGATGGTGATGTCGGTGAAATCCTGGGTGCGCCGCTTCATCGAGATGTTGTCGATGTTGCCGTCGTGGTCGGCGATCACCTGGGCGATCTGGGCGAACACCCCCGGCTCGTTGATCGACTTGAGCGCCAGCCGGGCGGGGAAGCGCTCGCCCCCCAGGGCTTCCGTGTCCCAGCGGACGTCGAGCCAGCGCTCCGGCTCGTTGTCGAAGGCGGCGAGCGCCGCGGACTGGATCGGGTAGACGGTGACGCCGACGCCGGGGGTCAGGATGCCGACGATCCGGTCGCCCGGGACCGCGCCGCCATTCGGCGCGAAGGTCACCGGCAGGTCGCCCGCGAGGCCGCGGATCGGGATCGCGTCGCTGCGATCCTCGGCAGCCCCGTCCTTGCCGCCCTCGGCGCCCGGGAAGGTCAGCCGCATCGTCTGATCGGCCGAGCGCACGAGCCGGCCGGCCCCGTTGGCGGCCCCCTGCGCGGCGGCAGGCCGGCGCTCGTCGCGATGGTCCGGGTAGACGGCCCGGACCACGTCGCCGGAGAACATCTCGCCGCGCCCCACGGCGGCGAACACGTCCTCGGTGGTCGCGCGGGCGAGCCGCGGCAGGGCGCCCCGGAGCTTGTCCTCCGAGAAGGTCTTGGCGGCGCGCTCGAAGGCCCGGTCCAGGATCTGGCGGCCGAGGCCGGCATATTGGCGCCGCACGGCGGCCCGCGTCGCCCGCCGGATCGCCGCCCGGGCCTTGCCGGTCACCACCAGGGATTCCCACGCCGCCGGCGGCGAGGCCCCGTCGGAGCGGCTGATCTCGACCTCGTCGCCGTTGGCGAGCTCGTGCAGCAGCGGCGCCATCCGGCCGTTGATCTTGGCGCCCACCGCCGAATTGCCGACATCGGTGTGCACCGCGTAGGCGAAGTCGATGGGCGTCGCCCCCCGCGGCAGGGCGATCAGCCGGCCCTTCGGGGTGAAGCAGAACACCTGGTCCTGGAACAGCTCCAGCTTGGTGTGCTCGAGGAATTCCTCGGGGCTGTCGCCCTCGGCGAGCAGCTCGATGGTCCGGCGCAGCCACTGATAGGCGCCGCTCTCGGCCGCCAGGCGCGGATGGATGCTGCCGTCGCCGCGCCCCGGCTCCTTGGCCAGCTCCTTGCCGAGTTCCTTGTAATGGGCATGCGCGGCGATGCCGTATTCGGCGATCTCGTCCATGGCGCGCGTGCGGATCTGCAGCTCGACGCGCTGGCTCTTCGGCCCGATCACCGTGGTGTGGATCGACCGGTAATCGTTCTGCTTCGGGGTCGAGATGTAGTCCTTGTACCGGCCCGGGACCATCGGCCAGCTGGTATGGACGATGCCGAGCGCCGCGTAGCATTCCTGCACGGTGTCGACGACCACCCGGAAGCCGAAGATGTCGGAGAGCTGCTCGAAGGCGACCGACTTGCGCTCCATCTTCGACCAGATCGAGAACGGGCGCTTCTGCCGGCCGCTCACCTCGGCGGTAATGCCTTGCGCGGCGAGCTTCTCGGTCAGCACCTGCGCGATGGTCTCGACGACGCTCTCGGACTTGGCGCTGAGCCGCGTCAGGCGCTGCGTGATGGTGGCGTAGACCTCCGCCTCCAGGTTGCGGAAGGCCAGATCCTCCAGCTCCTCGCGCAGCTCCTGCATGCCCATCCGGCCGGCGAGCGGCGCGTAGATGTCGAGCGTCTCCTGCGCGATGCGGCGACGCTTGTCGTCGCGCATGTGCTGGAGGGTGCGCATGTTGTGCAGGCGGTCGGCGAGCTTGACCAGCAGGACGCGCACGTCCGCGGCGACCGCGAGCAGCAGCTTGCGGAAATTCTCCCCCTGCGCGGCCTGCTTCGACACGAGGTCGAGCCGCTTGAGCTTGGTCAGGCCGTCGACCAGCGCGCCGATCTCCGGCCCGAACAGCCGGCGGATCTCCTCCAGCGTCGCCTCGGTATCCTCCACGGTGTCGTGCAGGACCGCGGCCACGATGGTGGCGTCGTCGAGGTGGAGATCGGTGAGGATCGCCGCGACCTCGAGGGGATGGGCGAAGAACGGGTCGCCCGAGGCGCGCTTCTGCGTGCCGTGCGCCTGCATGGCGTACACGTAGGCGCGGTTGAGCAGCGCCTCGTCGGCGGCCGGATTGTAGCGCTTGACCCGCTCGACGAGTTCGTACTGGCGCATCATCCGTCGGGACGGGGCCGCTTCCTGGGTGGTGCGCGGGGTCGGGATCACGCGCGATTGTTCCGCAACCGCCGGGGCGGCACCAGCCCCCGGCGGCGGAAAACCGCCCGGCGCCCCCGGACCGGCCTCCGAACGAGAGAACCCGGCGTCTCCGCCGGGTCCGGTCTCGGTCAGGTCGTGCGCATCCAGGCCCACGTTGTCAGGCTCACTCGCCCTCGTCGTCGGTCTCGACCGGCGGGGCGAGGTTCTCGAGGCCGCGCAGGAGGTCCTCCTCGCTCATGCGGTCGAACTGGACCGCCGAATCGTCGCTGGAGGATTGCGGGGCCACGGCGGCGGCGGCCGGCGAGCTCGACAGCAGCGGCACGGTCTCGGCCTCGGGCTCGTCAACCTCGACGTATTTCTGCATCGAGTGGATCAGCTGCTCCTTGAGGTCGTCGGCCGTGATCGTCTCGTCGCCGATCTCGCGCAACGCCACGACGGGGTTCTTGTCGCGGTCGCGGTCGACGGTGAGCGGGGCGCCGGCGGCGAGGAGGCGGGCCCGGTGGCTCGCCAGCAGGACGAGCTCGAAGCGGTTATCGACCTTCTCGATGCAGTCTTCGACGGTGACGCGCGCCATGCGGGGCGGCTCCTTGGGCTTGAGCGACGGGTGATGTCGGGTATGACGGCACTCTACACCGGATGCCGTTGTGCAACAAGCACAGCGGGTTGCGCCGGGCGCGCGTCTGACGGCCGCTGACCGGCCGGGCGGGGATCCGGGGGGATCCGAGATTGTGCGGCGCATTGTTGACACCCGCCGCCGCGGGTGCGAGTGCGCGCCCCTCATTCCAGGGTTTCGGCCGACAGGAGCGGCGTTCGCGCGTCGCACGGCGAGAGCGACAAGACGAACCATGCGCGCACTCATCTTTCCCGGCCAGGGCAGCCAGGCGGTCGGCATGGCGCGGGACCTCGCGGCGGCCTTCCCCCAGGCGAAGGCCGTGCTCGACGAGGTCGACGCCGCCCTCAACCAGAACCTGTCGCGGCTGATGTTCGAGGGGCCGGCCGAGGAGCTGACCCTCACGGCCAACGCCCAGCCGGCCCTGATGGCGGCGAGCCTCGCGACCCTGCGGGTGCTGGAGGCCGAGCGCGGCCTCGACCTCGCCCGCGACGTCGCCTGCGTGGCCGGCCATTCCCTCGGCGAATACGCCGCGCTCGCCGCCGCCGGCAGCCTGTCGATCGCCGACGCCGCCAAGCTGCTGCGCCTGCGGGGCGAGGCCATGCAGGCGGCGGTGGCGCCGGGCGCGGGGGCGATGGCGGCGCTGATCGGCACCGATCTCGAGGCCGCCCGGTCGGTGGCCGAGGCGGCGGCCGCGGAGGCCGGCGACGGCGCGGTCTGCGACGTGGCCAACGACAATGGCGGCGGCCAGGTGGTGCTCTCGGGCGACCGGCCGGCCGTGGAGCGCGCCATCGGCATCGCCACCGACCGCGGGATCAAGCGCGCGGTGATGCTCAACGTCTCGGCGCCGTTCCATTGCCGCCTGATGGCCCCGGCCGCCGCGGCCATGGCCGCGGCGCTCGCCGCCGTCACCCTGACGGCGCCGCGCGTCACCCTCTACGCCAATGTCACGGCCGCCCCGGTCTCGGAGCCGGAGGCGATCCGGAAGGCCCTGGTCGAGCAGGTCACCGGCACCGTGCGCTGGCGCGAGAGCGTCGCCGCGATGGCGGCCTCCGGCGTCGACCGATTCTACGAGCTCGGCGCCGGCAAGGTGCTCACCGGCCTCGTCAAGCGCATCGCGCCCCAGGCCTCGGCCGCCGCGATCGGCACGCCCGCGGACGTCGCGGCCTTCGCGCTCTGATTGCAGAGGATCCCAGCATGTTCGATCTCACCGGCCGCAAGGCCCTCGTCACCGGCGCGACCGGCGGTCTCGGTCAGGCGATCGCCCGGGCGCTGCACAGCCAGGGCGCGACCGTCGCCCTGTCGGGCACCCGTCAGGCGGCGCTGGAGGCGCTGGCGGCCGAACTCGGCGAGCGCGCGAGCCCGGTGGTGGCCGACCTCTCCGACAAGGATTCAGTGGAGGGTCTCGTGCCGGCCGCCGAGGCCGCGATCGGCCCCCTCGACATCCTGGTCAACAATGCCGGGATCACCCGCGACAACCTCTTCATGCGGATGAAGGACGAGGAGTGGGAGCAGGTGCTCGCCGTCAACCTGACCGCCGCCTTCCGCCTGTCCCGGGCCGCCGTGAAGGGCATGATGCGCCGCCGCTCCGGGCGGATCGTCAATATCGGCTCGGTGGTCGGCAGCACCGGCAATCCCGGCCAGGGCAACTACGCCGCCGCCAAGGCGGGTCTCGTGGGCATGACCAAGGCGCTCGCCGCCGAGGTCGCCTCGCGCGGGATCACGGTCAACTGCATCGCCCCGGGCTTCATCAGCTCGCCGATGACCGATGCCCTCAACGAGAAGCAGCGCGAGGGCATCCTGGCCCGCGTCCCCGCGGGGCGCCTCGGCGAGGGCGCGGAGGTCGCGGCGGCCTGCATCTATCTGGCCTCCGCGGAGGCGGGCTACGTCACCGGCCACACCCTGCACGTGAATGGCGGGATGGCGATGTACTAGGTGACGTATACTGGTCTTGGCCGTATGCGAATCAGTGTCCCCGACACGCAAACGCCACACCCATGAAGGCTTTCTGAACGGCCCCTCGCCAGGGCGGGAGCCCTGTGCTACCAACCCCCCGCAGCCGCACAGGGGGTTGACGGTTCAGCGGGTTTTCAGTCCAAGGCCTCCCGGCGGGGGCACCACGGTTCGCCTCGCCGGTTCACCTCGAAGCACGCGCGATCGGATACCGGCCCGTCAACAAGCCCGAAGGGGCGCGACGCGGTCACGGCACCACCCCGAGAAGACTGACAGACCAGAAGGACGAGGACGGAAGACCGATGAGCGATATCGCTGAGCGCGTGAAGAAGATCGTCGTCGAGCACCTGGGCGTGGAGCCCGAGAAGGTGGTCGAGAGCGCCAACTTCATCGACGACCTCGGTGCCGACAGCCTCGACACGGTCGAGCTGGTGATGGCCTTCGAGGAGGAGTTCAACGTCGAGATCCCGGACGATGCGGCCGAGACCATCCAGACGGTCGGTGACGCCGTGAAGTTCCTGGAGAAGAACTCCGCCGCCTGAGGCGCCGGATCTGATTTTACGCGGCGCGGGTGAGGCGAAACAGCCCCCGCGCCGTTATGCGTTTCGAGGCTCGGAGCCGCGACGCCCCTGGGCGGACCGGATCCTGCCTCAATCGGTTGTTCAGGATGCGCGCCGGCCCCGCACGGGCCCCATGCCGCCGAAGAGGGCGGGGACGCGCTTCAAGACGGGACGGTTGCTATGCGGCGGGTGGTGGTCACGGGTCTGGGGATGGTCACGCCGCTCGGCAGCGGAGTGGAGCACACCTGGAGCCGGCTGATCGCGGGCGACAGCGGCGCCGGCCCGATCCGCGGCTTCGAGGCCGCCGACCTGCCCTGCCGCATCGCGGCCCAGATCCCCTTCGGCGACGGCACCGACGGCACCTTCAACCCCGACGCGGTGATGGAGCCCAAGGAGCAGCGCAAGGTCGATCCGTTCATCGTCTACGCCATGGCGGCGGCCGACGAGGCCCTGAAGGATGCCGGCTGGGCGCCCAGGAGCCACGAGGACCAGTGCGCCACCGGCGTGCTGATCGGCTCCGGCATCGGCGGCATCGGCGGCATCTACGACGCCTCCGTGACCCTGCACGAGAAGGGCCCGCGCCGGATCTCGCCGTTCTTCATCCCGGGCCGGATCATCAACCTCGCCTCCGGCCAGGTCTCGATCGCCCACGGCCTCAAGGGCCCGAACAACGCCGTGGTGACGGCCTGCTCGACCGGCGCCCACGCCATCGGCGACGCGAGCCGCCTGATCGCGCTGGGCGACGCCGACGTGATGGTGGCGGGCGGGGCCGAATCACCGGTCAACCGCCTCTCCATCGCGGGCTTCTCGGCCTGCCGGGCCCTGTCCACGGGCTTCAACGACACCCCCGAGAAGGCCTCCCGCCCCTACGACCGCGACCGCGACGGCTTCGTCATGGGCGAGGGCGCCGGCATCGTGGTGCTGGAGGAGTACGAGCACGCCAAGGCGCGCGGCGCCAAGATCTACGCCGAGGTGGTGGGCTACGGCCTCTCGGGCGACGCCTACCACATCACCTCCCCGTCGCCGGACGGCGACGGCGCCTTCCGCTGCATGACGGCGGCGGTGAAGCGCGCCGGCATCTCCCCCGCCGAGATCGGCTACATCAACGCCCACGGCACCTCGACGCCCATGGGCGACGAGCTGGAGCTGAAGGCCGTGGAGCGCCTGCTGGGCGACGCCGCCGCGAACGCCACCATGTCGTCCACCAAGAGCTCGGTGGGCCACCTGCTGGGCGCCGCCGGCTCGGTCGAGGCGATCTTCTCCATCCTCGTCCTGCGCGACAGCGTCATCCCGCCGACGCTCAACCTCGACAATCCCTCCGTCGAGACCAGGATCGACCTCGTGCCGTTCGAGGCGAAGCGCAAGAGGGTGGATGTCGTGCTGTCGAACTCGTTCGGGTTCGGCGGGACGAATGCCAGCTTGGTGATGCGGCGGGTCGCGTAAGACCGCGCGTTTCCGGAAAATTCTGGTTTGCGGGCGGCCGGTAGGCTCCTGCGCGCCTGTGCAGGCGATGGCCTGCACCATCGAGATCCGTGCTCGTCCGGGCAGCGCGGCGCCACGCCGCGTGCGGGAGAGTGCCCAGGCCCAGAGGCGCTTCCCCACAGCCTGCTCGTGGAAGCCCTGAGCGCTGACGCCGTGTGAGCCTCGATAGGCAGAGAGCCCGCTTCTTCGAGACAGCCCACGCGCGACCTCATCCTGAGGTGCTGCGAAGCAGCCTCGAAGGAGGGCTCCAGCACGCGCCGTGATCCCTGGAGGCCTCCTTCGAGGCCTCCGCTCCGCGGCGGCACCTCAGGATGAGGAAGAGACTCGGACTTTCGTCACATCACGTGACGTGACATCGAGACCGTGACGTCAAACAGGCTGTCGCGCTGCAAAAAGACAGTCATAGCCTGATCGCTCTGTCTCTTATACACATCTCCGAGCCCACGAGACAAGAGGCAATCTC
>CAXDNE010000194.1:0-14417 GCA_963990595.1 uncultured Methylobacterium sp.
AAGCCGCGCGCATCCGCGCTACCCGGGAGGAAAGCCACCGCGGCCAGGAGCGCGGTCGATGCCAAAGCCAAACGCTTCATCGGAATGTCCAATCTGATGAGATGTCTCTGGCTCTCCAACCTTGCTGAAGCTCGGTGTATCCAAGCTTGACGATGCAGTTTTACGTGGCAGTCGGTCACTGCGACTGAATGCCTGTGATGGAAAGTCTCCGGTTTGTCGGCCGGTGGGGCCCGTTACCGGAAGGGCGGCTCGTCGAAGCTTCGCAGCTTGCGCGAGTGCAGCCCGTGACGGTCGGCGCGGAGCACGTCGAGCGCCGCCAGCCCGACGCGCAGATGCTCCGAGACGGCCCGGTCGTAGAAGGCGTTGGCCGCGCCCGGCAGCTTGATCTCGCCGTGGAGCGGCTTGTCCGACACGCAGAGCAGCGCGCCGTAGGGCACGCGCAGCCGGAAGCCCTGCGCGGCGACGGTGCCGCTCTCCATGTCGACCGCCACGGCGCGCGACTGGTTGATCCGCCGCCGCTCCTGGCTGAACCGCAATTCCCAGTTGCGGTCGTCATAGGTGACGACCGTGCCGGTGCGCAGGCGGCGCTTGAGGTCCTCGGCCTGCTCGCCCGTGACCGAGGCGGCCGCGCTCTGGAGCGCCACCTGCACCTCGGCGAGCGCGGGGACCGGCACGTCCGGCGGGACCAGCTCGTCGAGGATCCGGTCGCGGCGGAGATAGGCGTGGGCGAGGACGTAGTCACCGATGGTCTGAGACTGCCGCAGGCCGCCGCAATGGCCGACCATCAGCCAGCAATCCGGGCGCAGCACGGCGAGATGGTCGGTGATCGTCTTCGCATTCGACGGACCGACGCCGATATTGACCAGCGTCGTCCCCTGCAGCGTCCCGTCGGCCCCCCGGGCGACGAGGTGGTAGGCCGGCATCTGGTGCCGGTGCCACGGCGAGGCGGCGATCACCGCGGCGGGGTCGGCGTCGGCCGCCTCGGCGCGGCTCACGGATACGCCCCCCGGCAGGACCAGCCGCTCGAAACCCGCCTCCCCCGAGGCCAGCCGCTCGAGCCCGTGACGGACGAACTGGTCGACGTAGCGGTGGTAGTTGGTGAGCAGGATCCAGGGCTGGACGTCGCGCCAGTCGCAGCCCGTGTAGTGAACCAGGCGCCGGAGCGAGTAATCGACCCGCACGGCGTCGAACAGCGCGAGCGGAAGCGGCTCCCCCGCGCCCTGGTCGAAGGTGCCGTCGGCGATCTCGTCGCCGACGAGCGAGAGGAGCGGCACCGGGAAGTAGGTGGCGAGCTCCGCCCCGTCGACGGCGCGGCCGCGCGCGTCGAGCCCCGCCTCCAGGACGTAGGGATACGGAATCTCCTGGGCGCTGAGGCCCACCTCGATCGCGATCCCGTAATCGGCGATCAGGGGCTCAAGCTGCCGGGTGAGATAATGGCGGAAGAAGGCCGGATGGGTCACCGTCGTGGCGTAGGTGCCGGCGGCCTGGAGCTTGGCTGTGGCGCGCCGGACCCGGGGCAGCGGCCCGTCCGGACGGTAGCTGATCCGCAGCTCGGGATAGCGGAAGGCCAGGCGCTCGGTGGCATCCGGAGGCGGTCCGCCCGCGAGGTAGCGCTCGAGAGCGGTCCGCAGGGCGCCGACCGCACCGTCGTAGAGCTCGACGAGCCGGTCGATGGCGGTGCCGGCATCCGCCACCGCCTGCATCGGCCGCAATTCCCGCTCGATCATGGCACCTCCGATCCTGCGCCGGATCTACACCCGTGGCCGCGCAGGGGCGAGATGCGGGCTTGCGGGCGGCAAGCGCTTGGCCGACAAGCCGGTCCGATCGGAGCGAGACGGCATGGAAGCGGACGCGTTCGGGACCCGTCCCGGCGAGGAGATGGCGGCGCTGCCCGCGACCTTCGATGCCGGGCTCCACTTCATCGGACGCCTGCGCACGCCTTGGCGGTCGCGTGCGGCATGCCCGAAGAACGGGCTGCAGACCGACGCCGTCTGCACCGTCGAGATCGACCCGGCCTACGTTCCCGCTCTGCGCAACGTCACGGGCTGCACCCACCTGATCCTGCTCTACTGGATGGACCGGGCGACCCGCGGCCTGGTGGTCCAGCGCCCGCGCCACGCCGACGGCCCGCGCGGGACCTTCTCGCTGCGCTCGCCGGCCCGGCCGAACCCGATCGCTCTGTCGGTGGTGGAGCTGCTCGGCCGAGAGGGCGACACCCTCCGGGTGCGCGGCCTCGACTGCCTCGACGGCACCCCGCTCCTCGACATCAAGCCCTACTACGCCACGACGGATTCCCGCCCCGACGCACAGGTCGACCGCGCCGGCACCGAGCCGTGAAACGCCTCGTTCTCGGGATCGTCGGCGGCCTCGCGCTCCTGGCGCTGAGCGGTCTCGCCGGCTGGCGCCTGCACAGGCCGGCCGCGGACGCGCGCGCCTACGCGGTGATGCGCCTCATCGCCGTGCAGGTCAGCCTGGACGAGGCGCCGCCGGATTACGTGTTCTGGGGCGGCGATTCGCAGGTCGAGCTGCAGCCCGGAGGCCAGCCGGTCTGCGGCCTGCCCCTGGTCAATGGCGGGGTCAGCGGTTCGACCGCGGCCGCCTATGCCGACCACCTCGCCGGCCTGACCTTCAAGGCGCATCCCCGGATCGCCGCGCTCACGATCGGGACCAACGACATCCTCGCCAAGAACAAACCCCGCGCCCCCGAGCCGGCGGCGCGGTTCGAGGCCTCCGCGGCGGCCATCGTGACGCGCCTCCAGGCGCTGAGCCCGCGCGTGGTTGTCACCGCCCTCCCCCCGGTCGGGCGCGAGATCGCGGACCTCGTCGACGCGGCGGCGGTCGGCGAATACTCGCAGCGATTGCGCGCCCTGTGCGGGCGGCTCGGCTGCGTCTTCGCCGATCCCTTCGCGGCTCTGCGCGACGGCGAGACCGGCTACGCCAAGCCCGGCGCCCTGCGCGACGGGCTGCACCTCGCGGCCTTCCGGCCGGCGCTCCGGGCGCTGGAGCCGGCTCTGTGCGGGGGGTGAAGCCCTACTCCCACTCGATCGTACCGGGCGGCTTCGAGGTGATGTCGTAGGTCACCCGGTTGATGCCCTTCACCTCGTTGATGATCCGGGTCGCGACCCGGCCCAGGAAGGCCATGTCGAACGGGTAGAAGTCGGCCGTCATGCCGTCCACCGAGGTGACGGCGCGGAGCGCGCAGACGTGGTCGTAGGTGCGGCCGTCGCCCATCACGCCCACGGTCTTCACCGGCAGGATCACCGCGAAGGCCTGCCAGATCGTGTCGTAGAGCCCGGCCTGCCGGATCTCGTCGAGGTAGATCGCGTCGGCCTTGCGCAGGGCCTCCAGCTTCTCGGCGGTGATCGTACCGGGGCAGCGGATCGCCAGACCCGGGCCCGGGAACGGATGCCGGCCGACGAAGCCCTCGGGCAGGCCGAGCTCCTTGCCGAGGACCCGGACCTCGTCCTTGAACAGCTCGCGCAGCGGCTCCACGAGCTTCATGTTCATGCGCTCGGGCAGGCCGCCGACATTGTGGTGGCTCTTGATCGTCACGGACGGGCCGCCCGTGAACGACACGCTCTCGATCACGTCGGGGTAGAGCGTGCCCTGCGCGAGGAACTTCGCCCCGCCGATCTTCTTCGATTCGGCCTCGAACACGTCGATGAACAGGCGGCCGATGGTCTTGCGCTTGACCTCCGGGTCGCTGACGCCTTCCAGCGCCGCGAGGAACATCCCCGATGCCTCCACGTGGACCAGCGGGATGTTGTAGTGGTCGCGAAACAGGGCCACGACCTGCTCGGCCTCGCCGAGGCGCAGGAGCCCGTGGTCCACGAACACGCAGGTGAGCTGGTCGCCGATCGCCTCATGGATCAGCACCGCCGCCACGGCGGAATCGACGCCGCCCGACAGGCCACAGATCACCTTCTCGGAGCCGACCTGCTCGCGGATCTTGGCGATCGCCTCCTCGCGGTAGGCGCCCATGGTCCAGTCGCCCGAGCAGCCCGCGACGTCGCGCACGAAGTTGCGGATCAGCAGCGCGCCGTGGGGCGTGTGCGCCACCTCCGGGTGAAACTGCACCGCGTAGTAGTTGCGCGCCTCGTCGGCCACCGCCGCGAAGGGGGCGTTCCTCGAGATCGCCACGGTGGTGAAGCCGTCGGGAAGCTTGGTGACCCGGTCGCCGTGGCTCATCCAGACCGGATATTTCTCGCCCTTGTGCCAGACGCCCTTGAAGAGCGGGCAATCGGCCAGGATCTCGACCTCGGCCCGGCCGAACTCCGCGTGATGGCCGCCCTCGACGGCGCCGCCGAGCTGGGCCGCCATGGTCTGCTGGCCGTAGCAGATGCCGAAGACCGGGACGCCGGACTCGAAGACGAGCTGCGGCGCCCGGGGCGAGGCCTCGACGGTCACCGATTCGGGGCCGCCGGAGAGGATCACGCCCTTCGGCTTCTGCTCGCGGAACGCGGCCTCGGCCTTCGTGAAGGGAACGATCTCGCAGTAGACGCCCTCCTCCCGCACCCGGCGGGCGATGAGCTGCGTCACCTGAGAGCCGAAATCGACGATCAGGATCTTGTCGTGGTCGGTGTTCATCGCGGGCGGATATCCGAAGGTCGGCGCGCGCGCAACGCGCATCCCCGGTGGGGGCTGGGGATCCCCGCGCAAGGCGCGCGCCAGAGGCCCGGGTTCGCTCCGACGCGCGGCCTCATCCTGAGGCGCCGGAGCAGAGCGAGAGCGCCCGGGCTCGATGGGGCCTCAGTCGAAGTTGCGGACCTTGGCCGATCCGCCGAGGCTGATCGCGGGCTTCGACGCGGCGCCGGCGAGGCTGACCTTCTTCTGGCCGGGCGGGGTCTTGGCACGCAGCTGCGGGGGGGGCTCGGGCGCCGGCCGCGACGGTTTCAGATGTGCCTGGCCGTGGATCACCGAGCCGATCTCGCCCGCCGCCTTGATCAGGTCGTCGCGCTCGCAGGACCGGGCGACCTTCAGCCCGAGCTTGTGCATGTGGCTCTTGCCGTAGAGGTAGGTGGCGAGTTGGGCGCGCTTCAGCGGCGGGATCTGCTCCAGGATCAGCGGCAGGTCGAAATCGTCGGCCCGGTAGACCGAGCCGAGGACCTCGAGGCTCACGGGGCAATCAACCTCGGGCTCGGCGCCGCTGGTCGGGTGCGCTTGCGTCATGGATGCCTCTCGGGAGTGGATGGATCGGAGTGAGGGTCGGATGCCCCGGAGCCGGGGTCGAGTTCAACCCCCATTGAGAGGACGAGGTTCGCGACCCGGTCCGGGGTCGGGTCGCGCGCCGGTTCCGCGGCAGGCTTCCAGGCCCCGAGGCAGCCGGTGCAGACGGATTCGATGACCGCGCGGGCATGGGCCTGTCGGCGCGCCCACAGCATCTCCCGGGCCGCGCGCGTCGCCGCGGCGTCCGGCATGGGGCGGATCCGGATGAAGAGCGGCTCCTGCGCCCGTGCGGGCGCCGGGGCGACGGCGAGACAGCCCAGCAGGCCGAGGACGGGGCGCACGGACTTGCGCCAGGGCCACTGAGGCTGCGGTGCGGCGCGCGTCATGCATCCCTCCGGGCAGAACCGGATTGATCCCTCGCGCGGTAGGGTAAACCACGCCTTAACCGCGCGATCCGGGCCGGCCCGGCGCCGACCGCGACGGGTCGGGACGTCGCGGCGCGGGAACTCCCGTGCGCGGTCCCGGTGGGTCCTGGGGCGGACAGAACGAAGGACTGCCCGCTGCCTCAGACGTTCGACCGGATCGTCTTCGCCACCGTGCGCCCCGTCCCGGTCCTCGGGGTCTGGGACCGGATGCAGCCTCGACAGCCTCGGGGTCGATCCGGACGCTCAGGCATCTGGAGAGGCGGACAGGCGCCGCGGCCCCGTGCCGGCAGCGATCACGCTGATCCATCCGCGGCGTCGTGCTGACGCACGCGCTGCACCCGGCATCGCCAGTTAACGATCCGTTAACCCGCGGCGGTGACACTTTCTTTACCGTTTCGGAGGGCCTGCCTATGACGCTCCCGATCATCGCCCCTGCCATGGCCGCCCTCTTCTCCGCCCTGGCCGTGCGCCTGTGGCTGCGGGGCGCCACAGAGGCCCCCGCGCTCAGGCCCGTCACCGCCCGGACGAAGCGGACGCGCTGAGGGAGACGGTCGTCCCGGCCCGGTTCGGACCGCCGGCATCGGCCGGAGCCTGCGCGATCCGCCGCCGTTCCTGCGCGCGCCCCAGCCAGAGGCTGTTCACGAGCCACGCGATGGAGAGCGGGATCGCCGCTCCGGCGATGCCGGTGCTGCCGAGGCCGAGTCCCTGAATCCCGGTGAACGACCACGCGCCGACCTGATCGCCCAGGCGGTAGACGACCGTGTCGATGAAGCTCTTGGCCTTGTAGCGGTCCTCCCGGGGGACGACTGTGAACAGCACTTCCCGGACCGGGCGGGCGATGGCGAAATTGCCGGCCCGGCGCAGCACCTGGAAGGCGACGATCACGCCGATCGTCGGCCATGCGGCCAGCGCCGCGAAGCCGACGATGCTGAAGGCGGGCAGGATGGCGAGCGTCAGCGCGACGCCGAGCCGGCTGACGATCCGGCCGGTGAGGAACAGCTGGACCCCCAGTGTCAGCACGTTCACCGCGAGATCGACGCTCGCGAAGAAGGCGGTCTGGGCCCCCCGGTCCGGGAAGCTGCGCTTCGCGATGCCGGCCTGCTCGAAATACAGGAAGGTCGAGGTCACCGAGAACAGCAGCAGGAACAGGGAGATGTTGAGGAGGTAGGGGGACGCGAACGTCCGGGTGACGCCCGCCAGCACGCTGCCGCCGATCGTCCGGTCCTGCCCCGCCGCGGCATCCTGGCCGCTCCCCGGCACCTCGTGCAGCCGGGTCGACAGGGCGGCGAGCCCGCGCATGCAGAACACCGCGATCTCGAGGAGCACCACCGCGCAGAGCATCAGGCCCCAGGTGGGGACGTTCTTGGCGAGGATCGCGGTGGTTGCGGATCCCGCGATGGCGCCGAGCGTCGCCCCGGCCGCGATGAATCCGAACAGGCGCTTGCCCTGCGCGTTCGAGAACACGTCGACGATCGTCGCCCAGAAGATCGAGACCACGAACAGGTTGAAGATCGACAGCCAGACGAAGAAGACCCGCCCGATCCAGACATTCCAGCCCGGCGGCGCGAGGTAGAGCGTCAGCGCGAAGACGAGGATGTTGGCCGCGAAGAACCGGTAGGTGATCGGGACGAACCGCGCCCGCGGCAGCCGCTTCACCAGATAGGCGAAGGGCAGGTTGAGGGCGAGCATGCCCACCAGGGTCGCGGTGAACAGCCAGGGCAGGTTCTCGATGCCGCCGGCCACGCCCATCTGATCGCGGATCGGGCGAAGCACGTAATAGGCGGCCAGGATCGAGAAGATATAGGCCCAGGACCACGCGAGCGCCCGGCCCTCGCCGGGCTGGACGTCGATCAGGCGGGCGAGCGGGCCGCGGTCCGGGACGGGATCAGGCATGGGAGCGCCCCGTCAGAAGGGCCGCCCTCCGCGCATGACAGCCTCCGCGCCTGGATAGCCCAGGGTGTCGCCGCATCGGGATCGGCCATCGATACCGGCGGCCGGGCGCGACGCGCCCCTCCCTCCGTGCGGGAAAGGGTCGGGGCGAGGGTGGAGGCGGATCATCACCGTGCGCGCCGTCGCAGCGCCGCTGGGCCGATCCATGTTCTGAAAGGTGTCGTCCCTCACCCTGTCCCTCTTCCGCACGGGAGAGGGGATCCGCGCTTCGTTCCGCCGCCGCGTGGCCACTCACGATGTGTGAGGCCGCAGGTCCGACTGGCGAAACGCGTCGCGCCCCCATCCTCACTTCGCCAATCCGAGCTTCTCGCGCAGTTCCGGCGCGGTGACGTCGTGGCCGAAGCCCGGTGCACCGATGGCGACCTTATCGGCATCCTTGAGCGAGCCGATCACGACCGGATCGAAGCCGGCATCACGGACCAATCCCTCGGCAACCTTCAGCGCCGCGGAATCGTCGCCGGCGATCGGGATCGCCATCCGCCCGCCGGCACGGTCCCGACCGCCATTCGCACCTTCTTTCGCGAAGATCTTGTAATTGGCCGAGCTGAAGGCCCGGACGAGCTTGGCTCCCGGGAAATACTTGGCGGAGGTGAGGCCGAGGCCGTTGGCCTGCACCTCGTCGTAGAGGGCGCCGTCGCGCTGCTGGGTTGCATTGCCGGCATCGAGCACGATCTTGCCCTTCAGGGCCGGCCCGATTTCCTTCGCGAGGTCCGGATAGGCCTTGTAGGGAACGGCGATGAGCACGGCATCGCCGAACCTGACCGCCTCCTCGGGCGTGCCGGCCTTCGCCTTGGACCCGAGTTCCGAGACCATCGCGGCCAATTGCTCCGGGTGGCGCGAGGCGAACATCACCTCGTGGCCGTCCTTGACCCAGAGGGTCCCGATCGTGCCGCCGATATTGCCGGCCCCGATCACCGCGATCCGGATCTTCTTCGCGCCGTCCTGCGCCCAGGCCGGAAGCGCGGCGACCAGCGACAATCCGGCCGCCAGGGCGAGCGCCGTGCGGCGCGTGGTGTGATCAGACCGCATCGATGAAGGCCTCCATCTGCTTGCGTTGGGCGGGATCCGGAAGCCGGCCCCGGGCGGCGCCGAGGTTGTCCTCGACATAGGCGGCCTTCGCCATGCCGGGGATCGGGCAGGTCACGGCCGGATTGCCGAGGACGTATTTGAGAAAGAACTGCGGCCAGCTCGCGCAGCCGAGGTCCTTGGCGACGGCGGGCAGTTCCTTGCCCTGCACCGCCTTGAACAGGCGGTCGCGGCCGAAGGGCACGTTGGTCATCACCGCCACGCCGCGGTCGGCGGCGAGCGGGATCACGCGCTCGGCGGCGGCGCGGTTGTCGATGGCGTAGTTCACCTGGATGAAGTCGAGGCGCTCGCGCTTCATCACGGCCTCCAGAGCCTCCAGCTGGTTGTCGCGCCAGACCGTGACGCCGACGTAGCGGATGCGCTTGCGGCTCTTCAGATCGCGCAGGACCGCGAGATTGTCGGTCACGTCGATCAGGTTGTGGACCGCCACGAGATCGAGCGTGTCCACCTTCATCCGCTTCAGCGACCGCTCGAACTCCGCGAGCGTCTCCGCGCGGCCGGTCGTGTCGACCTTGCTGGCGAGGAAGATCTTCTGGCGCAGGCCGGGCTCGGCCAGGATCGCCCCGAGCACGTCCTCGGCGGTGCCGTAGCTCGGGGCGGTGTCGATGACCGAGCCGCCCAGGGAGACGAAGGTCTCGACCGCTTCCTTGAGCGGCGCGACCTTGTCGGGCGTCGGCTCGACCTCGTAGCGCCGCGACGTGCCGATGCCGATCGCCGGCAGCATCTCTCCGGTCGACGGAATCGGTCGACGGATCAGCGGTTCGGCCGCGCGGCTGAA
This sequence comes from uncultured Methylobacterium sp., assembly GCA_963990595.1. GTDB lineage: Bacteria > Pseudomonadota > Alphaproteobacteria > Rhizobiales > Beijerinckiaceae > Methylobacterium. Next base: position 9,406 of record CAXDNE010000194.1, read on the forward strand.
ACGGGGGGCGAGCGGCGCGAGCGCTGCCGCGGCGATGACGGCACGACGGGATACGGACATGGCCGACCTCCGGGATGTCAGGACGCCGAACCGAGATAGGGCGCCGGTCGGCGCAAGTGAATTCTTTATTCTCACGCTTGCGCGAGCGCGGCCGTTGCGTTCGCGGTGCCCCAGCGCGGCCGTCGGCTAATCCTCCTCGGGCGGGTCCTCGAACTCGGCGCCCTCGGTATCGGGCGCGATGCGGAACCGGTACTCGTCGATGGCCAGGAAGGCGCGGTGCGCCACCTGCGGGTCGATGCCGTCGCGCACCACGAGCGTCTGGAAATCGATGAACAGGCGGGCGATGCGCGCTTCCTCGGACAGCGTGGCCAGCGCGGACGAGCTGGCGCCAGCGCGCATCATGTAGCGCTTCGCCGCCCCGGCGGCGTCCGGGCCGGTCAGGACGACGACCTGCCCCGCGGTTTCCGGTTTCAGCTCCGCCCAGCGGACGGGCGTCCAGGCGATGATGGCCTCGGTCTGCTTCATCGAAAGCTCCGGCAGGTGGGTCGGTCCCGCCTACCGGGCGCGCCGGCGCGCGTCGAGGCTCCTGTCGCGCGCGATCAGCGCGCCGGCTCCAGCTGGCCGCGGATCTCGCCCTTCGGATTCGCGGCGGTGTGGATGTTGAAGTAGAGCCGTCCGGCCTCGAGGTCGGCGGCCTTGGCGTCGTCCAGGGTCGCCTCGCCGGTGAACGGGCTGCTGGTCGCCGTCACCGGCACCAGCACGCCGGCATTCTCCCCGGCCTTGGCCGGACCGTGGAAATGCGCTGCCGTCACCGGGCCGGTGAGGCCGTTGTATGTGCCCGTCCAGCTCAGGCGCTTGGTGGCCGGGTCGAAGGTCGCGGTGACCTCGCCGGTGCCCTTCGACTGGGTCGCCGGCACCTCGCTGCCGCCGGTGAGAGCGGCGCGGTAGGTGGAGCCCGCGCCTGCCGCGAAGGCCGGGGAAGCCATGAACGGCGCCGCGAGGGCGAGCAGGACGGCGAGACGGGTGCTGGCGCGACGAGTCATCGAATGCTCCGAGTCTCCGGCCCCGGTCGGGGACTGGCGCGTACCATAGCGGCTTCATCTCGGCCGAACATGGCAATGGCCCCCGCTTCCTCCCGCCTTCCGTGACAGCCGCACGACTCCGTCGCGGCCACCGCGGCGGGAAACCGCATCGCGCGTGCAAGCGGGCGCGTTTTGCATGCACGGGACCGTTGACACCGTGTGCCCTGCCTTCCTATACCGCCGCCACTGCACGCATCGCCCCCCGGGGCGCGCGCGGCTTGGGGCGGGGTAGCTCAGCTGGTTAGAGCAGAGGAATCATAATCCTTGTGTCGGGGGTTCAAATCCCTCCCTCGCTACCATTCAACTCTCAGTTTTCATTCGTTTGACCGAACCCGCCTTTTGGCGGGTTTGACGTTTTGAGCCCCGGGTTCGACGCTCGCCCGTGCTCCAGCGCGCGAACTCGGCATCCAGCGAAGCCACCAGCGCCCGCATTTCTCACGAACGAGGAGCGGCTGGTTGTCGAAGTGGATGCGGTCGCGCGCCTACCAGCCTGGGCCGTTATCCATGAACTGCGCCCGATCGCGGCACTCGACCGGCTTCGACCCATCGAGGTCAGGCGCGTTGCCGCTGGCAGATCTCGCGCTCGGCGCAGTCGACCAAGTCAGCGGCGGCGAAAGCTTCAGCCACAGGCGCCTCCCGTCGCGAGGGCGGCGCACGCCGTCAGGAGCGACGGAACGGCGATCAAAGACCGCACATTCGAAATGGATTCCTGTGCATACCGAGTACTGAGCCGTGGTTGCGAATGATAGTACGCAGTCTGAAGTCTTGTGCGCCTTACTGCATCTGCAACGTTGCGATCGGTAAATTGGATACGATTCGGACATGAATGGCGGACGAATTGCCGGACGATCAAAATGTCGAAGACCGTTTGTCTTCCGCCGTAGCACAGGATGCGAACGGGATTGCCTTTCTCCTCGCAAGCGCAGCGTATCTGATGCTGGCGGAAGCCCATCTGCGGTACGTGGGGCTGAGCGGGCTTGCCTTCATGGATGAGATCGAAGAGCGACTTGCAGAAGCGATGCAGAGCTTTGTGGCCGAAAACCCTGACGATGTGGCATGTCCGGACGTCATTTTGATCGCGGCGCAGAAAGTCCGCGATTTGCTTGATGCGGGACGTTCGACGCTCCCGGAGCCAGATTCCCTTCAATAAGACGGGCTCGGCTCGGATACCGCACGCTCGCGTCGCCACACCTCCGCCACGGACTCGAACTGGGCGGGTCGGAGCACCGTGACCGATGCGTTGAGCCACCCCATCGCGTCCGCCGCGAAGCGGTTATGATCCGCGTCTTCGGTGCCGGTCTCGCACCGGGCGATGATCGTGTCCGGCACCTCGCTAAGGATCAGCCGGGCGGCGATCGCGCTGGCGGCCCCGGAAGATGACCAGATGGTCGTGCGACGCACGTTCATGGCGCAGCTCCCGGCGCAAGCCCTGCGAAGAGGGAGCCTGCCTTGCGACGGTGAGATCGGCGGTTCCATTTTTGACTATCGTCAAAAATGGAACCGGCGATCTGAAGTAATTTGAGTTTCTTCGTACGGGGGGCGTCCTGAGTCAGACAGACTATGTGATCCCAACGTTTGCTGCCGCCATTTTTTCGCTGGTCGGATACGTCATTATGACATCTGAGCGACAGCACGCGGAAATAATCGGAGAAGCTCTTTACGTTGTGTTCCGCATATGCGCTGTTTTGTTCATGATGATCGGACTCCTTCAGCTGTCCGATTCGATGCGATCGGCCGAAAAACGCGTCGCGGCGAAAGCCGGCATGGCTAAGGGATCGAACTTCTACGACAGGACGACGATGCGCGGGACCACGGACTGAGGTGTTCATGCCGCCGCGCGCCGGGACGGTGGCGAGAGGCAGTCACTCAGTCGGTTCGGTCAGGATGCAGACCAGAACCTCACCGCCTCCGGTCTGTTGCATGAGCAAGAGGTGTGCATGCCGGTCGTTCTGGCCTTTCTGGGCGCCATCGCGATCCTCGTCGCGATGGTGTGGATCGTGATCCGAGCACATGAGAGAAAGCCCGACCACATCGATGGGGTGTTGATCTCGGCATCCGCGATCTGCGTATTTGTCGGCGTCGTTTTCGCCATGGTGCATGCTGTTGATCGCGAGCCGCGTTGGGTTGCGCGCCTCAGCCAAGCCGCCCCGGTCCGCTGACTGGCGCATACGAGCCTCATCACTGCATCGCCTCGCGCCGGAACCGCCCCGCCGCCGCGCGCAGCGAGGGCCGCGCCACCGACGACTAGGCGTCCCCAGGCTTCCGCCACCGGCTGACGCGCAAGGCCCGCTCCGAACCGGTCGTCGCGACGCGGCGGCTCGGCGTGCCAAGCGGTCTGGCGCCGATGCGGACGGCGGAGTGAGGCCGATGGATCAGGCCATCGCCAACTGGCGTCGGAGTAACGATCGCGGAATCCCCACGCTGACATGCGCGTCGGCAGTGCAGCCGATCTGGTCGGGTTTCCGCCACGCGGCCCGGCAGATGAGTGTCTCCCCGGTGCTGTCCACCGTGAGGACAAACGCATCCGGCACATCCTCGGTGCTCGGCAGCGTCACCCGGACGCCGCCGGCCGAGCGGTCGGAGATGATGCAGGGCACGGTCCTGTGCTCGTCGATCAGGATCCTGCCGGTGACGTCCGTCAGGTACGTGCGAGGTTCTGCTCGGCGTTCGATCATCACGGGTGCTCGCGGCTCTATGGGAGCAGTGTGCACGGCCCACGTGAGGAGCACGTCTCGCGGAACGCTCAATTTGTTCGGATCCGAGCAGCAGACAGCCGGCTGACCGACGCCATCGGCGACATCCAAGGCCGCGCCGTCCCGTCTTCCTCGGCGGCGACATCGACCGGCCTCCGGACAGCACGCGGGTGGTTACAACCCTGCGGCAGTTCCAAGCTGCAGATCCTGAACCTGTCATCTGCTTTCAAGGCGACCTTCCAGGTCGCCGCCGTCGGCCTGCGGAGCTGTCGGCAGGAGGCCGCGCTCGAAACGGCTCACCTGGAAAAAAATTCGTGCGGTCTCCCACTGACATCGAGACCTGCGGGCACTACATCGAGAGCTATGGGCCCTGGACGTGGGCTCATCGGTAGAGAAGGTTAAGCTGCAAACCGCAGACATATGGGCTTATGACTTTGAGAGTTCACGGTCATGCACTGGGTTGCTGTGATCCTGGCTGCTTTCATTGTGGGACTCGTTGAATTTTGGCGCCTATGTCGCACGGCTCCGCTAATGTACGAGGACGGGTTTGAACCGCAATCCGTCGCATCGAGGCCCGCCGAGACGCTGCAACAATCTCTGCACCATGATGAAGCTCCGTCCGGGGCGAGCGTCGATACGCCTCCCAGTTCAGGCGTATCTGGCCTGCACGGTCCGACAGTGCTTGATGAGGCGCAAGCTCCAGTGCCGAAGCCGCTCTGGAAGCCGATAAACCTTCGGCAGTGTCACGAAGCCGGCCAGCAATAGGCGGACTATCCAGGCTGCGGCGCTCCGAAACTTTGTGAGGTTCGCGGCCCTGTCCGATCGGTTCCTCAATGCTCGCCACGCATGGGGCGCATGAGGGCGCCGAGAAGGAAGCCGAGTTGGATGCAAATCAGGAGCGCCATGCTGCGTCGCACGAGGCCCGAGTTGAGGCCGAGTTGATAGACATATGCGCTGTAGGCGAGTTCGGCTGCCACGACCGGCAGAAACAGCAGAAGCCACCTCACCGAACCGAAGCGTCCCAAGCCGAGACCGAGTAGCGCGTTCAGCAGCAGCCCCTTCATTGCAGTGCATTCTCACTCCAGCCCAAGTCGACAAGTAGACCGAATCTGCAATCCGCGCCATCGCGGCCGTGATTATCGCCGCCGACGCGACCGGTCGCCGCGTGCGCCCGACTCAGCGGCTGCCGCGCTGGGCGAGCACGGCCGGGATGGTGCGCAGCATGATGGCCAGATCC
>CAXDNE010000195.1:0-14392 GCA_963990595.1 uncultured Methylobacterium sp.
TCCTCGAAGCCGTCGGCCGATCCCCTGAACCATCCGTCTGAGTCAGTGCACTAGATCGTGTAAAACCTGCTTGACGGAACTCTCAGCCGCCGTGCCGCCGACAGCAACAGCGCATGCCGAGACGAGTGCGGACTTGGGCCCTCGACATGGTCGGCCGCGCCTATCTGGCCCTGGCACTGCTCTAAGAAACGGCGCATCCGGGTGAGTTCAGCAATCTTCAGCAGAAGATCCGCGGGTTTGTCGCGGACAATTTCCGCATCATCCAGGAAACGAACCGGGGCGGAACTCTCGCGGCCGACACGGTCGAGGGCGCCAATCACCTTGTGAACACTGTCCTCGCGGAGGTTGAGGACAAGATATCCAGGATGGCTCGACCCGCGAGCCATCTTCGCGGCCATCCGACGACTTGAACGCGTCCGGCAATAGCCTCGCATTGCAGTCAAGACATGGCTCGTGATTGATATAGCACCCGCGATCCAGCACGATCAATGCCATTTATGAATATATAGACAGTCTTCACCGACCATGCTACCCGAAATAGGGGCAGCCATAAGACCACAAGCGCGATGATGGGCAGCGATGATGGAGACCGGGTCGCGCACAGTGCGGACATCGCGATCGAGGTTCTCGTTCAGGCCTATCACGCGCTCGCGGTCGTCTACGAACTGTCCAGTCCCGGAGCCTACGCGGCGCTCCACGGCAAGATGATGCCCTACCTGCTCGACAGTTTCTGCCAGGGCGAGACGCGCGAGACCGCCGATCCCCTCGCGATCGAGAGAGTCTCCACCGCCCTGGAGCGGGTTCGCAGCGCGCTGGATCAGGTCCAGTCCGATGTCGCGGCGGTCCGCGCCCTCGCGGAGACGCGCGACCGCTGATCGGCGCCGCGCGGCCGCAGCCCCCCCCTCGCCCCCGGGAGAATCCTCTATCGGAACAGGGGCAGCCCCGCGCCGATGATGACGAGGCCGAGCACGATCAGGCCGCCACCGGTGCTCTCCAGGGCGGCGCGCTGAACCGAGCGCCGCGGGGCCGAGCCGGCGAGCACCGCACCCGAGGCGAGACAGAGGACGCTCAGGATGACCATGGCAGGCGCTCCGCCGTCCGGGTCGGACGCTCGCAACAACGTTGAGCCGCCGAGGATGCGGCCGCACCCTTAAGAAATCACCCTCCCGCGCCCGGCGGGAACGTCGGTCGGGGATTCGGGACCGCGTGGACCGCCCCCACGCGCCGCGCCACTGCCGCCGGAACTCCTACGGATAGGCATGCTGGCGGTCGCGCTCGAAGCGATCGGCGCAGGGCTTGTCGAACAGGCGGCAGGGCGCCCGGCCGCCCAAGGGTTCCGCCAGCATGGGCTGCCCTCCCACATCCCCGAGGGAATGGGTCTGGGAGTACTGGGACCGCGGATCGAAATAGGGATCCGCGGTGTAGCTGTTCATGAACGCCCCGCCCGCAGGCATCTCGCTCTCGGAGAAGGCGGGGCCGATGAGGCGGGACAGAAGGGCGGCGGTGATCAGAACGCGGCGACGCTTCGTGAACATTGCAGACATGATCCTGACAAGCGGACATTCGTGACCGTGCGGGCCCGGCCGCCGATCGGCGGGTTCGCGCGCCGCCAGAGCCCGAGGCGGCTGCGCCCAAAGCCCGAGCGGCGCCCAGAGTCCGAGCGGCGCCCGAGCCGTGAGCGCCGTGACCGTCCCGGCGCGCACGCGTCCGGACGCACCGACGCGAGGCGGCGCGATGGAGACCGACCCCGAAGGCGCAGGTCTTCAGAGGTCGGGTTCGAGTTCCGGGGCGCATGGTCGTGCGGCTCCCAGCCCGTCTCAGTGGAGGTACGGCACGGGCTGTCTTCCGACCTCTCTCGTTTCTTGGGCAATCGACAGGCTCTGACTTCAACCCGCGCAAGACCTGCCTGTGCTCTCGGGTCTTGCGCCCTCGCTGTGAGCAGCCCATCACCGAGTGGCGGTGAGATGGCGCCCTCTTCTCTGCTCAGGGACAGATTTACCTGGTGCCGGCCGATTGCAACGAAATTGGTCTTCATATTGCAAAGAAGTAGTATTTTTTGAAAATCGTTTTAAGAGATTTAAATCGCAGGGTGTTCAGCCGATGCGCGGCACGGGACGCACGCGGCGTTGCTGACGATCGACTTTAGAGAGACGAAGCGATTTTTAGTTCATAAAATATCTTTTCGAATGTGATGGCGAATTCATTCGAAAGTCGATCGAGAGCGATTATATGCTTCGGAAGCGGGGCTTTCGCCCTGCACTTCCCGCACATGTTGCCTGCTCCTGCCGATATCCGCGTGGCGCTCCGGCGCGCGAGGCTCACAGGAGCGAGGTGTGAAGCCTTGTTGGTCGAATGGAACTCGTCCGGTTCGCCCTGAAGTTTCGCAAGAGCTTCTATGTTCTTGCCATCCTGATGTTTCTGGCAGGCGTCGGCTCCATCGCGGTGGCACCGAAAGATGTTCTGCCCGCCGTCGACATCCCGGTGGTCGTAGTGGTCTGGACCTATAACGGTCTCGATGCCACCGACATGGTCCAGCGCATCACGAACTACAGCGAGTTCTCGCTGTCGAGCAACGTGAACAACATCCGGCGGATCGAATCCACGTCGATCCAGGGCACCGTGACCGAGCGGATCTACTTCGATTCCGCGGTGAGCATCGATCTGGCGATGACCCAGGTCGATTCCGCCATGAACGCGATCCGCTCGCGCATGCCGCCGGGCGTGCAGCCCCCGGTCATCATGCGCTTCTCCGCCTCGTCGGTGCCCGTCATCCAGATGGCCCTGTCGTCGTCCAAGCTGCCGCTCACCAAGGTCTTCGATTACGCGCAGTACCGGACCCGCCGGCGGCTGGCCGAGGTGCCGGGCTCCACGCTGCCCTCCCCCTACGGCGGCGCGCCGCGTCAGGTGATGGTCGATCTCGATCCCGCCAAGCTGCGCGCGATCGGCATGACGCCGCTGGACGTCCTGAACGCGGTCCTCAAGCAGAACCTCGTGGTGCCGTCCGGTCTCGCGAAGATCGGGATGCAACAATACACGGTGCGACTGAATTCGAGCCCGCAGCTCGTCGATCAGCTCAACCGCATCCCGATCAAGGTCGAGAACAACCAGCCGGTCCTGCTGCGCGATGTCGCCCATGTGCGGGACGGTTCGCCGCCGCAGATCAACGTCGTGCGCGCCGACGGCCACCACTCCGTCCTCCTGCAGGTGCTGAAGAACGGCGCGGCCTCGACCCTGGACGTCGTGAACGCCGTCAAGGCCGCCCTGCCCGACATCCACGCCGCCGCGCCGAAGGGCATGACGATCACGCCGCTGTTCGATCAGTCGGTCTTCGTCTCGGACGCCATCTCCGACGTGGTGCGCGAGGCGGTGATCGCGGCCGGCCTCACCGGCCTCGCGATCCTGCTGTTCCTGGGCTCCTGGCGCTCGACCATCGTGGTGCTCGTCTCGATCCCGCTCTGCATCCTGACCTCGCTGTCGATCCTGGTCGCCCTGGGCCAGACCATCAACGTGATGACCTTGGGCGGCCTCGCGCTGGCCGTCGGCATCCTGGTGGATGACGCGACGGTGGCCATCGAGAACACCTACCGGATGTTCGAGGAGGGCTTCCCGTTCCGGCGCTCGGTGGTCGAGGGCGTGGCCGGGATCGCCAAGCCGGCGCTGATCTCCACGCTGGCGATCTGCTCGGCCTTCTCGGCGGTCTTCTTCCTCACCGACGCGCCCCGCTACCTGTTCGTCCCGCAGGCCGAGGCGGTGGTCTTCGCGATGCTGACCTCCTACCTGCTGTCGCGAACGCTGGTGGCGATCCTCATCGACGTCCTCGTCGCCCCGGAATACGCCCGGCACCACGGCGGCTCGGATCCTGAGCCCGACGGGTCGGCGCCGCCGCGGCGCCGCGCGCTCCTCGGTCGGCTGCTCGGCCTCGCGGCGCGCCCGCTCCTCTGGGGGCTGCGGTATCCGGTGCGCGGCGCCCTCGCCTTCCGGGCTGCCTTCGAGCGGGGCTTCGCGCGGTTCCACGCCGGCTATGTCGGGCTCCTCTCGGCCGTGCTCGGCCATCCGGCCCGCGCCCTGTGCGGCGTGCTCACCGTCTTCGCACTGGCCGCGGCGATCTTTCCCTTCGTGGGCCAGGATTATTTCCCGCAGATCGAATCCAGCCAGATGACGCTGCACATCCGCACCCGCCCGGGCCAGCGGATCGAGCAGGCGGAAAAGACCTTCGCGCAGGTCGAGGACGTCGTCCGGCAGGTCGTCCCGAAGGACGAACTCGGCCTGATCCTCGACAATATCGGCCTGCCGGCCTCGAACTACAACTTCGCCTTCATGGACGCGTCGTTCGTCGCCTACAATGACGGGCAGATGCTGATCAACCTGAAGGGCGAGCACAAGCCGATCTCGTTCTACGAGCGGCGCCTGCGCCGGGTCCTGCACGAAGCCTTCCCGGACGACATCTTCTACTTCCAGCCCTCCGACATCATCACGCAGATCCTGAATTTCGGGACCATCGCGCAGATCGACGTGCAGGTGTCCGGACGCCACGATGCCGAGGACCTCGCCGTCGCGCGCGACCTCGTCCGCCGCATCGCGGCCGTCAGGGGCGCCGTCGATGTCCACCTGCACCAGATCGTCGACGCGCCGCAGATGTACGTGAATGTCGACCGCAGGCTGGCCTCGGAGATGGGCGTCAGCGAGCAGTCGATCGCCCAGAACCTCAACGTCTCGCTGTCGGGCTCCTTCCAGGTCAGCCCGAACTTCTGGGCCGATCCGAAATCCGGGATGCCCTATCAGCTCTGGGTCCAGACGCCGGAATGGCGCAACGCCGACATCGATCAGCTGATGAACACGCCGGTCTCCGTGCATGCGACCGCGCATGACCAGCCCGGCATTCCGATCCTGCTGTCGAACATCGCCACGATGCAGCGGCAGCCGGAGCAGACGGTGATCAATCACGTCAACCAGCAGCCGACCTTCGACATCCTCGCCAACGTCCAGAACGCCGATCTCGGCAGCGTGCGCAACGCCGTGGACCGGATCGTCGCCGACGCGCAGGCCCGGCTTCCGGCCCCGGACAAGATCCTGGTCCGCGGCCAGATCGAGAGCATGGAGAGCGCCTTCTCGCATATCGAGATCGGGCTCGGGATCGCGCTGGTGGCGGTCTACCTGCTGCTCGTCCTGAATTATCAGACCTGGGTCGATCCCTTCGTGGTCATCGCCGCGCTGCCGCTGGCCTTCTGCGGCATCGTGATGAGCCTGTTCATCACCGGCACGGCCTTCTCGATCCCGGCGCTGTTCGGGGCGATCATGTCGGTGGGCGTGGCGAGCGCCAACTCGATCCTGCTCGTGACCTTCGCCAAGGAGCACCGGGAGGCCACGGGCTGCTCCGCGCGCGAGGCCGCCCTGATGGCCGGCCATACCCGGCTGCGGCCGGTTCTGATGACCGCCTCGGCGATGTTCCTCGGCCTGATCCCGATGGCGATCGGCTCGGGCGAGGGCGCCGAGCAGAACGCCGCCCTCGCCCGCGCGGTGATGGGCGGGATCGGCATGGGCACGCTCTCGACGCTGCTCTTCGTCCCGCTCCTCTACACGCTGCTCCGGCGCAACCCGATCAAGCCCCTCGAGGATTACTGATGCGCGTAGATCTCGACGCCTACGAGTCCGACACCCACGCGGCGGCCGAGCGGGCGCATCGCCACGCGGTCGAGATCGACCCCCTGCGCCAGGACGGGGCCGGGGAGGCCCTGGCGCAGGCCGAGCTGCCGCCGCCGCGCAAACGGCCCTTCCTGGTGGCCTTCCTGGCGCTGGGCAGCGCCCTCGGCCTCGGAGGCTGGCACCATTGGCAGACCTACCAGGCCTCGCTGGAGACGCAGGCCGAGGCGGTCACCTTCGCCCCGGCGGTGCGCACGACGTCCGCCACCGAGGACGGCGCGCCGATGACCCTGACGCTGCCGGGTCAGACCGAGGCCTTCGACCATGCCGACATCTTCGCGCGCGCCACCGGCTACATCGCCGAGCGCCGGGTGGATATCGGCTCGCGCGTGAAGAAGGGCGACCTTCTCGTGCGCATCGCCGCCCCCGACCTCGACCAGCAGGCGCGCCAGGCCGAGGCGCAGCTCGGCCAGCTCCAGGCCCAGCTCGCCGTCGCCCACGCGGATGTCGAGCAGGCGAAGGCCAACGTCACGCTGGCCAACGCCACCGATGCCCGGACCTCGACGCTCGCCGGCCAGGGCTGGGCCTCGAAGCAGAATGCCGACCAGAGCCGCGCGGGCATGCTGACCGCCACCGCGGCCCTGACCGCCGCCGAGGCGAAGGTGAAGGTCGCCGAGGCGAACATCACCGCCCAGCACGCCACCGTCGACCGGCTCCGGACGCTGACCACGTTCGAGAACGTCGTGGCCCCCTTCGACGGCGTCGTGGTCGCCCGCATGGTCGATGTCGGCGACTTGGTGCACGCCGATTCCGGCAGCGGGACGCCGCTCTTCTCGATCGAGAGCTCGGAGGTCCTGCGCGTCTCGGTCCAGGTGCCGCAATCGGCGGCGGTGGGCATCCACGACGGCGTCGAGGCCCGCGTGCGCGTGGCCCAGATGCCGGACCGCGCGTTCGACGGCACCGTGTCGCGCAGTTCCGTCGCGTTGCGCTCCTCCGTGCGAACCCTCGACACCGAGGTCGACGTGAAGAACCCGGACGGCGTCCTGCGGCCCGGCCTCTACGTCGCCGTCACCTTCGCGGTGCCGCGCACGCATCCCCGCGTGACCGTCCCCTCCGAGGCGCTGATCTTCGACGCGGCGGGAACGCACGTCGCCGTCGTCGGGCCCGACGACACGATCCGGCTCCGGCCGATCACGATTGCGCGTGATCTCGGCACCCGGCTTGAGCTGCGCAGCGGCCTCACGGGCGGCGAGGCGGTCGTTCTCAACCCGCCCGCGGACCTGCGGGACGGCAGCCGGGTCGTACCAAGGGGCAATACCGCCGCACGGCCTCCGGTAGCCAAGCTCTCCGAGCAGGCGAGCGCGGAGTGATGCGCATGGTTCAATCCCCCACCCATCCTGTAAGCTTCGCCGACCAAATGACGCATGCCGCCGGCCGCGACCGACCGCCATTTGACAGCGAGTCCGAAGGGGATATGTCCGGCGCCTCAGCCGAATCGCGGGGTGCCGGGCCGAGCGGGCGAATACAAAATAAAAAGGAGAAAAGAATGGCCAGCGTATTGGTCGTCGAGGACGATCGGCGCGTCGCCGCCGAGATCGGATCGGCGCTCACGGAATACGGTTTTCAGGTTGACGAGGCCCCGAGCGGGACGACCGGACTACGCAAGGCGATGGAAGGTAACTTCGATGTGATCATCCTGGATCGCATGCTGCCGGAGATCGACGGGCTGTCCCTGCTCACGAAGCTGCGGGCCGCGAAGGTTTCGACGCCGGTGCTGATTCTCAGCGCCCTGTCGGCCGTCAACGAGCGCGTCGACGGCCTGCGCGCGGGCGGCGACGATTATCTGGCCAAGCCGTTCGAGTTCATCGAGCTGACCGCCCGCGTCGACGCGCTGGCCCGGCGCAAGATGGCCGCCGAGGCGGTGAACGAGCTCCAGGTCGGCGACCTGCGGCTCGACCTGATCGAGCGCGTCCTCTACTGCGCCGGCCGGCCGGTCGAGCTGCTGCCCAAGGAATTCGCCATCATCGAGTTCCTGATGCAGAACGCCGGCGTGCTGGTGAGCCGGAAGATGATCTTCGAATCGGTCTGGGGTTACAGCTTCAACCACCAATCGAGCGTCATCGACGTGCATATCGGCAAGATCCGCAAGAAGCTCGATCCCGACGGGCTGAATCCGCGCATTCACACGGTGCGCAACACGGGCTTCATCCTCCGTGCGACTTCTTGAGGTCCGGCGCACGAGCGGCTTCCGGGTCGCAAGCCTGTTCTTCGCGACCTTCGGGGGTGCCTCGCTCGCCCTGTCGGGCTTCCTGTACGTCGACACGCGCAGCTACGGCCGCAAGGCCGCCTTCGAGTGGGTGGAGTGGGAGTCGAAGCACCTCCTGAGCCTCCCGCCCCGGGCCCTGCGCGAGCGGATCGACGCCTCGGAGGATTTCGCCGAAGGCGGGCGGCCCCTCGTGCTGTTCGGGCCGGACCACGCGCGGCGGGCCGGCGCACCGATCCCCTATCCGGCGGCGTCCCCGGTCGGGCATCCCTTCGTCCTGACGCAGCAGACCGAGCGCGGGACGCGGACGCTGTTCAGCCAGCTCACGCAGCTCCCGAGCGGCGAATACGTCCTGGTCAGCCGCTCGGCCAAGGATCTCCAGTCCCTCGAGAACGCCCTCGTCGAGACGTTCTCCTGGGGCATGGCCGCGACCATCGTCATCGGCCTGATCGGCGCCGTGATCTTCGGCGTCGGGTCGCTCCGTCAGAACGACGCGATCACCTCGGCGGTGGTTCGCATCATGCGCGGCGACCTGAGCGAGCGGCTGCCGACGCGCGGCGTCTCGGCGGACCTCGCGCATCTCACCCGCGTGGTGAACGACATGCTCGACCAGCTCGAACGGCTGATGCTCGAGATCAAGGGGGTCAACGAGAACATCGCCCACGACCTGCGGACGCCGCTCACCCGGGTGGTCGGCACGCTGGAGCGGTCGCTGCGCAAGGCGGACAGCGTCGAGGCGTTCCGCGCCTGCAACGAGGATGTCCTGACCGAGGTCAAGAACATCGTCATCCGGTTCTCGGCCCTCCTGCGCATCTCGGAGATGGAGGACCGCCTGCGCCGCTCCGGGTTCACCCGGGTCGACCTGGTTCGCCTGCTCGACGACGCCGTGGAGTATTACGAACCGCCGGCGGCCGAGGGCGAGATCCGGCTGTCTTGGGAGCGGTCGGAGGAGGCCTGCGAGGTCGAGGGCGACCGGAGCCTGATCTTCGAGGCCGTGTCGAACCTCATCGACAACGCCCTGAAGTTCACCCCGCCCGGCGGCGAGGTCCGGGTCACGCTGCTGCGGAACCCGCCCGGCATCCGCGTGACCGATACCGGCTGCGGGATCCCGACCGAAGAGTTGAATGCCGTCCGGGCGCGGTATCGGCGCGGCGCCCTCAAGACCGACAAGAGCGGCTTCGGGATCGGCCTCAGCTTGGTCGATTCGATCGCGCGGCTGCACAGCGCCGATTTCGACATTTCCAGTCCCGCGACCGGCTGCTGCGCCACGCTGCGCTGGCCCCCCGCCGCCGGGGAGAGCACGAACCGGGAGCTGCTCGCCCTCGCCGGCCCCTGAACGCGACCCGGGGGGCGGGAGCGCCGCGCATGCGCTGCGGGGGCCGGGGAGCCGGGCCCGTGAGGGATCGGCGCCCGGAGGGACGGGCCGATCCGGACGCCGCGCCCCCCCGAGAGCCCGGATCGCGGCAGCGTTCGGCGCCGGCCCGTCATCGGGGGGGCAGGCGCCGAACCGCTCGGGATCCTCAGTAGGACGGCGCGCGGTGCCGCCGGGCGCGGGTGTTCAGGCGGCTCCACGCCCGGTTGGCCGGCACGGTCCCGACATCGGCAGGCTGCTGCAGGGACCCGCTGTAGCCCGTCGCTCCCTCCCACATGCCGCCGGAATGGTCGTTGCCCTGCGCGTAGGACTCGGCGTCGAGGCCGCTGCCATGCGTGCGGATGATCAGGCTGGGGTCGATGGTCGCCTGTGTATCCTGGGCATACGCAGTGCCCGACATCAGAATGGCGCCCATCGAGCAGGCCAGGACAAAGTTTTTCATGGCGTGTTCTCTGTTCTCGCTGTCGCGCTTCAGCGACGGGATTAAACATTGCTGCCAGCGTTGTTTAAATACAACATTTTATTGCGGAATAATGTTTTCGTTTGTAGACGAAATTGCATTTCTAAAATCCGCTTTCAATTCTGATCTTTGCTTGAGCGGAGCTCCGGCCCCTCTGGGTCACGGATCGGATCGCCCGGCGCGTCCCGGGCGGCCGTCAGCGCCGATCCTGCCGCCCGCGCGGCCCCGCCGGGGCAGAGCCGGCCAGAGGGGCCTGCACGGGCCCTCCGGGGCCTACCCTTGGTCTGTCGGCGACGGGGTGCCGATCGGGCGCGGGCAGACCGAGACATGAAAAAGCCGACCGGTTTCCCGGTCGGCGAAGTCTTATGGGTCTGAAGCTTTGGGTCAGATCAAGCACGCCCTGGTACCCGAGCCTACCGGATCTGAGACCTAAGCATCCGCACGATCAGTGGCGAGAAGCGCCCCCGATCAGCAAGTACTCTTGTATAGACCCAGGAATTATCCGCAATAAAAATATGTTTTATTTGCTGAACCTGCATGACTTACGGCGGTCGCGCGTGGCAAGCGCGCATAAAAAGAGGCCCAGCCGGTCGGCTGGGCCCGCAGAGAGCGCTCGAATTTGGAGATCGCGCGCGGGCGCGCCCTCAGAAGTCGCGCTGCACGCGGAAGCGGACCTGAGCCGCATCTTGCGAATTCACGTAGCGCAGCGAATTCTTCGAGATGTCCGGCGTGACTCCATTGTTGAGGGCCGTTCGGATGTACTCGCCCTCGACGCCGATATCGAGATCCTTCACCGGCGTCCAGATCAGGCTCGCGCCGGTGATGATCTGGTTGTTGCCGCGCAGCACGGGGCTCGTCGCGAAGGCCAGGGCGTTGGCGGCGCTGGCCCCGGCGGGCGCGAAGCCGAAGCCCAGGAGGCCGAGGGCATTGCGGCCCTTCGCGTTGTAGTCGATCTCCGCGTAGCTCCCGAAGAAGGCCGAGCGCCAGGCCGGCGTCCAGTAATGGAGCAGCGAGGCCACGGCCGAGAAGGTGGTCGACAGTTCCAGCCGCCCCGTCGTGGGGTTCAGCACGGCGTCGGCATAGTATTGCTGGAACGAGCCGCCGCCCACCGGGGCCGCCGCGAGGGCATCGTACGGAGCCGTATAGTTCGAGATGCCGGCATAGGTCAGGGCGCCCTGGCCGTAGGCCGCCTGGAGGTAGAGGGTGTCGCCGGTGGCGATGAACGGCAGGTTGACCTTCAGGCCACCCTGCACCGCCCAGCCATAGGCGCTCGACGCCCGGCCGGTGGGCGAGATGCCGAGCCCGGTCGTCGCGGTCGACACCCCCGCCACCGTGCTGGAGGCGTCGCCGACGTTGATCTCGTGGACGGCCGCCGACAGCTGCGCCGAGCCCCACGCCTGATCGATGCGCGCCACGCCGACGAAGTCCGGCATGCGGGCCTTCTGCGTGACGTCGACGAAGGCGACGTTGCCCGGCCCGACCACGATCGGGGCCAGGTAGGTGGCCGGGGTGAAGGGGTTGAAGCCGTTGCTGTAGCCGGCGAAGCCGCCGGTCGCCGAGAAGGCGCCGACCGCGCCACCGCTGCCGAAGACCGGGAAGCGGCGATAGGTCGGATCCTCCATCGAGGCGGTCAGGGTGAAGCCGTTGCCGAGCGTCGCCGAGTAGGCGAGCAGGTTCGTGCTGAACGTGTCCGAGCCGGCCGTGCCGCCGATCAGCTCGAAATCGTGGGCGTAGAAGTCGAAGAACGAAGCCGCGCGACCGGCCGTCAGTCCGGCGAACTGGATGAATGCCTTGTCGGCATTGACGTAGGTCTGGGTACGGTTGAAGGCGTCGGCGCCGAGGCCCGGGAACGCCAGGCCCTCCCGCTGGCGGGATCCGGAGGTGAGGAACGGACCGCTGCGGTCGGCCACGTCGAGACGCAGGAACGCGCGCAGCGTGCCGTAATCGGTCTGGGTGCGCGCATCGAGATTCAGACGCAGCAGGCCGAGATAGCCGGTCACGTCGCCGCCGGTACCGGTGCGGACCTTGGTGCTCTGGTAGAGAAAGTCATATCGGGCCCTGCCCGAGATACGGATACAGGTGTCACCACCCGGGATGTAGAAGAAGCCGGCGCCATACGCATTACAGACGCGGACGTACTCGACAGGGGCAGCCTTTGTCGTTGGAAGGTCGGCCGCCTGCGCGCCGACGCCTGAGATCAGGAGGGCTGAAGAGCACAACAAAAGCGTCTTGAAATTGGTCATCGTATCCCCGCATCCGACGCCACCTGCGCCCAAGCACCGGCGTCAACCCAATGGCCTGCGTTCGAGCTTCGGAGTGTTCCGAAATAGCTTGTTGCCGCAGTGTTTTAGAGGTTTGGCCGGCCATTCGATCGGCAGCTTGACCGTATCGCTCCGGATTTCATTTTACAAATAAAATGGGATTTCTTTTCTCAATTGTCTTTGACTTTATAAAATTCTTTTAGATTTGAAAATTACGTCCGGCGTGGTCCGGCCACGGCCGCACCGCTCGACCCGGCGCGCGGTCTCTCCGGCGCCGCCGCGGAACGCCGCGCGGACATCGAAGGCGGGCTGGCGAGGGATCGTACGCGCCGGACTCGGCGGCGACCGCGAGGGGGGCCGGGGAACAGGACGTCCCCGCGCGGTCCGGGCCCGGCGGCGGCAGGGCGGCCGGCCGGGGCGCGATCGGGCGCAGATGCGTGGGAGCGCGCCCCAGGCAGGGCGCGCTTCAGGGCCGCCGATACGGGTCCGGGCTGGAGCGCGCGCTGTCCCGGCCCTGCCGATGACCACGCGGCGATCGCGGGCTCAAGACCGAAGGGTCACGCCGCGGCCGCCGGCATCTGACCGCTCAGCGGCTCCCGCTTCCGCCACCGGCGCTCCCGTTCGGCACCGGGCGCTCCGGATGGCTCGCATTGCCTCCGGCAGCCGAATCCGTCGTCACGGTGCTCGCACCCGTCCGGCCCGGCGCGATGACCGCATCCCGGCTGTTGCCGGTGGTATTCGGCTGCCGTTCGATGACGGGGTGCCCACCCTGGGGCTGGCCGGCCACGGGAGCCCCTTGAGCGAAAGCAGAACTCGTCACGAGGACAGCCAGACCGCAAGTCAAACCGCGCTTCACCATGGCGTCTCCTCCGGACCTCGACGGCGTCCAGAGCAGGCAATCTCGGGCGTCCGCCTCCGTTCCCGATGGGACCACTTTATTTTCTAAAAACGACTTGCACTCTACGAGGTCGGGTTGAGTTTTTTCATTCGATTTCAATTTCCAAAGCTTGAATTTTGTGGACTTGAAATATTATTGCGACTATGAAATCGGAAACCCAGGAGGTGGAGCGTGCGCGAAATCGAGATCTGGATCTTTGTCTCATTCGCGATCATAACAGCGTGGTCTCTGTTTGGGCTGACGGCGTTCTCACACTCGTACGTGATGTTCATGTCGCTCGACGAATCGCTGCAATACGATAGTCCAGGGAACATCTTCGTCGGCGCCGTGCTGTTCATCGGCAGCGGCGTCTACATTATGGCCGCAACGATCCGTCTTGCCTCGCTCATCTGCCGTCTCGCGCTCAGATCTTTCCGCGCCGACACGACGGCGTCCCCGCATCCCTGATCGCCGCCGCGAATTGCGGCGGTCGCCCGGACCGGAGCGCGGATCCGGCCCGCTGCGCCGGACCCGCGCGGGGGAGGCGCCACCAAGCCGATAGGGGCCGGCGCTCATCGGCCGGCCCGCGACCTCACCAGCGGTAGCGCCACGCAGCATGGCGCCAGCCCCACGGACGGTGCCAGCCCACGCGGCGCCAAGCCAAGGGACGGTGCCAGCCATAGACCACCGGCCGGGCGTAATAGACCGGGCGGTACGCGTAGGGCCGCCAGTTCGGCCTGCACCAGCCGTAATAGCCCCGGTGGAATCCGGGTCCGCAGCCCTGGGCGGCTTCGGCCGTCCCGACAGTGGCGGTCAGGGTGCCGAGCGCGAGGATTGCCGCACCTGCAAGCTTCAGTCGCATGTCCGTCCTCCTTTCAAGTCGAAGCGCATCCGAATGCCGCCGGCCGGCGCACAGTCCAAGCCCGGCACCGGCCCTCAGGCAGCGGCATCGGTCGCCCGTAATCTGTGTCTAGAACCCGGATCCTTCAACAATCAGGACGGGGACCTCACAAAGATGTGCGCATACCTCGACTAAGTCCGGCGGGCTCAGCCGGACGATACCTGGATCTTCTCCGCGAAGACTTTGCCAGTGGGGCTTCCGGACTTGCCCACCACGCCGGCCGAAGCCTGCGGGCGACACAGCGGCATGCGGCACGAACCGGCGGCGGCCTCATCGCCCCGTCGGGGATCGCCCATCGTCACGCTCAGCGGCGCGACGGCCTGCCCGTCTCGGCCCCGAGGCGCCGCATGCAGGCGTGGTAGATCTCCGCGCCGAGACCGTAGGGCGTGAGCCCCTTGGGATTGGGCGCCGTGACGACGCGATCGCGGGCCTCGTTCCGGCATCGCGCGTCGTGGGGGCTCGTGATCGGCTGGGTCTGCGCGGACGCGGTCGGGGCGCCGGCGGCCAGCAGAAGGGCCGCGGCGAGGCAGTTCCGAAACAGGGTCACCGGCCTGGACGGCGTCGATGGCGCGGTTCGCCGGAGCCGGCGTGACGACGGCGCGTGCGACGGTCGGCGTG
>CAXDNE010000196.1:0-14344 GCA_963990595.1 uncultured Methylobacterium sp.
GTCTGGATCGGAGGCGCAGGGCGCCGCGGCGCCGGCCTCCGCTCCAGACATGCTGGCCGGGCTGCCCCTGCCGGCGCTCGTCCATCGTGGCGGCGCGATCGTCGCGGCGAATGACAGGCTTCTCACCCTGACGGGTCACGCCGATCTGGCGAGCCTGACCGGGGCCGGGCTCGGCGGATTGCTCCCGGGATTCACGGCCTCCGAGGAGGCGGATCCGCCCGCCCGTCGAATGGCCGTGGCCACGGCCGACGGAAGTGCCCGGCCGGTCGAGGCGCTCAGCGGCCGCTGCACCTGGGCAGGCGAGGCCGCCGCATGCCTGATCGTGCGGCCGCTCGACGAAGCCGACGCGGCGGGCGCACTCACGGCCGAGCGCTTGGCCCGCGCGGCGCAGGCTGAGCGGGCGGCGGGCGCCGAAGCCGCCCTCGACGCCCTGGAGACGGGGATCGTCACCCTCGACGGCGTCGGGCGCATCGTGGCGATCAACCGCGCCGCCGCCGACATGCTCGGGGGTGCCCCCCGCGAAGTCGTCGGCGGCAGCTTCGTCGCGCTGTTCGACCGCGAGAGCGTGCTGGCGGTCGCCGACCTCCTGCGCGGGGACGCGAAGGGATCGCGGCCGGTCTCCCTCGCCGGCACCCCCGTGACCCTCGACGTCACGGCGCGGCGCGACGATGGCCGCCGGGTGGCCCTTCTGGATCGGGCTCACCGGGTTTCGCCGGCGATGCCCAAGGCCCAGGAGGATCATGCCGCCCCGGCCGGCGGCGGCTCCGGCACCGCTCTGACCCGGCTCGACCACGCGTTCCGGGAGCCTCTGACCGAGATGATCGCGCTGGCCGACGCGATGCTGAAGGAGCCGTTCGGAGCGCTCGGCGACGCGCGCTATCGCGGCTGCCTCGCCGAGATCAAGCTGTCCGGCGAGACGATGCTGGAACGCGTCGGGAAGCTCCTCGACCTCGCCGCGGTGGAGGCCGGCTCCCTGCAGCTCGAGCCACGCCCCCTCGATCTCAACGACGTCGCGGCCAGCTGCGTCGCCCGCCTCCAAGCCGAGGCGGCGCGCGGCCGCATCGTCGTGCGCACAAGCTTCTCCGCCGATCTCGGCGACCTGGAGGCCGACGAGCGCTCCGTCAGCCGGGCGGCCCAGCTGGTGATCGAGGATGCGATCCGGCGCTCGGCGGCCGGCGGCCAGATCATCGTGTCCACCGGCGCGGCGGAACGGGCGGGCGTCGCGCTGCGCGTGCGCGACACGGGGGCCGGCGCGGCCGCTCGGGCGGCGGCGCCCGGGAAGGATGTCGAGGATGGGCTCGCCCTGCCCCGCGCGCTCGTGGAGGCCAATGGCGGCCGGCTTCAGCTCTCGGCGCGGCCCGAGGATGGTACGCTGGTGGAGATCATCATGCCGCTTCGGCGGGCGGCGAACGGCTGACGCCGGACCGCCCTGGGCGGCGATGGCCGATGTTCTCGAAGTATTCGAAAATCAGGAACCGCAGCGGGCATTCCGCCCCGTCCGCGCGGCTTGACAGCGCAACGCCGAAGCTTCAATCAGCCCCTTACATTGTGCCCAATTTATTTCGCGAATCTGGAACCCGCGCGGGCGGAACGGTGATGATATCGTCATCGTAGAATGTAGGCTACGTTACTTTGGAAGTCCTGGCTGCGCGGCGCTCGCCGCGATACGATCGGGCACCAAGCAGGGATGGAACGCCATGGAAGGCAAAGTCATCGAG
Organism: uncultured Methylobacterium sp.; assembly: GCA_963990595.1. Classification (GTDB taxonomy): domain Bacteria; phylum Pseudomonadota; class Alphaproteobacteria; order Rhizobiales; family Beijerinckiaceae; genus Methylobacterium. Next base: position 1,719 of record CAXDNE010000196.1, read on the forward strand.
GTGCAGGCTGCATGGCGTGAGGGCGCTCACGTCGACGATGCAAAGTATCGGCAGATGTACGAGGCGTCGGTTACCGATCCGGACGCCTTCTGGGGCGAGCACGGCAAGCGCATCGATTGGATGAAGCCGTACACCCGCGTCAAGAACACGAGCTTCGAGCCCGGCCGGGTCTCGATCAAGTGGTTCGAGGACGGGACCACCAACGTCGCCTACAATTGCATCGACCGGCACTTGGAAACCCGCGGCGATCAGACCGCGATCATCTGGGAAGGCGACAACCCGGACGAGACCAAGCACATCAGCTACCGGGAGCTGCACGCGCAGGTGTGCCGGATGGCCAACGTCCTGCGCAACCGCGGCGTCGGCAAGGGCGATCGGGTCACGCTCTACCTGCCGATGATCCCGGAGGCGGCCTACGCGATGCTCGCCTGCGCGCGGCTCGGGGCGATCCACGCCATCGTGTTCGGGGGCTTCTCGCCCGACTCCCTCGCCTCCCGCATCCAGGGCTGCGGCTCGAAGATGGTGATCACCGCCGACGAGGGACTGCGCGGCGGCCGCAAGGTGCCGCTGAAGGCCAATGTCGACGAGGCGATCAGGCGCCTGGACGCGGATCTCGTGGACCATGTCATCGTGGTGCGCCGCACCGGCGGCAACGTCGCCATGGAGGCCGGCCGCGACGTCTACTACGACGAGGCCGCCGAGCAGGTGACCGACGAGTGCCCCGCGGAGGCCGTCGAGGCCGAGCACCCGCTGTTCATCCTCTACACCTCCGGCTCGACCGGTCAGCCGAAGGGCGTGGTGCACACCACGGGCGGCTACCTCGTCTACGCGTCGATGACCCACCAGTACGTGTTCGACTACCGCGAGGGTGACGTCTACTGGTGCACGGCCGATGTCGGTTGGGTCACGGGCCACAGCTACATCGTGTACGGGCCGCTCGCCAACGGCGCGACGACGCTGATGTTCGAGGGCATCCCGACCTACCCGTCGAGCTCCCGGTTCTGGGAGGTGATCGACAAGCACAAGGTCAACATCTTCTACACCGCGCCGACCGCGATCCGCTCGCTGATGGGCGGCGGCGAGGGCCCGGTGAAGAAGACCTCGCGGGCTTCGCTCCGCGTGCTCGGGTCGGTCGGCGAGCCGATCAATCCGGAGGCCTGGGAATGGTACTACAACGTGGTCGGCGATCGGCGCTGCTCAATCGTCGACACGTGGTGGCAGACCGAGACCGGCGGCATCCTGATCACGCCGCTCCCGGGCGCCACCGCCCTCAAGCCGGGCTCGGCGACCCGGCCGTTCTTCGGCGTGAAGCCCGAGATGGTCGACGCCGAGGGCAAGGTCCTGCAGGGCCCCTGCGAGGGCAACCTCTGCATCGCGGATTCCTGGCCGGGCCAGATGCGCACCGTCTACGGCGACCATGAGCGGTTCGAGCAGACCTATTTCTCGACCTATCCGGGCAAGTACTTCACCGGTGACGGCGCCCGACGGGATGCGGACGGCTATTACTGGATCACCGGCCGGGTCGACGACGTCATCAACGTCTCGGGCCACCGCATGGGCACGGCGGAGGTGGAATCCTCGCTGGTGGCGCATCCGAAGGTCGCGGAGGCGGCGGTGGTCGGCTACCCGCACAACGTGAAGGGCCAGGGCATCTACGCCTACGTCACCCTCAACGAGGGCGAGGAGGGCGACGACGCCCTGCGCAAGGAACTCGTGACCTGGGTCCGCAAGGATATCGGGCCGATCGCCTCGCCCGACCTGATCCAGTTCGCGCCGGGCCTGCCCAAGACCCGCTCGGGCAAGATCATGCGCCGGATCCTGCGCAAGATCGCCGAGGACGATTTCAGCTCGCTCGGGGACACCTCGACGCTGGCGGAACCCGCCGTCGTCGATGACCTGATCGAGAACCGGCAGAACCGGGCCTGATCGACTCCGCGCCGCCCTCTGCGGCGGCGCGGGATCCAATCGGGGCGGGTGCCGGTCCGGCGCCCGCCTCCAACAAGAACCACACCTGTTCAACGCGACGAACCGGGGGGCCGGAGAGCCCTCGCGGGAGGACAATGCCATGAGCGGCACGACACTCGGCCTTCGACGGGGCGCAGCGCCCCCGGGAACACGCACGATCGGCGCGGAGGTCGATCCGCAGATCGAGCGGATCGCCCGGGCTCCGGAATTCCAGCAGCTCGTCGCCGAGCGCACCCGGTTCGCCTGGACGCTGACGATCCTGATGCTGGTGGTCTATTTCGGCTTCATCGGCCTGATCGCCTTCGACAAGTCGCTGCTGGCCGTGAAGGTCGGCGGCACCGCCTCCCTCGGCCTGTTCGTGGGCGTGTTCGTGATCCTGTTCGCCTTCGCGCTCACCGGCATCTACGTGGCCCGGGCCAACACGCGCTTCGATGCGCTGAGCGCGGCCCTGAAGCGGAGCGTGGCCCGATGAACCGCCTCCTCCTCGGCCTGACGCTCGCCACGATCGCGGCGGGCGCGGCCTACGCCGCCGGACCGGATCTCGGCGCGGTGCAGCAATCGGCCACGAACTGGCCGGCCATCCTGATGTTCCTGTTCTTCGTGCTGCTGACGCTGGGCATCACCTACAAGGCGGCCAAGGGCACCAAGTCGGCCGCCGACTTCTACGCGGCGGGCGGCGGCATCTCGGCCGGGACGAACTCGCTGGCGATCGCCGGCGACTACATGTCGGCGGCCTCGTTCCTCGGCATCTCGGGCCTCGTCTACACCTCGGGCTTCGACGGGCTGATCTACTCCACGGGCTTCCTGGTCGGCTGGCCGATCGTGCTGTTCCTGATCGCCGAGCGCCTGCGCAACCTCGGCAAGTTCACCTTCGCGGACGTGGCGAGCTTCCGCCTCGACCAGACGGCGATCCGCATCATCTCGGCGGTGGGTACCCTGGTGGTGGTGGCCTTCTACCTGATCGCCCAGATGGTCGGCGCGGGGAAGCTGATCCAGCTCCTGTTCGGCCTGCCCTACCTCTACGCGGTGATCATCGTCGGCGTCCTGATGATCGTCTACGTCGCCTTCGGCGGCATGAAGGCGACCACCTGGGTGCAGGTGATCAAGGCCTGCCTGCTGCTCGGCGGCGCGACCTTCATGGCCGGCGCGGTGCTGTTCAAGTACGGGTTCAACCCGGAGACGCTGTTCGCGGCCTCCGTGCAGGTCCATCCGAAGGGCGATGCCATCATGGCGCCGGGCGGCCTCGTGTCGAACCCGGTCGAGGCGATCTCTCTGGGTGTCGGCCTGATGTTCGGCACCGCCGGCCTGCCGCATATCCTCATGCGGTTCTTCACGGTCTCGGACGCGCAGGCCGCGCGCAAGTCGGTGTTCTACGCCACCGGTCTGATCGGCTACTTCTACATCCTGACCTTCATCATCGGCTTCGGCGGCATCGCCCTGCTGATGTCGGATCCGAGCTACTTCAAGCTCGGCGCCGGTGGCGCCTTCGACAAGCTCAAGGACATGATCGGCGGCACCAACATGGTGGCGGTCAACCTCGCCAACGCGGTGGGCGGCCCGTACTTCCTGGGCTTCATTTCGGCAGTGGCCTTCGCGACGATCCTCGCGGTCGTCGCCGGCCTGACGCTGGCCGGCGCCTCGGCGATCAGCCACGACCTCTACGCCCAGGTGATCGCCCGCGGGCGCACCACCGAGAAGCACGAGGTCAACCTGTCGAAGATCTCGGCGGTGGTGATCGGCATCGTGGCGATCTATCTCGGCTACGTGTTCGAGAACCAGAACGTCGCCTTCATGGTCGGCCTCGCCTTCGCGGTGGCGGCGAGCTGCAACTTCCCGGTGCTGGCCATGTCGATCCTGTGGCGCGGTACCACGACCTGGGGGGCACTCGCCGGCGGCCTCGTGGGCCTGACGGCGGCGGTGGTCATGGTGGTGCTGTCGAAGGCCGTCTGGGTGACGACGCTGGGCAATCCCGCCCCGCTCTTCCCCTACGACAACCCGGCTCTGTTCTCGATGCCGCTGGCCTTCGCGACGATCTGGGTCGTGTCCCTGATGGACAAGTCCCGGCGCGCCCAGCGCGAGCGTGCGGCCTTCGAGGCGCAGTTCGTGCGCTCCGAGACCGGCATCGGGGCGGCGGGCGCGCACGCCCACTGAGTACCGCCGACGCGGCATGGAAGGCGAAGGGCGCGGCGCGAGCCGCGCCCTTCGTCGTTTCGGGGTCACCATCCGGGATCACCCGTGTTGATGACGCCGGTCACGATCATTTTACCGATTGACCGCGCATCCCCCTGTGCGCACGCATAGCGGGTCTGCACGGGGCGCAGGGAACGCGCGGCGTCCGAGTCGCCTGTCGCGCCGGCTGGGGAGGATCGGGTGATGGCGGTGGCAGGTGCAATCCCGCGGGCGGGGGATGTCGCGAGGCCGATGAGTTCGGCCGAGAAGCGGGTGATCTTCGCCTCCTCGCTCGGCACCGTCTTCGAATGGTACGATTTCTACCTCTACGGCTCGCTGGCGGCGATCATCGGCGCGCAGTTCTTCTCGGCCTATCCGCCGGCCACGCGCGACATCTTCGCGTTGCTGGCCTTCGCGGCCGGCTTCATCGTCCGGCCGTTCGGCGCGCTGGTCTTCGGCCGCATCGGCGACCTCGTCGGGCGCAAATACACCTTCCTGGTCACGATCCTGATCATGGGCCTGTCGACCTTCATCGTCGGCGTGCTGCCCAATGCCGCCACGATCGGGATCGCGGCGCCGATCATCCTGATCGTCCTCCGGCTCGCGCAAGGCCTGGCGCTCGGCGGCGAGTATGGCGGTGCGGCGACCTACGTGGCCGAGCACGCCCCCAACGGCCGGCGCGGCTTCTACACGAGCTGGATCCAGACCACCGCGACGCTGGGCCTGTTCCTGTCGCTGCTGGTGATCCTGGCGACCCGGAGCCTCACCGGCGAGGCCGCCTTCGCCGAATGGGGCTGGCGCATCCCGTTCCTGGTCTCGGTGCTGCTGCTCGGCATCTCGGTGTGGATCCGCCTCCAGCTCTCCGAATCCCCGGCTTTCCGGCGCATGAAGGAGGAGGGAAAGACCTCGAAGGCGCCGCTCACCGAGGCGTTCGGCCAGTGGCAGAACGCGAAGTTCGCGATCATCGCCCTGTTCGGCCTCGTCGCGGGCCAGGGCGTCGTCTGGTACACGGGCCAGTTCTACGCGCTGTTCTTCCTGCAATCGATCCTCAAGGTCGACGGCTACACGGCCAACCTCCTGATCGCGTGGTCGCTGCTCCTGGGCACCGGCTTCTTCGTGGTCTTCGGCTGGCTGTCCGACAAGATCGGCCGCAAGGTGATCATCCTGGCGGGCTGCGCCATCGCGGCGGCGACCTTCTTCCCGATCTTCAAGGGCATCACCTCGGCGGCCAACCCGAAGCTCGAGGCGGCGATCGAGTCCGTGAAGGTGACCGTCACGGCCGACCCGGCCGGCTGCGGGACCCTGTTCAACCCGGTCGGGACCCGGGTGTTCTCGGCGCCCTGCGACCTCGCCCGCGACTTCCTGTCGAAATCCTCGGTGCGCTACACGACCGCCCCCGGCGCAGCCGGCCAGCCGACGACGATCCGCATCAACGACACCGAGATCCCCTATCCGGCGGGCGGCGCGGCCGAGGCCAACAAGGCGACGAGCGCGGCCCTTCAGGCCGCCGGCTACCCGAAGGCCGGCGACCCCGAGATCGTGAAGATGGCGAATCCCTTCGACGTCTTCCGGCCGCAGGTCGCCACGGTGATCGGCCTGCTCTTCATCCTCGTCCTGTTCGTCACCATGGTCTACGGCCCGATCGCCGCCATGCTGGTGGAGCTGTTCCCGACGCGGATCCGCTACACGTCGATGTCCCTGCCCTACCATATCGGCAACGGCTGGTTCGGCGGACTGCTGCCGGCTACCGCTTTCGCCATGGTGGCTCAGACCGGCGACATCTATTTCGGCCTCTGGTACCCGATCGTAATCGCGGTCGCGACGGTGATCGTCGGCCTGCTCTTCGTTCCGGAGACCAAGGATCGCGACATCTTCGCAGACGGCTGAGAAGCGGGCGCGGTCCTCGGGCAGAGGGGCCGCGGAGGAGCATCCCTGACGTCTCCGGACGCCGGCCCAGGGCCGACGGGCGGGATCACGCCGATCCTGAAGACGCGCACAGCAGACGCCCAGGCCGCCCACGTGGCCTGGGCGTTGCCGCTTCGACACGGCCCGCCTGCCCCGCGACGCGGCGTGGATCCGGATTCCGGCCGCTGCATCCCCCATCTCGGCAGGCCCGATTGGCGCCGCCGCGATAACATGCCGCGTGTGCTCCGTCACGGCATCCGGGCAGATCGATGTCTATCGTCCCAACCGTCAGTTGCTGACTTATATCAGCAAAATCGGGATGATAGGCGCGGGCTCAGCCCGTTCCTACGTAGAAATTGCAAATATGTTCCTGGATCTATTGACATTATACCGAGTCGAAGCATCTTGCGCCGCGCTGGCGGGTTGCGTCAAGACAAAGTACATTGAGACTCGCGCAAGAGAACGCATTTCGGTCCATCGGAACCAAATTCGATCTTTCATCGTATAGAGTGGCTCAAAGCCGGAAACTGGAACCGTTGCACGTGAACAACATCCCATCGGATCTCCGGCGGAAATCCGGGAGAAGACCACCACTTCTGCTTGTAATAAGCTGGTGTGTTGCAACAATCGCGATATGGGCCGTCGTGAACAGCGAGGCCGGGCGACTTGTCTGGTGGTGGTGACCACCGCGCCGGTCAGTTGTTCCCTTGAAAGCTGCTGCAATAGGCGCCCAGCAGATAGCCGGATTGATGAGCGGTGAGATAGCCGAGCGTGATCAACACGTGAAGAATATCGAGCCCGTAAGTCACCGTGAAAATTGCCATCGCGGTGAACATGATCATGAAGGACGTCAGACCCAGGATAAGGACTGTGAACATTCGCCCGATCAGCCACCCGCCTATAAACAACATCGCGGCGACGAGCATCGGATCACCCAGGCAGGAGCTGTTCTAAGGATTGCGCCGCGCAATCGGGACATACACAGCCGTTCCATCATGACGATCACGGGCTGAAATATCAACCCTCAACGACTTTCCGCAGCAAAGGCTTCAGGCTCAGCTGGTATTGGAATCGGCCGCAAGCAAATTCCGCGTCTAACGATATCGATTGATGCGAAGTGTACTTGAGGTGATCACACCTCCACTATCCGCCACCCCGAGATCGCGAGCAGTCCAACCCCGGAAACTCGGGCGGGCCGCGGTCTTCTCGTCGGATCGTTAACGGGCGGTCGGGTGTTCGGCCCCTCGTCTCGAAATTCGCGAGAGCGCGCCCCGGACGGGGGCCAGGCGCCTACGCGCCGCGCGATCCGCGTCAATGCCGGAAGTGGCGGTGGCCGGTCAGTACCATCGCGAGGCCGGCCTCGTCAGCCGCCGCGATCACGTCCGAATCGCGCATGGAGCCGCCGGGCTGGATGACGGCGGTGGCACCCGCCTCGGCCGCCGCCAGCAGCCCATCCGCGAACGGGAAGAAGGCATCCGACGCTACCACCGATCCGACCGCCAGGCTCTCCGGCAAACCGAGGCGCTTGGCACCCTCGGCCGCCTTCCAGGCGGCGATGCGCGAGGAATCAACCCGCGACATCTGCCCCGCCCCGATCCCGACCGTGGCCCCCGCCTTCGCGTAGACGATGGCGTTGGATTTCACGTGCTTGGCGACCCGGTAGGCGAACCGCAGATCCGCCAGCTCCGCCTCGCTCGGCGCCCGTCGGGTGACGACCTTGAGCGGCATGTCGTCGACCACGGCGGCATCCCGCCCCTGGACCAGCAGGCCGCCCGAGAGCGACCGCACGGTCTCGCCGGCCGCGCGCGGGTCAGGCAGGCCGCCGGCCAGCAGCAACCGCAGGTTCTTCTTACCCGCGACGATCGCCGCCGCCTCGGGGGTCGCATCCGGGGCGATGATCACCTCGGTGAAGATCTCGACGATCTTGCGGGCCGCGTCCGCGTCGAGGGTGCGGTTCAGCGCCACGATTCCGCCGAAGGCCGAGGTCGGGTCGCAGCTCAGCGCCCGCTCGTAGGCCTCGAGCAGGCTCGCGCCCTCGGCGACGCCGCAGGGATTCGCGTGCTTGATGATCGCCACGGCCGCCGTGCGCGCGGGATCGAACTCGGCGACGCACTCGTAGGCGGCATCCGTGTCGTTGAAGTTGTTGTAGGACAGCTCCTTGCCCTGGAGCTGGCGGGCGGTCGCCACGCCGGCGCGCGCCTTCCCGGGAGCCCGGTAGAAGGCGGCCGTCTGGTGGGGATTCTCGCCGTAGCGCAACCCCTGCGCGAGCGTGCCCCCGAAGGCGCGGAACAAGGCCGGTTCGTCGGCGCCGAAACGGCCGGCCATCCAATTGGCGATGGCGGCGTCGTAGGCGGCGGTGCGGGCGAAGGCCTTCTGCGCGAGGCGCCGCCGCAGGTCGGCCCCGATCGCGCCGTCATGCGCCTCCAGCGCGGCGAGCACGCCGGCATAGTCCGAGACGTCGGTCACCACGGCCACGTCCGCGTGGTTCTTGGCCGCCGCACGGATCATCGCCGGGCCGCCGATATCGATGTTCTCGATGCAGTCGTCATCCGGCTTGTCGGCCGCGATCGTCGCCTCGAACGGGTAGAGGTTGACCACCAGCAGGTCGATCGCCCCGATCCCGTGGGCGGCGAGCGCCGCTTGGTGTTCGGGGTTGTCGCGGATGGCCAGCAGGCCGCCATGCACCGCCGGATGCAGGGTCTTGACCCGGCCGTCCATCATCTCGGGAAAGCCCGTCAGGTCGGCGACCTCCGTCACCGGCAGCCCGGCCTCCTGCAAGGTGCGGTGGGTGCCGCCCGTCGAGACCAGCGCGATGCCGCGGGCATCGAGCGCCCGGGCGAAATCGACGAGCCCGGTCTTGTCCGAAACGGAGAGGAGTGCGCGGGAGATCCGCACCTGATCGTGGGCCATAGCTGCGTGCCGGAGTTCGAGAATTCTCCGCGCGGTAGCATGGAAACGGGGAGACGGGCCAGCCGCGCCCGTCAGGCCGGCGCCACGCCCCGCAAGGGGGCCGAAGCCAGGCGCTCGAAGCTCCAGCGGACCTCCACGTCCTCGGACACACGCAGGTGCAGCACGATCTGGTCGGTGCGGCGCGGCCCGGTGAGGCCCGAGAAATACACGCTCTCCTCGAGGGCGATCTCGGCATTCTCCGCGCGGAACGTCCAGACCTCGCCGAGCGCCGAGGCCAGTTCGAGTCCCTCCGGCACGCCGCGCACGGCGATGCCGGGATGCAGATGGAAGCGGATGGCGACGTCGTGGCCCCGGGAGCGCCCCCGGTTCAGCCCCTTGCCCTGGCGCAGGAACGCATCCCGGCCCTCCAGCCGCGCGGTGGCGGCGAAGAGCTGCCAGCGGCGCTCGTGCACGATGCCGAAATCCGGCCCGTAGCCGTTGTGGCGGGCCGCGAGCGTGACGCTGTCGGCATCTTCGGTCCGCTCGGCCGCGACCGCGGTCGGGCCGCTCAGCACCACTGGCCCGCGCCGCCGGATCAGCCAGTCCGCCAGCTGGCGATCGCCCCACCAGCCGGTGCGGGTGAGGAACTGACAGGAGGAGGCGTCGGCGACGCTGGCAGTGGAGTGCGCCGGGGTGGATCGGGCGAGGAGGCGCAGGTCCGATCCACTCGCCGGCAGGCCGCAATTGACCACGATGCGCTGGGGCCCACTCGACATCTCGAAGGCGAGGCAGCCCGCCCCGGCATTCACCGAATAGGGCAGCGGCGGGCTCGCGCCGACATCGGCCACGATGACGACCCGGCCGCCCTCCAGGCGTTCGTATCCGGAATTCGGCGCGTGCATCAGCGGTCGGGCGAGCGCGCCGTCGTAGACCAGGAGCGTCGCGAGATGGTCCGCGTCGGTGGCGCCCATGCCGTTGAAGTGACTGAGCGAGGCATCCGGATGGCGCAGCAGCCGCAGCAGCGGCAGCATCCGGTCGACGGCGCGCAGCAGCGCCAGGGGCGGCTCGACGCTGCGGCTGAGATAGCTCTGGCGCAGGGGCAGCAGGTCGAGGAGCAACTCCATGGCGAAGCGCGGATCGCGCGAGCGGTGTCCACCATCGGTGAGGATCTGGCGGTCGAGCTCCCGCGACAGGATCCGGGTCGCCCGGCGCAGGATCGGCTGGATGCCGTCGCAGCACAGGCCGGCATAGCAGAGCGCCACCGCGGCGTTCAGGCGCCATTGCGGCGGCACGCCCCGCCGCAGATCGCGCTCGAGCTGCTGCGCGTTGCGGGCGATCGCCTTGAGGAAGGTCTGGTAGAAGCCGTGATCCGCGCCCTCCAGCACGAGGGGCGACTGGCAGAGGAACGAGATCAGCCGCCGCGCCGCCACCGGCGTCTGCCGGGCGAGGGCCGGGTCGCCCCGGCCGGCGATGAAGTCGGCCACGAAGGCGCGGGCATTGGCCCGGGCGAGCGCGGTGTCGGCGGCGCGCAGGTGGCGCAGCCATCCGAAGCCGTAGAGTTCGTCGGCCCATTCCGGCGAGGGCGCGGCGTAGTCGAAGGGCGAGCCGCCGCTCGCCGCCAGCGACCGGCCGGCGAAGACGAACAGCCCGGCATAGATGTCGTCCGCGAAGGTCGCGTCGGAGGTGCGCAGGTCCTGGGGCGCGATCACCAGCCCCGTGACCCGCATCCGGGCGAGGAGGTCGGGCCGGCCCGTGAGGCCGGCGGCGGCCGCACGGACCGTTCGCGCAGCCTCGCGCGCCACGAGCCGATAGAAGCGCCAGCGGTCAGGCCCCCAAGCCACGCGATCTCCGAGCTACGCGATCTCACAAGGCCCCGAGGCCTTGAGCCCTCGCGTACGAGGATCGGCTGGCACCCGTTCCGAAAGGCTAGTGGGCGGCCTCTTAACCGGCGGTTTACGCTATGTCATGTCCGACCCGGTAGAGGCGAAACCGGGCCGGCGCCCCGGAGGCGGCTCGACCGTACGCCTGCGGACGTCCCGCGACGCGGCCTGCATCCAGATCGCCCCTCATCCGGAGGTGCGGCGCAGCCGCCTCACCGGAGGGCTCCGGGCCGCGCGGGCGGCCGGAGGGCTCTTTCGAGACCCGTTCACGCGGGCATGTCAGCATGCGGACGCGGGTCAAGATCGGTCCGGCCAGACCGCCTCCGTCCACGGGGCACGCTCGGCGGACCGGCAATCCCTTCGGCGGAGGACGTCTCAGCCCGGTATCAGCGCCGCCGCGAAGGCCCGCACGTTCGCGCGCATCATGTCGATATAGGTCGGCGCCGAGCCGTCCGGGCCGGAGAGCGCGTCGGAATAGACCTTGCCGCCGATGCGGGCGCCGCTCTCGCGGGCGATCTGCTCCATCTGGCGCGGGTCGCTGATGTTCTCCAGGAACACGGCGGGGACGCGGTCCCGACGGATCTGCCGGATGATCGCCGCGACGTCGCGGGGGCTCGCCTCGCTGTCGGTGGAGATGCCTTGGGGCGCGATGAAGCGCAGGCCGTAGGCCGCAGCGAAGTATCCGAACGCGTCGTGGGTCGTGATGATCCGCCGGTTCTCGGGCGGGATCGTCGCGATGGTGGCGCGCACGTCCCGGTCGAGGCTGTCGAGCTTGGCGAGATAGGCGGCGGCGGCGTCCTGATAGGCCGCGGCCTGCGCCGGATCGACCTTCGTCAGGCCGTCGCGGATGTTGGCGACGTAGATCCGAACATTGGCGACGTTCTGCCAAGCATGCGGGTCGGCCGCATGGCCGCCGGGGCCATCGCTGTGGTCGTGCCCGTCCAGGGCCTGGATCGGCGTCACCCCCGTCGTGGCGACGACCACCGGCGCGCGCGTGCCGGAGGCCCGGATCAGCCGGTCGAGCCAGCCCTCGAGCCCGAGGCCGTTGACGAACACGATGTCGGCCTCGGCGAGCTTGCGCGCATCCACCGGCGACGGGCTGAACCCGTGGGCATCGGAATCGGGCCCGACCAGCGTGGTCACCGCGACGTGCGAGCCCCCGACCTCCCGGACCAGATCCCCCAGGATCGAGAAGCTCGCCACCGCGCGGAGCGGCCGCGCCTCGGACGCCGCGGCCGGAGCGGCGAGCCCGACCCACATGAGGAGGAGCGTGAGCCACGCCATCCCGACCTTTGCCGTCGCGCGCCGCATCGTCCGAGCCTCCGCCGCTGGTCCCGCACCCGCCAGTAATGTAACAGTGTTACATACACAAGCGGGATACATGCGTGCCGTTCGATGCGCCGCGTGGGGCGCGGCCGCGCGGCTTTTGCGCGGCGCTGGCGTCCCCGGAGCTTGAGACGGAGATTTCCATGTCCCGACGTTTGAGAGCCGCTCTCCTCGTCACCGGCGCCCTCGGACTGGGTCTGGCGGGTGCGGCCGCCGCGCGCGACCAGGGTCCTGATGGGTTTCGTGGGCACGGGCGCTGGAGCGCGCTCAGCCCCGAGGATCGGGCGGCCTTCGCGGATGCCCGCATCGCGGCCCTGCATGCCGGGCTGAAGCTCACCTCCGACCAGGAGAAGCTGTGGCCGCCGGTGGAAGCCGCGATCCGCGACATGGTCAAGCTGCGGCAGCAGCGCCGCGAGGCGATGCGCGATCGCCCGCGCTTCCGCGACGACGCCCCGGCGGCGCTCCGGGCCATGGCGGATGCCGCGACCGCCC
>CAXDNE010000197.1:0-14334 GCA_963990595.1 uncultured Methylobacterium sp.
CCTCGAAGCCGTCGGCCGATCCCCTGAACCATCCGTCTGAGTCAGTGCACTAGCCTGGTCGACTTGGAGGCCGCCGTACTCCTTGCGCCAGCGGTAGTAGCTCTGCTCAGAGATCTCCGCCTCCTTGCACGCCAGCGCCAAACTCTTGCCTTGTGCCGTCTGCACCTCGATCTGGCGCAGCTTCAGCACCACCTGCTCCGCGCTCGTCTTCTGACCTCGCCGCATGTCCGACTCCCTCGGTCCTGGCTGATCCTCTCAATCAGCCCGGTCCAAAGCCAGCCGGTCAGGTCACCGCACGAGACCTCGGATTTCTATACCGCGGATTGAGTCGGTTTTAGCTTTTCTGAATGCGTTTTAAGTAAAACCCTGAGTCGGCTTTAAGACGCTAAAGCATTGATTTGCTTCATATTTGGTGAGTCGGTTTTAGCTGAGGCCGACACCCGATCCGTGATCCGGCGGGTTTTTCATTGGTCGCTTTGAAGCGCTCAGGCCGTACTCCATCGCCGAGCACTCCGAACCTCCGCTCTCAAGGCCGGCCGCCGCAGATGTCGCGCGCGATGCCGCCGGTACTGCATCGCGGGCGCGCTATGACCCAGGCAATCCCTGCGGTCTCTTCGCATGGGGGCATGGCGGGGCCATGGCCGAGATCGCGCATGCGCGGGCGCCTGCCCCAGACAATCCGAGGCGGTCTCGACGGTACCGCTGCACGAGCGCCTGCCGGATCCCACTCGGCTACGACGTGGCGGCCGGACCGCTCGCGGGGCCAGGGGCCTTCGTGGAGACGGCCATCCAGGGCGATTTCGCTCTCGACAATGCCGACACGCTGACGGCGCCGGGCTACGCGGTCGTCAAGGCCGACCTGAACTATTCGACGGGACTGACCGGCGGATACACGCAGCGGCTGAGCGTCTATCCCGCGCTGCGCAAGGTCTTCGACAGGACCCACGTCGCCTCGGCACAGGATCTGTCCAATACGGTCGGCGGCGCGAGCGGCCTGCAGAACAGTGCGGCGGTGCTGGCGACCACCACGCAATCGATCTTCGCAGGTGCGCCGCGGAACATCGTCGGCGGGAAGCGGCTGGCATTTTGATAACCGCGCTCCGGGCTCCGCGTGGTGCCAAGGCGCAGCTTGCACTAAGCTGCCCCCGTCAGACGCCGGGTCGAATCGTGTGCCCGAGGCTCGGCCTGCGTGGCGGGGCCGACGGCGGTGGAACGGGTTCGGTGATCGGATGAGGCGGCGGACCGTAATCGCTGGGTTGCCCTGGACCCTGGCCGGCTGGCCCGTGACGGCGCGCGCCCAGGCGCCGGCCCATGTGGCGGCGCTCTGGCCGTTCACGGCCGATGATGTCGAGGGTCAGGCCCTCTCGGCAGCGTTCCACGCGACCCTGCGGGAGCACGGGCAGGCGGACCTGCGGATCGACGATCATTGGGGGGGCGCCGATCGCGAGCGGACGCGCGTCCTCGCGGCCGATCTCGTCGGGGCGGGGCCGCGGGTGGTGTTCACCTATCTCAGCGCGCAGCTCACCGCGGTATCGGCCCTGACCCGCAGCATACCGATCGTGTTCGTCGGCGCGTCCGACCCCGTCGGCTTCGGCTATGTCGCGAGCCTCCAGCGCCCCGGCGGCAACGTCACGGGGTTCACCCTCTACGAGTCGCCGCTGGGCGGGAAATGGCTCGCCGCCCTGCGGGAGGCGGTGCCGACGATCCGGCGCGTGACCCTCCTGTCCAATCCGAGCACCGTCGTTCGCGGCACCAACCTCTATGCGGACCCGTTCAGGAGCACCGCGGCGGCCATGGGGATCGAACCCGCCGTCGTGATGGTGGAGAAGACCGCCGACATCGAACCCGTCATCGCGAGTCTCGGACAGCAGGGGCATGCGGGACTCATCGTGGCCCCCGGCACCTTCAGCGAGGCCAATGGCGACCACATCGTCGCGCTGGCCGCACGCCACAGGGTGCCGGCCGTTTTCGCCATCCGGCGTTTCGCCAGTCGCGGCGGGCTCCTGTCTTATGGACCCGACACCGCCGAGGCGGTCCGCCGCGCGGCGACGTACGTGGACCGCATCCTGCGCGGGGACAATCCCGCGACCCTGCCGGTGCAGGCCCCCACGAAATTCGACTTCGTGGTGAACCTCAAGACCGCGCGCAGCCTCGGCGTGGAGATCTCGTCGGCGCTCCTCGCCCAAGCCGATGAGATCGTCGAATGACCGGCCTGCGCCCGTTCGGCCCCGCTCTGCCTCTGGACGGCGCGCCGAAGCGGTTCCGCCTGCCGCTCTCCGCGAAGTTCGCGGTGGCCTTCGTCGGCCTCGTGACCCTCGTGCTGCTCATCAACGGCGGGGTCGATCTGTCCCTGAACTACGAGGACGCCAAGCGGACGGCGATCGAGGTGCAGCGCGAGAAGGCGCGGGCCGCCGCGGAGCGCGTCGAGGCCTTCCTCTCCGAGATCGAGGGCCAGATCGGCTGGACCACACGGGCCGAATGGCGTCGCGTCCCTCCGGAACAGCAGCGCTACGACTTCATCCGGCTCCTGCGTCAGGCCCCGGCCATCACCGAGGTCGCCTATCTCGATCCGACCGGCAAGGAGCAGTTGCGGGTCTCCCGCCTGGAGCCGGACGTCGTCGCGAGCGGAAGGGATTACTCCACGTCACCGCGCTTCACCCAGGCGCTCAAGGACAAGACCTGGTTCGGCCCGGTCTATTTCCGCCGCGGCTCAGAGCCGTACATGACCGTGTCGGTCGCCCATGCCGGACGCGATCCGGGCGTGACGGTCGCGGAGGTCAACCTGAAGCTCATCTGGGACGTGGTGAGCGCGATCCGCAACGGCGCGAACGGCTACGCCTTCGTGACCACCGCGACGGGCCGGCTGATCGCCCATCCGGACCTCAGCCTCGTCCTGCGCGACACCGACCTGTCGAACCTGCCGGAGGTCGCGGGGGCGCTGCCCGGCAAGGCGGGCGCCAAGGATGCCAAGGATTACGAGATCACCACCGGGCTCGACGGCGGTCTCGTACTCGCGGCGCACGCGGCCATACCGCGCGTCGACTGGATCGTGTTCGTGCAGCTGTCGCTGCGGGAAGCGATGGAGCCGCTCACCGAATCGATCATCCAGACGGTCTCGCTGATGGGCCTCGGCGTGCTGCTGGCGACCGTGGCCGGGACCTTCCTGGCCCGCCGCATGGTGGTGCCGATCCGCCAGCTCGAGGACGGCGCGGAGCGCTTCGGCGCCGGCGACCTGTCGGAGCGCATCGTGATCCGCACCGGCGACGAGATCGAGACGCTGGCGCAACGGTTCAACCTGATGGCGAGCCGGGTTCAGGAATCCTACGAGACCCTGGAGGCGAAGGTCGTCGAGCGGACGCGCGACCTGAACCAGTCCCTCGACGACCTGCAGAAGGCCCAGAGCCGCCTCGTCCAGTCCGAGAAGCTCGCCTCCCTGGGCCAGCTCACCGCGGGCATCGCCCACGAGATCAAGAACCCGCTGAATTTCGTGAACAACTTCGCGTCACTGTCGAGCGAGCTGGTGGACGAGCTCCGGGAGGCGCTCAAGCCCGCGCCGCTCGATCCGGAAAGCCGCGCGGACGTCGACGAGATCGCCGATCTGCTGAAAAGCAATCTCGACAAGGTGGTCCAGCACGGCAAGCGCGCGGATTCGATCGTCAAGAACATGCTGCTGCACTCGCGCACCGGATCGGGTGAGCACCGCCCCGTCGAGGTCAACGCCCTCGTCGAGGAGAGCCTGAACCTCGCCTATCACGGCGCCCGCGCGGCCAAGCCCAGCTTCAACGTGAGCCTCGCCCGCGACTTCGATCCCGCCGCGGGGATCGCCGACATCTACCCGCAGGAGATCACGCGCGTCCTCCTGAACCTGATGTCGAACGGCTTCTACGCCACCGAGAAGAGGGCCGCCGATGCCGAGCCGGGCTACGCTCCGACCCTCACGGTGACGACACGGGACCGGGGCGATGGCGTCGAGATCCGCATCCGCGACAACGGGACGGGGATACCCGACAGCGTCAGGGCCAAGATGTTCGACCCGTTCTTCACCACCAAGCCGGCCGGTGAAGGCACCGGGCTCGGCCTGTCCCTGAGCCACGACATTCTTGTGAAGCAGCATGGCGGGACGATCGACGTCGCCACGCAGCCGGGCCAGTTCACCGAGTTCACCATCACGCTCCCGCGCCAGGGCGCGCGGGCGGCCGCCCCCATGACCGCCACCATGACCGCCTCCAAACCTGTGTCCGTCACCGAGCCCGAGAGTCAGCCATGAACGTCCTGATCCTCGTCGTCGACGACGAACCCGATGTCACCGACCTGTTCCGGCAGCAGTTCCGCCGCGAGCTGCGCGCCGGGCGCTTCGCGATGGCCTTCGCGCATTCCGCCACGGAGGCGCTGTCCTGCATCAACGCGACGAACGGGCCGAGCCTGATCCTGATGTTCTCGGACATCAACATGCCGGGGATGACCGGGCTGGAACTCCTGCCCCTGGTGCGCGCCGCGCGGCCGGACGTGCCGGTGATCATGATCACCGCCTACGGCGACGCCGAGACCCGCGAGAAGGTCCAGGCCGCCGGCGCCATCGGCCTGATCACCAAGCCCATCGACTTCGCCCTGCTGAAGGCTGAGATCGACCGGCGGATGGCCACGATCGCGGGGACGGAATGATCCCGGGCCTGCCCAGCGCCAAGATCCTCGTGGTGGATGACGAGCCGGATCTCGAGGCGCTGATCACCCAGAAATTCCGCAGGCAGATCCGCCAGGGCCTGGTCACGTTCCTGTTCGCCCATGACGGGCAGGAGGCGCTGGAGAGCCTCGCGACCAATCGCGATGTCGACTTGGTGGTGTCGGACATCAACATGCCGCGGATGGACGGGCTGACCCTGCTCGCCAAGCTGCAGGAACGGGCCGACCGGCCGTCGACCATCATCGTCTCGGCCTACGGCGATATGGCCAATATCCGTACCGCGATGAACCGCGGTGCCTTCGACTTCCTGACCAAGCCGATCGACTTCTCGGATCTCGAGACCACGATCGAGCGGACGCTGCGGCATGTCGAGGCGCTGCGCGACGGACGGCGGCGGCAATCGCTCGCGGAGCGGGCGCATGCGTCCCTGGCGCGCTACTTCTCGCCCAATCTCGCCGAGCAGCTCGCCGGGGACGCGTCGGGCCTGGAACTCGGCGGCCGCCGCCGGGACGTGGCGTCCCTCTTCACCGACATCGCCGGCTTCACCAGTCTCGTGGAGAGCCTCGACCCGGCGCAGCTCGCCGAGATCCTGAACGGCTACTTCGCCGAGATGACCGACGTGGTGTTCGCGCATGAGGGCACGGTCGCCAAGATCGTCGGCGATGCGCTCCACGTCCTGTTCGGCGCGCCGGGAGACCAGCCGGACCACGCGGCCCGGGCGGTCGCCTGCGCGCTGGCCCTCGATCAGACCGCGGAGGGCTTCCGGGCCCGCTGGCGCGATCGGGGCATCGAGATCGGCATGACGCGGATCGGCGTGCATGCCGGGCCGGCGATCGTGGGCAATTTCGGCGGCGGCCGGTATTTCGACTACACGGCCTACGGCGACACCATCAACACGGCGGCCCGCCTGGAGAACGCCAACAAGGCGTTCGGGACGCGAATCTGCGTCAGCGAGAGCGTGGTGATCCGCGCCGGGGCGTTCCGCGGCCGGCCGCTGGGCGACCTGCTCCTGCGCGGCAAGCAGGAGGCGCTGCGCGCCTTCGAGCCCCTGACCGAGGCCGTCTACGACACGCCGCTTCTGACCCGCTATCAGGAGGCCTTCGCCAAGCTCGAAGCCGGCGAGGCCGGCGCCCTCCCGGCCTTCGCCGCCCTGGTCGGGTTGCGCCCCGACGACGGGGTGGCGGCCTTCCATCTCAAGCGCCTGCTCAACGGCTCGAATGGCACGCGGATCGAGGTCCGCTGAGACGGCAGCCGGGGCGGCCCTCGACCCGCCGCGTCCGATCGCCGACACTGGGCGCAGCTTGAGGCGAGCCCGGGCGAGCGGTCGGGACCATCGTCGGCAGGAGACCAGCGCAGGAGACCAGCGCATGAGACGGCGCGATGTCATCGCGGGTCTGGGCGGCGCGGCGGCGTGGCCGGCGACAGGCTTTGCCCAGACCGGGAGCCAGCGCCGGCTCGGGATCCTCCTCGTCTACGGCGAGGCGCATCCCGATTCGCCCGTCATCGTCGAGACCCTGAAGGAGAGCCTGCAGCGGGCCGGGTGGACCTGGGGCCAGAATCTCGCGGTCGACCTCCGCTACGGCAACGGCGATGCCGAGCGGATGCGCAGACAGGCGGACGAGATGCTCGCGCGCAAGCCCGATGTCGTGCTCGCCCAGGGCGTCGTCGGCGCGACCGCGCTTCAGCAGGCCACGACGACCACGCCGGTCGTGTTCATGATGCTGCAGGATCCGGTCGGCGCCGGCTTCGTGTCCAGCCTGTCGCGCCCCGGCGGCAACCTCACGGGCTTCACGAACTTCGACTTTCCCCTGGTGGGAAAGTGGCTGCAGCTCCTCAAGGAACTCAGCCCCGGCGTCACCCGGGCGCTCGCCCTCATCAATCCCGACTATCCCGCGCGCCTCGCCGGCTACGCGGCCGAGCTGTCCCGGCTCGGCCCCGAACTGGGCATCGACGCGCGGATCGCCGGCGTGCACGATGCCGGCGAGATCGAGCGCGCGATCACCCACTTCGCCCGGGAGCCGAAGGGCGGGCTGATCGCCCTGCCCGATGCGGTGACCGGCGTCTACGGGCCGCGGATCATCGAACTGGCGGCGGCCTGCCGCTTGCCGGCGGTCTACGCCTACGCGGCGCAGGTGCGGCTCGGGGGGCTTGCCGCCTACACGACCAGCGTGGTGCAGGACGTCCAGAGGGCCGCCGGCTACGTCGACCGGATCCTGCGCGGCGCCGTGGTCAGCGACCTGCCGGTCCAGGCCAGCGAGCGCTTCCTCACCGTGATCAATCTCAGGACGGCCGCAGCCCTCGGCCTGACGATCGCGCCCTCGCTGATGGCGAAGGCCGACGAGCTGATCGAGTAGCTTGGTGCGGTGGAGCGGCGGCTCCGGTCGCCCGTCGTGGCCTCACCGGGCGGGCGCGGCCACGACGGTCGGTTCGGACGCGACTCAGCCGTGGGCCGGGAGGCGTCCGTCCGGCGAGTAGCGATCGATCGCGGCGGGCAGATCCCGCGAGAGGCGCGCCAGCAGCTCGCTCCTGCTCAAGCCGGTCCGCTGCTCCAGGGCCGCCAGGGTCTCCGGCCCGATGGCGCGCTCCAGGTCTGCGGGCGGGATGTCGCGGTTGGGACCATGGTTGATCCAGGACTGCGCGGTGTCGGCATGGCCGCCGCTGGTGAAATGCTCGACGAGTTCGCCGAGGCCGCGCGCGATCAGGCTCCCCACGCCGGCGGAGCCGACACCGCCGAGCACCCGTTCCAGGTTCGCCGGGATCGTCGCGCTGGATCCGGAGGTGGGGACTTGCGGCACGGGCGAGCGGGCCGTGTCCTTGGAATGGCCGCCCAGCCATTCGGCGATCCTGTCGCGGTTCTGGTAGCCGGCCACGGCCAGCAGCCCCAGCAGCGCGGTCATCGACGGGTAACCCTTGCTCATCGCGTCATCCTTCCTGTGAGTCGGGCCGGTCGGCCCGGATGGTACGGCGGTTCGCCGCCGCAACGCCGTCACCCCGCCGCAGCGGAGATCGTCATGGCGGCCGTCCCGCCGCAATGGCGCGCTTGACCGTCGAACGGGCCGCGTCGATGGCGATGGACGCGGCCGACATGGTCCTGGCCTCGGTCGGTCTCTCGAGCGCGTGCTTCGCGATATCGCCGGCGAGGTCATCGATCTCCCGCGCGAGGACGTTCAGCCGCTGCGAATCACCCGCATCCTGCGCCTCCCGCCGGATCTCCAGAAGGCGGTCCGTCGCCTCCTCCACCCGCTCACGGCGCAGGCGCGACAGGCGTTGCCCGATCCAGGCCGCCGCCGAGCCGAGACCGCCGCTCAGGAAGGCGATGAGATAGATCCAGGTCTCGTAGCGCTCGATGACGCTCTGCTGCTCGCGCTCGAAGTAGTCGACGGCGCCCGGATGGATCGGCAGCCGCGCGCTCGTCGCGCCGACCGTGCTGTCATAGGCGGGCGCTTGGACGTAGTCGGCGGCGGGCGTGACATTCGCCATGCCGCTCCGGAGCTCGAACAGGTGCTGGGTCACGTCGGCGGCCACCGACCGTGGCAGGCTGGAACGTGCCATCAGGCGATAGGACGCCCCCACCGTCCGGACTTCCTCGGCCGGCACCTTGGGGCTGCCGCCGAAGGTCTCGGCCGGCATGGTCACGGCCTGGAGCCGCGGCATGCGCGCGATGAAGGCCTCGGCGTTCTCCACATCGACGAACGAGACCCGCCGGTTCCGGCTCGCCGCCTGGACGATGCCGACGATGCGCTGGGCCGTCGGCGCGGTCGGCGCAATGACCGAGACCACGGCATCGACGCGCTTGCGCGCGAAGGCGGCGGCAAGGTCGGCCTCGGCCATGTCGATCAGGGCGACGTGGCGGGGCGGCAGCGCAGCTTCCGGCTCGCCGATGATCAGGGTGAGCCCGTAATGGCCGAGCAGGGCGCGGATCAGCGCCTCGTCGGCGTCCCGGTGCGCCAGGATGGCGAGGCGCTTCCGATCGAGATCGGGAAACCGGTCGATCCCGGAGGGCTCCGGAGAGGCGATGATCATGGCTTGGTCGCGCAGGATGGCGAGGGTCAGGCCATTATCCGGCAGGTCGACATCCGGGCGGACCACCGCGAGGTCGGCGCGACCGTCGCGCAGGGCCTCGGCGCTGTCGCGCACGTCGTCGAAGGGCAGGATTCTAAGGCGGATCTGCTTGTGCCGCTTCGCCAGGGCCTCCGCATAGGCGTGGATCAAGGCCGGCTCGGTGCCGTCCCGGGGTGCGACCGCGACGGTCAGCACGGTCGCGCGCGACGCCCAGTAGGCGACGGCGGCCCCCACACCGAGCAAGATGGCGAGCGCCAGGAAAACGAATTCCCGGCGCAGAAGGATCTTGGCGAACGGCTTCATCCGCGGCGGGCCGCGCTCATCCGGAACGCGTCGCGCTCACGAGGGGTATCCTGACCCGGTCCGGCATGCATACCGGCGGCCGGTGCCGGCGACGGGCCGCGAGACGATGACGGTCGTGCCCGCGGCCTCGACCCGGGCGCCGCCGGTGAGCGTCCAGACGACGTCCACCGAACCGGCTGAACGGCTGGCGGAGGTCGAACCGGTGTCTTCGGTCATGGGTGCCTCTCTGGTCCTCAGACGACCCTGGACCGCACCGCAGATGTGGTCCGTTTTGACGCGATCAATGATCCGTCCGTACCAGTATCGCGATGTGTAGCTCTCAGAGTTACGGTGCGGAGAACCGGTGGCGCACGTCCGCAGCATCGCCTCGCTTCACGCGGCGACACGGCCTCGCGGTCGAGGGCGGCTCCGTGGCCAGGCACCGTGTCACGCGGCAGGCCGAGCCTGGGCCCGAGCGGCAGCGACCGTCGGGCCGCGCACGTCCAGGCTCGCGGCGCCGTGCCCCTCGAGCGCCGCCTCGTCGGCGCCGGCGATGGTCCGGTCGGACTCGACCGGGGTCACGCCCTCGCTCGGGCCGGCGAAGATCTGCCGGATTTCATGCCCGTCGATGCCCGCCGTCACGACTTGCCCCCCCCCTCCGTCTCCGCAGTTCTCGCAGCGCCGGGCACAAACGGGGTGCGCGCGAGCGGGTTCCAGACGCGCGCCGAGTTAGGCTGGTATACGTGCATCCGCGACACCCTCGTTCCCGGCCCGGCGTCAATACTCAGCCGTCTATCCAGGCCTGCAAGCTGATTCGGGGAAGCGCTGAACCCGATCGACTCGCGTCTTCTGTACGCGCGGCCTGCCGACCACGAGCGGGAACCGGCCGGCCTAACCGACTCCTGATTTCCCGCTGGCCGGGTCAGATCGGGGATCGTCTGCGGGAATACTGCTCGGACGCGGAAGGCTACGAGTCCCGCCTGAGCGCGGCCGAGGCCGAGCGCCGGGTCCCGGGCGCCGTCAGGGTCGATCCGATCGGCCGGGTTCCGCCCGGCGCCGCTATGCCCTGGCGCCGACGTTCGCCAGCAGCGGGGCCGACGACCCGGCTCCGCTCCCCCCGCGAGTCTCGGGCAAGGCGCGACGTCGACTTGTCGGATGAGTTCTCAGGCGAGGACGGGCGCCCGGACCCTGATCAGGCCGACGAGCCCGAGTCACTCGATCACCTCGTCAGCACTGGCTAGAAGTAAGGGAGGAACATCAACCCCGAGCTTCTTTGCTGCCACGAGATTGATGATCATCTCATACCTCGTGGGCAGATGCACGGGCAGTTCTGCGGGGTTCGCGCCCTTCAGGATTGCATTCACATATATGGCCGCCTGCCGAAGCTGCGCCGGCGGATTGACGCCATAGGAAAGAAGGCCACCGCTGTGGGCGAAATAGGCGTCTCCATAGACGCCCGGCAGCTTGTAGCGCGTGGCAAGATCAGTGATGAGGTCCCGATACCCGAGAGTCAGCGCATGAGGCGCAACCACAAGGGCGCCCTGCGCGCCCGCCTCGGCGAAACTCGTCAGTAAATTCTTGATCTCATCCACGTTGCGAACAGGAATGCCCGTCAGCTCGAAACCGAGGTGTGGGGCCGATGCTTGAGCCGAGTACCAAAACTCGACATGCGGCGAAGCGGCCGGGTGATAGACGAAACCCACCCTCCTGGTGTTGGGGCTCAGCTCCTTGAGCACCTCCAGCCATTTGCTCCCCATCGGCTTTTCGAAGTTCGCGAAGCCCGTCAAATTCCGCCCGGGTCGGCTGAGAGAGACGGCGTACTGGCTCCCAATCGGATCGCCGATAAAGACAAACACGATAGGGATCGACTGCGTCTCCTGCATCGCGATCGTCACAACTTGGTTGGTGCCGGCAACGATCACATTGGGTTTGAGCGCGATCAACTCACGGACGTAAATCCGTGTCTTGTCGGCATCGATACCGGGCCATCGATAGTCAATCTGGAGGTTGCGGCCGTCCTCAAGACCGACATTCTTGAGGCCCGTAAGGAGAGATTGGACGCAGAGGCTGGTCTGGTCATCGTGTTCCGGGAACCCCAGTATGACGCCAACACGCGACGGCTTTGGCTGCGCCCAGGATCGCTGCGGCCATGTAGCGGCTGCTGCGGTCAACAGACCCAGAAGCTCGCGCCGTTTCATTCTCGGCCCTCTCCGCGAGATACAGATCGCATTACTGCTTAGCGCACTCTATCGCCACCGGGATATAATGATAGCCCTACGCGCCGGCCCGGTAAGTGCCTTGCCCGGCGCGTCCTCGCCAAGAGGTTGAGCGATCACGACAGTCTAATTCGCGGGACTGAAGGTCATTCTGTTCCATTACAAGAGTAGAACCGCACGGCTCGAAGCCCGCCTTGACGCGATCAGCGCGTCCGCCCTCGGAGCATTGCACCGCGCCATCATCGAGGATGAAGTCCGGGATGCCATCGCCGTTTACCGCCTGCCGCTTGAGCATCCAGCGTCCCATCCTCGCGGGATCGGGGGCGCACAGCGTCTCGGCCGGCGCCACGGCCGCGGTCACGAGGCTGTCGGCCAGAACCGGAGCGGTCGTGGCAAGCGTGCAAGCTCGAGAGCGGCGAGGCGCATGACAACCCTTCAGCCGATGGATCAGCCCGGCCACGGTGAACCGGTGCGGCACGCCGATCGTTTAGGGCGAACTCTGTCGGGCAGCGGGAGGTCGCTATGGCTGAAGCGAAACAGATGGTCGACGCGCTGGTTCGCGACCGGCAGGGCAGCACCATCGCTGCGACAGCCGCTCTCGGCGGCGTCGCACTGATCGTCGGCCTTGCGTTGAAGGCGTTTCCAGGGCGTGGGCCTGCACCGACCTCGGCGTCTTCCCCTCACGAGTCAAGCCCGTCTGGCGCGCCCCGCACCCCGTTCGATCACACCGAGGTCAGCGAAGACGAGGCTCGCACGATGTTGCGGGCCATGGTCGCCGCCACGCTGGCGGATGGGCTCATTGATGCTGCGGAACGGGAACGGCTCTACAGCGCCCTTGCGGCTGCCAAGATCGGCGTCGCTGGCCGCGCATGGCTGGACAAGGAACTGACCGACCCGGCCGACCTCGATGAACTTGCCGCTGGGGTGAGCGGCCCGGAACAAGCCGCCCGCATCTACGCCGCCGCACGCCTCGCGATCGACCCAGACACGCTGCAGGAGCGGCAGTTCCTCAAGATGCTTGCCGAGGCACTCGACCTTCCGGATGAAGCCACAGCTCGGCTCGAACGGGAGCTCGACGGTTAGGATCCGGCTCGCCACGACCCTCGAGCCGGACACGCTCTTGCTCCGTCCAAGCCGTGCCCGCCGCGAGCAACCTTTTCGCGGGCGCCGTGCTTCGGAAAGGGCGGCGATGACACCGGCGGGCGGGCGACACCTGACGCGGTGCGATCACGCGCCGAGTCAACCGTTGTTGCGCCAAGCCTTGATCTGCCGGAACACGGCTTGCCCGTTGCTGACGGTCACCTCGATGGTTTTGCCTTCTGTGGGGCAGCAATGGGCGTCCCCGGGCCCCTGCGAGACGGCATAGATCACCGCGCGCTTGTCGTTGAAGTCCGCGCCTTTGACGACCGACCAGCTCTGCGGCTTTCCGATCTCCACCGCCGTGCCCTCCCTCAGCCCGTAAACCTGGGCCGTGTAGCCCCAGTTGTTGCCGCCGTTGCAGCCGTCGACGCTGTAGATCAGCACCAGTGCCCCATCGAACCGCGCGGCTGACAGGCCGCCCGCAGCGATCCGGCCGGCGTAGGACATCCCGACATTGCACGCTCGGTTGTCCTGTTCGATCCGCCTCAGCACCCGCTGCATCATCGCGGCGTCTAAGTGTTTTGGATCCGCCAGCGCCCCATCGGCAGCGATGACAAGTGCGAGAGCGGCGATGGCGTAGCGCATGCGTGCAGGATAGCTGAGCCGCTTCCTCCAGCCATCTCCTCCGCGCCATCGCGCAGAACCACGGTCGGGAGATGGCGGGGACGGATGTTCTCTGCGCCTGTCAATACCGGTATGTCACCGATCATGAACAGCAAAATTGGCTCCGCACGCCGTAGTGACTCGCCTTCCGGGCGCTCGACGCTACGCTAGAAGCAGTTCTGTGGAGACTACTGCGATGCGCATCCTCGGCACACTCCTCGTCGTCACAACATTGATCACGCCGGCTCTGGCGCAAAGCCCTGCGCCCTCTGCGGCTCAGTCCGCGCAGCGCGACCGGATGAAGACATGCAACGTCGATGCGGGCAGCCAGAAGCTCACCGGCGACGCACGCAAATCGTTCATGGCCGATTGCCTCGCCGGCAAGAGTGCTTCCACGCCGGAGAAGCAACTCACGCCTCAGCAAACCAAGATGAAGACCTGCAATGCCGATGCCTCGGCCAAGGGCCTCAAGGGCGCCGCGCGCAAGAGTTTCATGAGCACCTGCCTGAAGGGCTGACGCTCCGGAGGGCCGCACATCCGACGCGCTTGTCGGGACTGTGCACCAACGCGTTGAGGAACGCGCATTCGGCTCCGGTGCAGGTCTCACGTGCATGTGAGGCGACAGGCGCGCAGGGTTGGCTACGATCGACGCGTTCACCCCTCCTAGGATGAACAACCTTCAGCCCGCGCGGCCCCCCGCCGTCGCGGGCTTTCTTGTGCGCGCGAGAACGCAGCGCATCTCCGCAGGATTGCCGCGAGGCGCGTGGGCTGAGGTCGCCGCGCGATTCACGGTGCGTAACGCCAGCCAATTCACAATATGGCCGCAAATAGACCGTCTAAACCCGGGCCCCAGGTAAAATTATGGTTAACGCATGACAGTAATTCGATATGTATTGCTCGGTTTTTCTGCCATATCGACGCTCGCGTTATTAAGCTTCTGGACGGTCTCGGGCCGGGCTTTCGACATCGTGTTATTTATTGTATTGGCATTTTTGATCACGAATTCTGTGTATATGCTTATATCTCGACCGACAATTAGAACGAGCGACATTCTTGCGCGATTTTCAACTGGCTTTGCGCTCGCCTCGTTGAAACTGCATCATGAGGCTCACGAGGCGCAGGTGCGGGAAGTTGAGGCGGAAAAGCGACGACTCCAGGAAATCGAACACAATCGATATAAGCTTCAGGTCGCAAAAGACATGCTTCAGCATTTACGGCTGAAGCTGCCGCTGGGCCATGACGAGGAGGTAAAGCTACCTCAAATTGTGCATCAAAACAGGTCGGTCGATCGTGCGTCTGTCTCTTATACACATCTCCGAGCCCACGAGACAAGAGGCATGGGGGATGGCG
>CAXDNE010000198.1:0-14312 GCA_963990595.1 uncultured Methylobacterium sp.
CGGCTCTCGCCGGCGGCCTCGGGCGGCTCCAGCCTGTCCGGGTCGGGCTCGCCGGTCGCGGCCGCGCCCTGCGCCGCCTCCGCGGCCGCTGCCGCAGCGTCTCCGACCAGGGCCGCCGCGTTGACCGGACCTGCCGCAGCGATCCGCGCGGCGGCCTTGGCCAGGGCCGGCGACACGAAATCCGGCTGCGCCTCCGCAACGGCGTAGTCCTGAGCGGCATCGGCGATCTGGCGGGCGACCACGGCCAGCTCCCGGGCGATGTGGCGGGCCGCCTTCCGGTCACCGGCGGCCGCGGCGGCCCGGGCTTCCGCCTTGAGCCGGATGAGCTTCCGCTCCGCCTCCTCGAGGATATGGGCGACCATATCGCGGATGCCGCTCGGAGCCGAAGCCAGGGACGCGAGCAGCGTGCCCATCGCGGCGGCTTCGGCATGGCGGATCGATTCCGGGACGATGGCGGCCGCTTCGTCGTCCCGCGCACAGGGGCGCCGGGCCATCTCGGCCGGGGCTCGGACGGTCGTGGCCGAGCGCTGGATCATCGGGACGGGCGATACCCGGTTCACGGCTCCAATCATGGCGGCTCCACCGCTCGTGCCAGCGGGTCGTGTGTCGATCGCGGGAATCACGCGACGGAATAAGGAAATCATGCCGATCCTGGCCAAAAACGCAAGTTGTTTGACGAGGCGCTTCGATTATATTGAGTGCGTTATCGGTCGTTGTCGAGTAGTTCTCGGGACAAAATCGATGTCATGGGTGTGTCTGTGCCGTCATTTCGAGAGATGTAAGCTCCAAAAATTCATGATGCGGCAGCGCTTGCGCGCGCTGCGTCTGCCGATTCATAGACTTGGCCGTTGCGGACCGGCGGGTCCCGGCCCTTCCCGGGCTGGATCGAGTCCCGCGCGGGGCGGCCACCTCACGGCCGGCTTACCCACAGGTCCCGATCAAAATTGTGCATCGCAACCATCTGCCGGCCGGCGCGTTCACCGTCTGGCTAAGTCCGCTCAGCTAGAAGCTTCGCCGTTCGGATCGGAGTGAACAGGATGCCTGTCGAGAGTTGGCTGAAGCCGGAAGAGGTGCCGGACCTCGCGGCACGGGCGACGGCGATGATCGACGCCGCTCTGACCGGTTCGGGCCTGACGCGCGAAGCCTACTGGGCCGCCGTGCGCAAGGGTTACAACACCCCCTACAACGATCCGCCGCGCCGGCGCGCCGCGCCCGTCCAGCCGAATGCGGTCCCGGGGCCCCTCGCGCAGAGCGTCGAACCCGTCGCGGTGCCGGCGGCCGTGATCGCGGCCCAGGCCGCGGAGGCGCGCGCCGTCTGACAGGTGTGGAAACGTCCCGCCATCTTGCCGACGCTTTACGCAAGCTTCACTAATCCCGAACCCCGGTCCGGCTCCTGAAGGAGCCGCCCGTCGTCAGGAAGTGAAGATGGTCCGCGTTCCCCGCCTGCTCCCGGTCGGAGCCCTCGTCCTGCTCTCATCCGGACTCGTCACCGGCCTCCTCGGAGGACTGGTTGGCGCAGACTGCCTGTCCGCAACGGTGGCCCGGGCGCAGGAGGCCGCTCCCGCCGATGCGGGCGCCGGCGCGGCGGCTTCGTCCCGGCGCGGGCGCCGGCACGGGCGCGAGCGGGCGAGGCACGCCGAGAAGAACTCGGCCACGCCCCCCGGGATGCAGCAGGCCACGCCGGTGGCGATCTTCGGGGACTGGAACGTGTTCGTGAACGGCGATGGCCGCAACAAGCTGTGCTACGCCATCGCCCAGCCGCAGACGCGCTCGCCCAAGACCCTGAAGCGCGACACCGCCTATCTGTTCGTCAGCGTGCGCAAGGGCGAGAACGTCCAGAACGAAGTGGCGGTGATGCTGGGCTTCCCGTCGCGGCCCGCCGCCTCCCAGGTCAAGCCCGGCTCGGCGGCCGCGCCCACCGATCCGAGCCTCAATCTCGGCGCGAGCCGCTACGGTCTCGTGGTGAAGGACGGGAATGCGTGGCTGCAGAACCCGGCCGAGGAGGCGCGGGTCGTCTCCGAGATGAGCACCCGAAACCCGAAGCTCGTGATCAAGACCACCTCGCTGCGGGGGAGCCCGACGAGCGACGAATATGCGCTCGGCGGGTTCGCGGAGGCGATGAAGCGCACCCGCGAGGAGTGCAGCAAGTAGCGCCGGTTCAGGCGCGGCGGAGACGCGGCTGCCCCTGGGACGCGGCCGACCGGGCCCGGATCCGCTCGCGGGCGGCCCGGGCCGCCTGCTCGGCCGTCCGGAACACGGCCCCGTCGAGGCCGTCGAAATCGCGCGCGGACGAGAAGAACCGGACGCCCCGCCCCTCCGGCACGGCGATCCCCGCGGTGACCTCGCCGATCTCGATCACCCGCGCCGGTTCAGCCCGGACCATCGACGGACCGTGGTCCGGTCGCGGATCGGCGGCGATCGGGACGGATTCCAGACGGTCTTCGAGCGTGCGTTCTGCGTAGACACTGTGCATGGGACTTTGAACTCCCTTGGCCGGCTCGGAGCCAGGCCGAATCGCGATAACGGCTGCGGACGATCGACGGGCTAGGGTCGACAGCGCCACCATTGGGCTTGGGAGCCGTTCGCGTTCAGGAGCAGATGTCGAAAGGGTCCTGTTCGCCTCGACATGAGACGTCCTCCAGACTGAAGGACCGCGCGGCGCGATGGCCGTCGCAGTGCTTTAGCGTTTGATGACGCGGCGCAAGCTACGCTTCTCAAATCACCGCGGCCGAAGCGGGAGCACGCGGATCGCCCGCCACATCGGCGTCCTCAAAGATGGAGGCGGGGCCCCGGCCCGTCAACGGAACGGGGTTCCGATTTTCGGTCCGCACCTGGCAGAAAGCCGGTCCCGCTCATGCCTTGAGGAGGCGTTCAGGCCTCGGCCATCACCGTGGCGAGGTCGGAGAAGTCCGAGAAGATGCGGGTGGCGCCGGCCCGGATCAGGTCGGCGCCCGCGGGGTCATGACCCCAATGGCCGCCGCCGGTGAAGCCCGCGACCCGCATGCCGGCCTTCCGGGCGGCCGTGACCCCGGGCACGCTGTCCTCGATCACCAGGCACGCGGCCGGCACCGCACCCATGCGGTCGGCGGCGAACAGGAACAGGTCGGGGAAGGGCTTGCCTCTGGGAACCTGCGCCGAGGAGAAGACGCGTTCGCCGAACAGGGGCAGCAATCCCGTCAGGCTCAAGGAATGGCGCAGCCGGACCGGGTCGCTGCTCGACGCCACGCAGACCGGCAGGTCCAGGGCGGCGACCGCCTCGGCGACGCCGCGCATCGCCCGCAACTCGGCGTCGAACAGGGCCAGGGTCTCCGCCTTGACCGCCTCGACGAAGCCCGCGGGGGCCGTGATGCCGTAGTCGCGGGCGACATGCGCCATGATCGACACCATGGAGGTGCCGGTGAAGCGTGCTCGCACGGTCGCGAGGTCGATGTCCACGCCGATCCGGTTGAGCCCGGCCGTGAGACAGGCGAGGCTCAGCGGCTCGCTGTCGACCAGGACGCCGTCGCAATCGAAGATCACGAGGCCGAGTTTCTTCACGCGCGCGTCCAAGATCGACCGTTCCCCGGCGACCCGCCGCCGCCGGGCGCCCCTGTGGCACGGGCTCCCCGCGCCGGCAACCGAATGGCGGCGGCGCTTGCACCGGGCGGCCCGGACCCATACTCCCGTGGCGGGCGCCCTCAGGAGGGCGCAGGCATGGCTCAGAAGATCCCGCGATGTTCCGCTTCCTGGCCCGCGTCCTGGGCTTCCTGCTGATGGCCGGCGGCTTCGTCGCGCTGGTCTATGACGGCGCCCGCTCGATCGCCAACAATGGCCTGCGGATGACGCCGCTCTCCGACGTGATCGCCACCCTGTTCAAGGACAAGGCCGGCGCCCTTCAGGGCAGCGTGGAGGGGGCGGCACCTTGGCTCTGGCACATCCTGGGCCTGCCGCTCACCCTGGCGCCGGCCTCGCTGATCGGGCTCGGCCTCGGCGCGGTCCTGCTCTGGCTCGGCCAGCCGGGCCGGGAGCCGATCGGCTTCCTCACGAAGCCCTGACCGTCCGGGATGGCGCGCCGCGTCCGGCCTCACCGGTCGGCGAGCTTGGCCCTGGCCTCGGCGAGTTCGCCCTTCAATCGCTCGATCTCGGCCGTCAGCGCGTAGTGCTCGCTGACGTCGAGCTGCGAGGCGAAGAAGTAGACGACCGTGCCCTCCGCGTTCCGCACCGGCCCGACGAACAGGGCATTGTGGAAGGTCGAGCCGTCCTTGCGGTAGTTGAGCAGGTCGACCCGGACGTCCACCTCCTGCCGGATCGCGTCACGGAGGCGGTCGATGGCCGCGGAATCGGTTTCGGGTCCCTGAAGGAAGCGGCAATTGCGGCCGATCACCTCGAGCCGGCTATAGCCGGTGAGCTTCAGGAACGCGTCGTTCACGAAGACGATCGGGTTGTCGTACTGGCTCGGGTCCGTGATGATCATCGGCATCCGGGTCGCGCGCACGGCTGCGGCGAACGGATCCCCCCGGCGCGACTCCGCCTTCAGCTTGTCCGGCACGTGGCTCGTGGCGGTCCAGCCCGTCTCCATCCGGCTCAGCCTCTCTCAGCCCCCGCGCGATGGCCTGCGGGCCGCGCTGTTGTCCGGGTACAAGCCGTAAATGGCACGCGACGTCCAGTCCATCGGCAGGGTTTCGCTGCGGCGGATCGCCAAGACCTGTCTTGCCGTGACCTCGCCGGCGACTCTGTCCTATCCGGCGGAAGCCTGAGACCGGGCGACACGCCGAACGCATGGCCCCGGGCCGCAGGCCGCCGCGCGGGCCGTGGGCGGTCGGCCCCGGTCCCTCACGGGCCGCTGCCGGGCCGCGGCTTCATGCCCGGCGCCGCGGGCGTGAGGACGTTGCCCCCCAGGGACGACGTGCTGTTCGGGCTGCGGAGCACGATGAGCACGCTGCCCAGCACCGACAGGGCGAGGGCCGTGGCGAGGAGGAGGAAGAGCCAGCGGGGCATCCCGGGGCGTTAACACTCCGCCGGTTCGTCGAACAGCGCCC
Source organism: uncultured Methylobacterium sp. (assembly GCA_963990595.1). Taxonomy (GTDB): domain Bacteria; phylum Pseudomonadota; class Alphaproteobacteria; order Rhizobiales; family Beijerinckiaceae; genus Methylobacterium. Next base: position 5,019 of record CAXDNE010000198.1, read on the forward strand.
GCCGGGATTTATCAGGGTGCCTTCAGCACCGCCCGGCAGGCGGCCGGCAGCGCCGCCATGGTCATCGCCGGCTTCGGCTTCGGCGGCACCTTCGGGGGCTTCGGGTGGAGCACCCGGTCGGAGAACCAGTAGCCGAGGTCGTCGCAGCCGTCCCCCGGAGGAGGCGGGGCCTGGGGCTGGCAATCCTCCTGGCCGGCCGGGCAGGCGAGCCGGATATGATAATGGTAGTTGTGCCCGTACATCGGGCGGACCTTGGTCAGCCAGTGGCCGCCTCCGGCCGCGCGGCAGAGCGCCTTCTTGATCGCCGCGTTGACGAAGATGCGCTCCACCTCCGGCTGCTCGGCCGTGAGCTTGATCAGCTGCAGGTGGGCGGGCGTCCAGACGTCGGGGTCGATGTCCAGGCGGTCGGGGCGGACCATGTCGGTGGCCGAGGTCTCCTCGCGCTCCGCCCGGCTCATCCGGTGATCGGGCATGGGCGTCAGCCAGACATCGGCGTCGATGCCGATCTGGTGCGAGGCGTGGCCGGTGATCATCGGGCCGCCGCGGGGCTGGGCCATGTCGCCCACGAGCAGGCCCGGCCAGCCGACCCGGACGGCCTTCTGCGACAGCCGCTCGAGGAAATTGACCAGATAGGGGGTGCCCCACATCCGGTTGCGGGACGGGCGCATCACCTGCCAGTTCGGTCCGTCCAGCGGCAGCGCCTCGCCCCCGGAAAAGCAGCCCTTGGCATAGAAGCCGTAGATGCGGGCCGGACCCGCGGCCGCGCGGGTGACGCGCCCGAACAGGGCCTTGGCGGGCGTCGAGGGCGCGTCCGGATGCTCCAGCGGCGGCAGCGGCTTCGGGTTGAGGCTGCCGCGATCCTGGGCGTGCGCGGCGGCGGGCAGGATCAGGGCGGCGAGCGCGAGGCTCTGGGCTAGGCGCGGCATCGGCATGCGGGGAGCTTGTTCGTCCGGCTGGGGAGGGCGGGCAGGCCCGGCCCGGAACGTCGCCCAGCGCCGGGGCGTTTTTCAGGCAGATAGCCCAAGATGGCCCGGGAGGCGACGATGACGACCACCGGTCAGTCCGCCGCGGGACAATCCGCAGCCCGACAGCCCCGCCGTCTCATCGCCAGCGATCGGGTCATCGGCACGGATGTGCGCCGTCCGGACGGCGGCCGTATCGGCCGCATCGAGCGGCTGATGCTCGACAAGGTCTCGGGCCGGGTCGCCTACGCGGTGATGAGCTTCGGCGGCTTCCTGGGGCTCGGCGAGGATTTCTACACGCTGCCCTGGTCGATGCTCCGCTTCGAGCCGAAGCAGGACGCCTACCTGCTCGACGTCACGGAGGCGCAGCTGCGCGCCGCGCCCGCCCAAACGCCCGAGGGCACCGATCCCGCCGCCGACGGCGCCTGGGAGGAGCAGATCCACCGCTACTACGACGCCGCGCCCTACTGGGGAATCTGACTCAGCGCGTCACCGGCCCGCACCAGCCGGGCAGGTAGTCGGCGTCCTTCGACTTGGCGAGCGCCATCGCCTTCTCCAGGGCGGCGGAGAAATCGTTCTCGATGCGCTTCTCCTTGATGTTCCGCCGCAGGAAATCGGCCCACAGGAACTCGCTGAACGGCGTCGTATCCTTGGCGAAGCCGCCGGCCCGGCGCAGCTCGCCGGCGAGGCTGCGGTACGGGTCGTCCACCAGAGCGTCGACGGCCTTCGGGATGTCCTTGAAGCTCTGGCGCACGCCCTCGGCGTCGTAGGGATGGACCCAGGATTTGTGATCGCAGACCGTCCAGAACGCATCCTTGTCCAGGTAGTGGAGGTCGGCCACCACGGTGACGAGAACGCTCTCGACCCCTTCCTCGTGCAGGGCACGGGACAGGTGGTGGTGGTCGATGATGTAGTGGTGCTTCTTCGGCCCGAGCAGCGTCGGGATCATGTGGGCGCCGAGGAAGGCCTTCTTCTTCTCGCCGTCGTATTCCCGCCAGCGCCGCCGCTTCTCCTCCACCTCCCGGTTGCCCACCGTCATCTGCGTCGGGCGCAGCTCGGCGATCGGGACGGGTCTGAGCAGCGGTTCGCGATTGGCCATGAGCGACTCTTCCTGCGTGGTTTTGTCACGCGACCGTCACAACCTATGCAGAAGCGGGGGAGCGGACAGGCCGGACGCGCTCACGTTTCCGGCATCGCGCGCACCGCACCGAGGACGAACACGCGGATCGCCGAGGACAGGTTCTGCCCGCCGCGCCCGGCATCGATCGCGCCGACAAGCGCCTGGACCGACTGACCCCGCGCCTCCGCGATCTCCCGCAGGGCCGTCCAGAACGGATCTTCCAGGGAGACGCTGGTGCGGTGGCCGGCGATCATCACGGAGCGCTTGGTGATGCCCGCGCTCATGCGGAAGCGGTCATGCGTTCGAATCGGGATCCGGTTCGCGCCGCTCGAGGCGGTGACCCTCGTGGCGCTCGGTCTCCAGGGCCTTGCGGCGCTGCTGGAGCGTCTTGGCCTTCTTGGGCTGTCCGAAGGCGATCCGGTTGGTCTCGGCCTTCGCGTCGGCCTCGGCCCGCGCCTTCGCCTTCCTGGCCTGACGCAGGTTGATGATCTCGGCCATGGATCGCCTCCCGGCAGCGGCGGCCGGCGCAGGTCTCGCGCGCCGGCCGGGTTGCGAAAGAATCAGTCGGCGCTCGGCGCCAGCATCGTCTCCGGACGGACCACGCGCTCGAACTCCTCCTCGGTGACGTAGCCGAGGCGCAGGGCCTCCTGCTTGAGGGTCGTGCCGTTCTTGTGCGCCGTCTTGGCGATCTCGGCGGCCTTGTCGTAGCCGATCGAGGGGGCGAGGGCGGTCACCAGCATGAGCGAGCGGCTCATCAGGTCGGCGATCTTGTCCTCGTTGGCCTTGATGCCGACGACGCAATTGTCGGTGAAGCTCACCGCCGCGTCGGCCAGCAGCCGGATCGACTGCAGCACCGCGTTGGCGATCACCGGCTTGAAGACGTTGAGTTCGAAATTGCCTTGGGAGCCGGCGAAGCTCACCGTGGTGCCGTTTCCGATCACCTGGGCGCAGACCATCGTCAGGGCCTCGCACTGGGTCGGGTTGACCTTGCCGGGCATGATCGAGGAGCCGGGCTCGTTCTCGGGGAGCGACAGCTCGCCGAGGCCGGAGCGCGGGCCCGAGCCGAGGAAGCGGATGTCCTGGGCGATCTTGAACAGGCCGGCGGCGAGCGCCGCGAGGGCGCCCTGCGTGAACACGAGGGCGTCGTGGGTCGCCAGCGCCTCGAACTTGTTCTCGGCGGAGGTGAAGGGCAGGCCGGTCAGCTCCGCGACCTTGGCGGCGAAGCGCGCAGCGAATTCCGGATGGGCGTTGAGGCCGGTTCCGACCGCGGTGCCGCCCTGGGCGAGCGCCAGCACGCCCGGCAGGGTCGCGGCGACCCGCGATCCGCCGAGCGCCACCTGCGCGGCGTAGCCGGAGAATTCCTGGCCCAGCGAGACCGGCGTGGCGTCCTGCAGGTGGGTGCGGCCGATCTTCACGATCGAGTCGAACGCCTTGGCCTTGGCGTCCAGCGCCGCGTGCAGATGGCTCAGGGCCGGCAGCAGGCGTCCCTGGATCTCCCGCGCCACCGCGATGTGCATGGCGGTGGGGAAGGTATCGTTGGAGGACTGGCCGCGGTTGCAATGGTCGTTCGGGTGGACCGGCGACTTGCCGCCGCGCTGGCCGCCCAGCCGCTCGTTGGCGAGGCTCGCGATGACCTCGTTGGCGTTCATGTTCGACTGGGTACCCGAGCCGGTCTGGTAGATGACCAGGGGGAACTCATCATCGTAGCGGCCCTCGACGACCTCGGCGGCCGAGGCCGCGATGGCGTCGGCGAGCTTCGGGTCGAGGGCGCCGAGATCCTTGTTCACCAGGGCGGCGGCCTGCTTCACCAAGCCCAGCGCGTGCACCAGCGGCGCCGGCATCCGGTCGGTGCCGATCCTGAAGTTCTGGATCGAGCGCTGGGTCTGCGCACCCCAGTAGCGATGCGCCGGGACCTCGATCGGCCCGAATGTGTCGGACTCGGTGCGGGTGGCGGTTCCGGTCTCGGTGGGCGACATCGTGGCCTCTACGTCTGGTGCAGTGCGGTGCCTACTTAAATGAGGCGCGGGTGAATCGCGATGCCGGTTTTCCCGGCGCACCGACAAGGGCGGGGCTCTGTTCCCGCCGGAAGGAGCCGATGAGCGCCACGATCGACCTGACCGAACCCGCCACCCGGTTCCGCCCGCCCGTGCCGCCGCCGCTCCATGAGCCGCTGGGCCTGTTCGCCTTCCTGCGGGCCGCCCGGAAGAATCCGATCACCACCTGGATGGACGCGCATTTCAAGCTGCCGGTGGTGGCGGCCGAGGGCGCGATGGGCCGGATCACCGTGGTGAGCGACCCGGCGCTGATCCGCTACTTGCTCATCGAGAACGCCGACGGCTACCGCAAGGACGACCTCCAGCGCCGGGTCCTGGCGCCGGGACTGGGCAACGGCCTGCTCAGCGCCGAAGGGGACGAGTGGAAGCTCCAGCGCCGGACCCTCGCGCCGATCTTCAGCGCCCGCAACGTCCAGGGCTTCGCCGCGGCCATGAACGCCGCCGGCGCCCGCCTGGGGCGGCGCCTCCGCCGCCGGGGCGGCAAGCAGGTCGACGTGGCGCTGGAGATGACCCGCGTCACCCTGGACGTGCTGGAGCGGACGATCTTCACGCAAGGTTTGCCGAGCGATCCCGACGCCCTGGGCCGCGCCATCACCCGCTTCCTGGAGGCGGTGGGACCGATCGACCCGCTCGACGTGTTCGGGGTTCCGGATTTCGTGCCGCGGATCGGGCGCCTGCGGGCGCGGCCGGCCGGGCGTTTCTTCGCCGAGGTGGTCGACGAACTGATCGCCCGCCGCAAGGCGCTGATGGCACGGGCGGAGGCGCCCCGCGACCTGCTCACGCTCCTGCTGGCCGCGCAGGATCCCGAGACCGGCAACGGCCTCTCGGATCTCGCCGTGAAGGCCAACATCGTGACCTTCATCGCGGCCGGCCACGAGACGACCGCCAATTCCCTGACCTGGACGCTCTACTGCCTGTCGCAGGATCCTGCCGCGCGGGCCCGGGTCGAGGCCGAGGTCGATGCGGCCGGGCTGGGGGACTTCTCCGTGGAGCGCCTGCCCTTCACCCGGGCGGCGATCGAGGAGGCGATGCGGCTGTTCCCGCCGGTCCCGTTCCTCAGCCGGCAGGCGGTCCGGGACGACCGGTTCGGCCGGATCAAGGTGCCGCGGGGCTCGCTCGTGATGGTGGCGCCCTGGGTGCTGCACCGGCACCAGCGGCTCTGGGAGGATCCGGAGGCCTTCGTGCCCGAGCGGTTCCTGCCCGAGCACCGGGACGCGATCCCGCGTTTCGCCTACCTGCCCTTCGGGGCGGGGCCGCGGGTCTGCATCGGCCAGAGCTTCTCGATTCAGGAGGCGGTGATCGTGCTGGCGCACATCGTCCGGGCGGTGCGGTTCCGGCTGCCGGACGACCACCCGCCGGTCACGCCGCTCCACCGCGTGACCCTGCGGCCGGAGCACGGCCTGCACATGGAGGCGGAGGTGCGGGGCTGAGCCCCGCCGGGGGGCTGACGGCCCCGCCGTCTCAGCTCTTCTTCCGGAACGCGTCCAGGCTCACGACCTCGGCGCTGCCCTCCTCGCCCTCCTTCTTGGCGGCGGGGCGGGGCGCCTTCTCGTCCGGCTTGCCGCCGGACTTCTCACCTTGGGCGGCCGGCGCCGGCAGCACCTTCGGGGTGCCCGCGCCGATCGCGGCCAGCCCGGAGCCCTTCGGCCGGACTTCCCCGGGCTCGGACCCTGCACCGCGCGGACCCGGCTTGGCCGGTGCGGTGTTAGCCTCCTCGGGCGTCTCGCCGGCTTCGCTGAGATCGAACTTCAGGCCGAACTGCACGGACGGGTCGAAGAAGCCCGACAGGGCGTCGAACGGCACCAGCAGCCGCTCCGGCACGCCCGAGAAGGACAGGCCGACCTCGAAAGCGTGCTCGGTGACGTTGAGATCCCAGAACTGGTGCTGCAGGACGATCGTCATGTCCTGCGGGTATTTCTCGCGCAGCGCCTGCGACATCCGCACGCCCGGCGCCTCCGTCCGGAACGAGACGTAGAAGTGGTGCTCGCCCATCAGCCCCTCGCGGGCCGCGTCGGTCAGCACCTTGCGCACCACGCCGCGCAGGGCGTCCTGTACCAGGAGGTCGTAGCGGATCAGGTCGTCTGCCATCTGCGGTCGCGCTCTAGCCCGGTCTGCCCGGCGCCCCGCCGCGGATGGCCGGACCGAGGAATTGAAGTGGAGGCTTCTGTTGCCAGGTGCCTCCGAACCCCGCCTATGCGGTGCTACCCGCTAGGACTTTAGGTCGGTATTGGGGACCGCTTACGCGGCCACCGCCACCGGAGCAAAGTTGTCGTTGGCAACTATTGCAATGGCCCGATAACGGCGGAACCATGCCGAGCGAAAGCTCAACCTTTACGCCCTCGTCGATCCTATTTCGCCCCCGCCAAAGCCCAGGCTCCGATCATGCACCTTGCGGCAGCATGTCCTGGGCTCGGGTGGAGGCGCCGGGTACCGCCCCCGGGTCCGATAGGTTTATTTCGAAGAACGTTTATCGCCATAGCCGGCCTCGCGACCGGCTCCCGAGATATAGAGGGGATCGGTCCGGTTTTGAAGCCCGATCGTGTCGCGCGACTGCCTCATGGCGAGTCTCCGGTCCAGGCTGTTGCCGGAAGCGCGCAGTCGCGCGCCCTCGCGCCCGACGAGGTGCCGCGTCTCGAGGCGGCCCTCCTCGACCGGAGCCCTGCCGGCCGGGTCGGGGCGACGGTCTGGCGGCTCGGGATCCTGGTCGGCCTCGTCGTCCTGTACCTGGGCGTCGCGAGTCTGCTCTCCCTCGCGTGCGTGCGGGTCGGCTTCGACCTGTGGGACGGCGTCGACCCGTTCCTGCCGCCCGAGCGGCGGCCGTTCCTCGGCGCGGTGGAACTCGCCCACCGGGCCTTCGCGATCGACGCCCTGCGCCAGGTCTTCCTCGCCCTCCTCGTGCTCGGCGGCGCGTGGTGGCGCGACCGGTCCGGCTGGCGGCGGCGTCTCGCGCTCGACCGCGAGCGCCCGAACGGCATGCGGCCGGTCGCGCTCCTGGCGATCCTCCTGATCTGGCCGGTGCTGCACATCACCTGGGTCACCGGGACGGCGGAGATGTTCGGGGCGAGCTTCGGTCAGCATGTCCGGCTGTCCCCGTTCATGAGCCAGGCGGCGGTCGCGGCGTGGCTCGCCTATCTGGCGATCCTGGCGCCCGTGGCCGAGGAACTGCTGTTGCGCGGCGAGGCCTTCGCCCGCGCCCATGCGGCGCTCGGACCCGCGGGGGCGATCCTGGTCACCGCGATCATCTTCGCGGCCGCCCATGTCTCGTCCTGGGGGCTCGCCCGGCCGGTCTCCCTGCTGCCCCTGGCGCTCGCGCTCGGCTGGCTGCGCTGGCGGACCGGCCGGCTCTGGCCCGGCATCGCCCTGCACGGCTGGTCGAACCTCGCCCTGGTGACCTACCTGCTCTGGCCGGGCTGAGTCGCGCACCCGTCCCGCATCGAGACGCGGGGCCGCGGGGGCCATATACCGGCTGCGAACTGGCCGGCCGCCACTCTGGCGCCAGGAGTGCCCGATGGACGCCTACCAAGACCTGCTCCGGCGCATCCTTGACGAGGGCGCCGCCAAGGACGACCGCACCGGCACCGGGAAGCTCTCGGTGTTCGGCCACCAGATGCGCTTCGACCTGTCGGCGGGATTCCCGCTCGTCACGACGAAGCGGCTGCACCTGCGCTCGATCATCCACGAGCTGCTCTGGTTCCTCGCCGGCGACACCAACGTGGCGGCGCTCCGGGCGAACGGCGTGACGATCTGGGACGAGTGGGCGGACGCGCAGGGCGATCTCGGCCCGGTCTACGGCAAGCAGTGGCGCTCCTGGGAGAAGCCCGGCGGCGGCACCGTCGACCAGATCGCCTGGGTGCTCGACGAGATCCGGCGCAATCCGGATTCCCGCCGCCTGATCGTCTCGGCCTGGAACCCGGCCGATCTCGACCGGATGGCGCTCGCCCCGTGCCACTGCCTGTTTCAGTTCTACGTCAGCGAGGGGCGGCTCTCCTGCCAGCTCTACCAGCGCTCGGCGGATGCCTTCCTCGGCGTGCCCTTCAACATCGCGAGCTACGCCCTGCTGACCCACATGATCGCGCAGGTGAGCGGCCTCGGGGTCGGCGACTTCGTCCACACCTTCGGCGACGCGCATCTCTACCGGAACCACCTGGAGCAGACCCGCACCCTCCTGGCCCGCGCCCCGCGCCCGCTGCCGCGGCTGCGGCTCAACCCGGCGGTGCGCGACCTCTTCGCCTTCCGGTACGAGGACATCTCCGTCGAGGGCTACGACCCGCACCCGGCCATCGCGGCCCCGGTGGCGGTATGAGCCCGACCGTCTCCCTGGTCGCCGCGGTCGCCCGCAACGGCGTGATCGGCCGCGACAACGGCCTCGCCTGGCATCTCTCCAGCGACCTGAAGCGCTTCAAGGCCCTCACCATGGGCAAGCCGATGCTGATGGGCCGGCGGACCTGGGATTCCATCGGCCGGCCCTTGCCGGGGCGCCGCACGCTGGTGCTCACCCGCGACCGCGGCTTCCGGGCCGAGGGCGCCGAAATTGTCCATGAGTGGGAGGCCGCGCTGGCGGCGGCCGCCGGGACGGAGCTGATGGTGGTGGGCGGCGCCGAGATCTACGCACTCGCGCTTCCGCAGGCCGACCGGCTCCACCTGACCGAGGTCGCGGCGGAGCCGGAGGGCGACGTGCGATTCCCGGCCTTCGACCGCGCGCGCTTCCGGGAGACGTTCCGCGAAGCGCATCCGGCCGGTCCGCGCGACGAGCACGCCTTCGCGTTCGTCGATTGGGAGCGCGTGCGCTGAGGCGCGCCGCCGCATTTGCCTTCCGCGCCGCGCGTGCCCACCTGCCAGCCTTGACAGCATGGGGCGCACGCCCGCAGGTGCCTGTGAGGTGCGCATTCTCATGGCGGGCGCCGCTGCCCGCGGGAAGATGCGTTCGGACAGGCGCTTAGGCCGTCGGCCGGATCATGTCGCAGGGCGGCTGGTCCGGATTTGCGGGACTAGGCGGGTGAGCGTGGCCGTTCAGGCAGGGAGCACCGGCCGGGGGTGGGCCGGGCGCGGACAGGCAGGAGACGACGGCTAGGATGCCTTGGAGCAATCAGAGCGGCGGCGGGGGGCCTTGGGGCTGTCTCTTATACACATCTGACGCTGCCGACGAAGAGGATAGTGT
>CAXDNE010000199.1:0-14168 GCA_963990595.1 uncultured Methylobacterium sp.
CTACACTATCCTCTTCGTCGGCAGCGTCAGATGTGTATAAGAGACAGCGACGATTCCGGCGTGCCGGAGCTCCGGGCGGCGATCGCCAAGCTCCTGGAGGAGCGTGGCGCGTGAGGATCTCGGGGGTCGATCGCGCCCGCGGGGCGCTCGCCTGCCTCGCCGGCCTTCTCGGCGTCGCGCTCAGCGCCGCCGCCGCACACATCCCCGGGGCGGACTCGCTGAAGACGGCGGCGCAGTTCCTGCTGTTCCATGCCCCCGCCATCCTGGCGCTGGTCGGCTTCGGGGCCGCCGGTCTCGCCCGGGCCGGTCTCGCCCGCGCCGCCTCGGGCCTGCTGGTCCTCGGCCTGATCCTCTTCTGCGGCGACCTTTCGGTGCGCACGTGGCTGAAGCACCCGCTCTTCCCCATGGCCGCGCCGACCGGCGGCTTCGCCCTGATGGGCGGCTGGCTCGTGGGATTTCTGTGCGCGCTGGTGCCCGTGCGGCGCGGCCGCTGACACCGGACCGCCGAGCCGTCAGCCCTCCGGGCGCACGCGCGGGCGGCCGCGAATCCGCGGTTCTCAAGGCGCGGCCGCGACCGCCTTCGCCCGGACCTGCAGGAACTTCAGCGCCGGCCCCTGCGCGTCGGAGAAGACGCCCGCGGTGAGCGCGCCGCCGTAGACCGCGGCGGTGTCGAGGTTCGTGCGGAACGGGCGCACTTCCGGTCGCCCGTTCCGCTGGGGCGTGTGGCCGTGGACCACGTGACGACCGAAATCGTGGTCGCCCTCCAGGAAGGGCTCGCGGATCCAGAGCCGGTTGTGATCGTCCGGATCCGGGATCTCGGCGCCCGGCCGGAAGCCGGCATGGACGTACCAGCGGACGTCGTCCGCATGCACGGTCGGGAGCGCCTCGATCCAGTCGAGGGTGTCGCGCGGGAGGCCGCCGGGATCCCGCGCGCCGAACGAGGCGAGCGTCGCGTCCCCGCCGTTATAGAGCCAGTGCTCGGCGGCCTGGGGCGTCTGGAGCGCGTCGAGCAGCATCCGCTCGTGATTGCCCATCAGGCAGACGACGCGCTCGGGTTCGGCCCAGTTCAGGCGACTGACGGTGCGGAGCACCGCGGCGCTGTCCGGCCCGCGGTCGACGTAGTCACCCAGGAACACCAGCCGGTGGGCGCGGCCGCCGGCATGATCGGCGATCCGCTGCAGCAACGCGTTGAGGAGGGTGGCACAGCCATGGACATCGCCGATGGCATAGGTGAGGATTCCGGACTCCATGGCGCCATGGTCCACCGGGGCGTGGCGCTCCGCAAGTCCGCCCGGATCGGCGCGCTACTCGGCGAGCGCGCGCATCACCGAGATCAGATCGGCCTTGCCCTCGAAGCCGATGCCCGGCAGCTCCGGCATCGTGATGTGGCCATCCTCGACCCGCACCCCGTCCGGGAAGCCGCCATAGGGCTGGAACAGGTCGGGATAGCTCTCATTGCCGCCGAGCCCCAGGCCGGCCGCGATGTTGAGCGACATCTGGTGTCCGCCATGCGGGATGCAGCGGGACGGCGACCAGCCGAACTCGGCGAGCACCGCGAGGGTGCGTAGATATTCCACGAGCCCGTACGACAGGGCGCAGTCGAATTGCAGCCAGTCCCGGTCGGGCCGCAGGCCGCCGTACCGGAGGAGGTTGCGGGCATCCTGGTGCGAGAACAGGTTCTCGCCGGTGGCCATCGGGCCGGGATAGGAGGGCGCGAGCGCCGCCTGGAGCGCGAAGTCGAGCGGGTCGCCCGCCTCCTCGTACCAGAACAGGGGATAGTCCCGCAGCATCCGGGCATACGCGGTGGCGGTCTCAAGATCGAACCGGCCGTTGGCATCCACCGCGAGCCGCCCGCGCCCGTCGATCTCGGCGAGCACCGCCTCGATCCGGCGCCGGTCCTCGTCGATCGGGGCGCCGCCGATCTTCATCTTCACGACCGTGTAGCCCCGGTCGAGGTAGCCGCGCATCTCGGCCCGCAGGGCGGAATCGTCCTTGCCGGGATAGTAATAGCCGCCCGCCGCGTAGACGAAGACCCGCGGGTCGGCCTCTCGACCCTTCTGCTCCGCGAGCATCCGGAACAGCGGCTGTCCTGCGATCTTCGCCGCCGCGTCCCAGATCGCCATGTCGAGGGTGCCGACCGCCACCGAGCGCTCGCCGTGGCCGCCGGGCTTCTCGTTGCGCATCATCGCGTCCCAGATCCGGTGCGGATCGAGGTTGTCGCCGGCTTCCGTGAGCAGGCTGTGCGGATCGGCCTCAAGGATCCGGTCGCGGAAGCGCTCCCGGATCAGGCCACCCTGGCCGTAGCGGCCATTGGAATTGAAGCCGTATCCGACGACTCGCCGGCCGTCCCGGACCACGTCGGTGACCACCGCGACGAGGCTCGTGGTCATCTTCGAGAAGTCGATATAGGCGTTGCGGATCGGCGAGGCGATCGGCTTGGTGACCTCGCAGACGTCGACGATGCGCATGGCTCTCTCTCCCTTCCGGCGGTTCGGCCCGCGCCTTACCGCCGGTCGCGGCCGGGTGGCCAATGCCGATTCCGGGTCGCGCGATGCGTGGACGGCATCGGGCGCGCCACCGCCGAGGAGCGTCGCATGGACCTGGACTGGCTGAAGGATTTCCTCGCGCTCGCCGAGCACAGGACCTTCTCGCGGGCGGCCGAGGCCCGGCACGTCTCGCAGCCCGCCTTCAGCCGGCGGATCCGCGCCCTGGAGGACTGGATCGGGACGCCGCTGTTTCTCCGGGCCGCGCAGGGCGCCGCCCTGACGCATGCGGGAGACTGCTTCCGCCCCCAGGCGGAGGAGCTGGTTCGCGGCCTCGCGCGCGCCCGGCGCGAGACCCGGGCGACGGGCGAGCGCGCGGGGGCGAGCCTCGCCATCGCGGCCACCCATGCCCTGTCGTTCACGTTCTTCCCCGGCTGGATCCGGCGCTGCGTCCAGTTCGAGGCGCTCGGTGCGCTCAATCTGATCTCCGACAGCATGGCGGCCTGCGAGGCGATCATGCTGGCCGGAGAGGTGCAGTTCCTCCTTTGCCATCACCGCGCCGACGCGCCGACCCGCCTCGATGACGGCCGGTTCGAGTCCGTCGGCGTCGGCCGGGACACGCTCGTCCCGCTCTGCGCGCCGACTTCCGGGGGAGGGCCGCTCTGGCCGCTGGTCCGGCCGGTTCGGCCGGCCCGGTACCTCGGCTACGGGAGCGCCTCAGGGCTCGGCCGGATCCTGGCGGCGAGCGGCGTCGCGGACGACCGCGAGACGGTCTTCACGTCCCATCTCGCGGCGACGCTCATGACCATGGCGCGGGAGGGAGACGGTGTCGCGTGGCTGCCCCTGACACTCGCCGAGGAGGCGCTGGCGCGCGGACAGCTCGTTCGGGCCGGGCCCGCGACTCTGGACGTGCCGGTGGAGATTCGGCTGTTCCGCTCGCCCGAGAGCCGGACCGGCGCCGCCGATGCGCTGTGGCGGCGGCTGACCACGGCCGAGCCGGACGGTCCTGCGCCCCTCGCGGCCGGGACGGCGCGGCCGTCCTAGCGTCCGGCGGATCGCGCGTTCCGGCGCCGGGAGCCGCGGTGTCGAGGGCGGGGATCCGGGCCGGTCAGTGTTCGGCGGCGGGCACCGCCCCGCCACCCCCCGTCGCGAGCTTGCGGCGCGCGTCGGCTTGGCCGCTGGCCGCCCCGAAATAGCTCGCCGAATCGCCGAGCTGGACCGCGGGCTGGCAGTTCGGCGTACAGGACAGCGATTCCCGGTCGAGGCCGCGCTGGACCGTGATGGTCGAATCGCGCGACGCCTCGACCCGGATCGTCGTCTCGGCGATCATCCCGCCCGCATTGTCCAGCGCGATCAGGTTGGTTGATCCGAAGCTCTTGCCGGTGAGCACGAGCACGCCGTTCTTCTGCGGCGTGACTTCCGCGATGATGGGATTGCCGACGATGACGGTCGAGGTCTTCTCCGGGAGGCGAATGACCTTGGCATTGTCCACGAGGATGGTCACCACCGGCAGCGGCTCGGGCTGAGCGGCCGCCGCGGCGAGGCTCGTCATCAGGAGGATGAGGCCGGCTCGGCCCGCATTCGACAAGGTGCGGCGCATCGGGAGTCCTCGAGAGGAGAGGGCGGTGTCCGGGACGCCGCCCCATGACGAGGCGATACGCCCGACCGGTGAAGGAAGCGCTAAGCAAGTTCGAGAAGCTGGTGATTAGCGTATCGCTGAAACACAACCTTCACCAAGCTCACAGTCGGCACGTCCGATGACGCAATCCGGGATCGATTTAACCGATTTTCAAGGCGTAATCGGCAGTCTGTGCGAGCCGCCGATCGAGACCTGAAAACTCTTCATCGGTCTTTGCGCAAGCTTTCAGTCGCACTGTGTTGATCGAAGGATCGCTCCTCATGAAGACCCTGTTCACGCGTTTCGCTTCGGACGAGTCCGGCGCCACCGCCATCGAGTATGGCATGATCGCGGCCCTGATCGCGGTCGCCATCATCGCCGCGCTGAAGACCGTCGGAAACAACCTGACCAACAAGTTCAACCAGATCTCCGGCAACCTGAACTGATCGCGACGACGGCCACGATCTGCGGCAGGTCTGAGACTTCCTCGCCGTCGATGGACAGGCGAGGGAGTCCTCGACCGGCCGGCGCGGCCGCTGGTGGGACGTTCTGATCGCTCACGGAGGCCGGCTGATCCCGGCTTCGAACCGCAGGGTCGCCCCGCGGCAACCGGCAACGACAAGGTCAGCCAGAGATGGTCGGCGCAGGCATGGCAAGTGCGGGGAGTGCGGCAGGGTTTGCGGGGCTCGGCCTCGCAGGCTTCGGATTGCTGATCCTGTTCCCGTTCCTCATGGCCTACGCCGCGGCGAGCGACCTGCTGACGATGCTGATCCCGAACCGGATCTCCCTGGCTCTCGTCGCCGGGTTCGCGGTTCTCGCCCTGACCGGTCCGATGAGCTGGACCGAGATCGGCTTCCATCTTGGCGCCGGCGCGGCGGTCCTCGCGGCGACCTTCACGCTGTTCGCCTTCGGCGTCATCGGCGGCGGTGATGCCAAGCTCGCGGCCGCCACCGCCCTGTGGCTCGGCTTCGACGGTCTCGGCGACTACCTCCTCGTGGCGTCGGTCTTCGGCGGCGCCCTGACCCTGGCGATTCTCTTCGCGCGCTCACATCCGCTGCCCGGCCGGATCGCGCGCATGCCGTTCGCCCTGCATCTCCACGACGCCAAGACCGGCATACCCTACGGGATCGCCCTGGCCGCCGCCGCGCTCCTGGTCCTGCCGGAGACCGAGGTCTGGACCCGGGCGCTTGCCGGCTGAGGCGGGTGGACGCGGTCCGCGACCGCTCGTGTTCCGCGTGGGCATCGCTGCGCTGCGCCGATTCCGCCGGCGGAGATCTGGAGCGCGAGGCTCAGCTTGGCTAAAAGCACAGCATGCCTCTCGCGCTGCTCCGTCGCCCTGACCCGGACCATCTTGAGGTTCAGCACGAGGGGGCGAGCCTTCGCATCGCGCTCCGACGCCGTCCGACGGCGCGGCGCATCACCCTCCGGGTCTCGGCCGCCACCGGCGATGTGGTGATCACGCTTCCGAGCCGCACCGCCGTGAACACCGCGCAGCGCTTCGCCGCGACTCACGCGGGCTGGATCGCCGCGCGGCTCGCGCGCGTACCGGCGCGCGTGGCCTTCGAGCCGGGGGCCAGCGTGCCGCTCCGCGGCGAGCCGCACCGGCTCTGCCTGCGCGACACCCGCGGCGGCGGCGTGATCGTCGGGGGCGAGGCCGATGCGCCGGTCATCTCGGTGTCCTGCGACCCGGCCCATGTGGCGCGCCGGATCCGGGACTTCCTGGTCCGGGAGGCGCGGCGCGACCTCGCCGCGGCGATCGACGATTACGCACCGCGTCTCGGACAGCGGCCGGTCCGCATGACCCTGCGCGACACGCGCAGCCGCTGGGGATCCTGCACCGCGCGCGGTGAGCTGAACTTCTCGTGGCGCCTGATCCTGGCGCCCCCGATGGTGCTCGATTACCTGGTCGCCCACGAGATGGCGCATCTGCGCGAGATGAACCACTCGCCCCGGTTCTGGGCACTCCTGGGCGACCTCTGCCCGAACGTGGAGGCCGCGGAGGCTTGGCTCAAGCGCAACGGCAGCAGCCTGCACCGCTACGGCTGAGCGGCACGCCATCCCGATGCGGGGATCCCGTCAGCCCTTGACGCGCAGGACGCGCTGCCGGGCAACGGCATCGGCCGGCCAGGCCGGCCGCGGATAGACTTCGCCGGGATCGAGGGTGCGCGGGGCGACGCTGTCGCAGATCTCGCGCTGGCGGATGATCACCGGGTTGCCGAACGCGTCGCGCCGGCGGATCAGGCCGCCCTCCCGGCAGTAGCCGGCGATCGCCGCGTGCCCGTTGCGGCGGCCATACGGGTTGGCCGCCACCGGCGGATGCTCGATGACGAGCGTGTCCATGTGATTGAGCGAGCGCTCGACATAGGTGGTTTCATCGGCCGGCAGCGACTGAGCCCCGGCCTGCGCGAGGGTGGCCATCAGGCAGGCGGCCGAGAGAGTGAGCTGGCGCAACACGACTTCGAGATCCGGCGCTGGAGGACTGACCAAGACTTATCTAGGCCGGTACTGCCCGCCCGGATAGCGCCGATGCGCAACACCGTGCCCGCATCGCTTGACAGCGCGGGGCCGGCCATGGTCGGAACACGCCCGATTGTACGGCTCCCGTCGGTTCTCGGCCGGAGCTTTCCGAAGGGATCGCTGGTGCCGCTTCACGCGAGGCTCGTTCGTTTCCGGCGCGCTGCCCGGCGCGTCGCGCTGCCGGTGTTCCTCGCCCTCGTCGCGGCGGCGCTCGCGCCCGCGGGGCCCGCCGCGGCGCAGGGCATGGTGCGGAAGACCTTCGACGACTGGCAGCTGCGCTGCGAGACGCCGGCCGGCGCGAAGGCCGAGCAATGCGCGCTGGTGCAATATCTGGCCGCCGAGGATCGCCCGAACCTGACCCTCGTGGTGATCGTCCTGAAGACGGCCGACAACCGCGGCTATCTGTTGCGCGTGGTGGCGCCGCTCGGCGTGTTGCTGCCCTCGGGACTCGGCTTGAAGATCGACCAGACCGATGTCGGCCGGGCCGGGTTCGTCCGCTGCCTCACCACCGGCTGCGTGGCCGAGGTCGTGATGGACGATGGGCTGATCCGACAGTTCAAGAACGGCTCGCAGGCCACCTTCATCGTGTTCCAGACGCCCGAGGAGGGCGTCGGTATCCCGCTCTCGATGAAAGGTTTCGCGGCCGGGTTCGACAGCCTGAAGTGACGATGCCGCTCGGGAGCCGTGCGATGGTCGGATATCGGGACCTGTCTCCGGGGCTGACGGAGAAGACGCGCTGGAGCGCGGTCGCAACCCGGACGGCCGCCGCGCTCGGCCTGTGCGGCCTCGTCCTCGCAGGATCGCTGGCCGCGGCACCCGCCAGGGCCGAGGAGGGCAACGTCTTCTCCAACCTGTTCAAGTTCGGCGGCACGACGGTGCCGCCCTCGCAGCCCGAGAGCCTCGATCCGCCCTATTGCCCGCCCGTGGAAGTCGCCGAAGGTGGTGCGGCGTCCCGCACCCTCGCGGGCGAGGCGGTGCGCACCCAGTTCTCGCTCGGTCGCCTCGCCCGGGAGTGCACGCGGCTTCAGGATGGCGCGATCACCGTCAAGGCCGGGGTGGAGGTGAATGTGCTGCTCGGTCCGGCCGGAGCGCCGGGGCGCTTCGAGGTGCCGGTGACGTTCCAGATCCGCCATGACGGCAAGGTCATCACGAGCCGTGTCGCGCGCGCCAGCGTGATCGTCGCGCCCGGCGAGGCGCAGGGCTTCGCCACCATCGTCGCCGACGAGCTTCTGGTTCCGGCTGCCATGACGGCCGATTACGACATCGCGGTGGGCATCGGCGCCGGCAAGGGCACGGGCGGAAAGACCGCCGCGAAGCCGCGCCGGCGCAAACCGGCGGTCGCTGCGGCACCCGCGGGCGGAGGCGACGCTGCCCAGTGACGCCGCGGCGCCCCTCGTCGATCCGATTTCACTGACAGGGGCGGTCGGCTGCGGCCCGTTCTGGCGCGGCCGTGAGACGCGCTTCCGCCTGGAGCCGGCGGCGGATCCCGTGTTCGACCGCCGCCTCGTGCTTCCCGGGCGGATGTCCGGCTGGATCACGCTGAGCTACGGGGGCGATCCCACGGTCGCCCCGCGCCGCCCGATCCTGCGCGTCCTGCGCGGCGCCGAGGGCGTCCCGCAGGATTTCGTCCTCCCGGGGATGGCGCACGGCCGCGCCCACTGGCTGGGCCTGATCCCGGCGGATGCGCGGGAGATCCGTCTCTGTGCGGGGCCGGACTTCGTCCTGGAGCGGGTCGGAAGGCGGCGGGAGCTCGGCGTTCTCGCACAATGCCTGCTGAGGCGGCCCTGGCGCTTCGTGGGCGCGCTCTATGAGCGGGCGCGGGGGTCGGAGCGGCGCTATCGTGACACCCTCCGGGGTGCCTGTGCGGTCACCCCGATGGCGCGGTTTCCCACCTGGGTCGCTGCGCGGACCCGGCCGGTGCGGATCCCGCTCTCCGGCCCGCGGATCCGCTGCCTGGTCCTCGCACGCCCCGGCGAGGCCGCGGCCCTGACCGCCACGCTGGACGCCCTCCTGGGGCAGACGCACCGGGCGCACGCAATCTGCGTCGCCTGGGAGGGCGAGCGGCCCGGAGCGCAGGATGACCGCGCCGTTCATCGCAGCTGGGACGCGGAGGCGTCCCCCGCCGATCTGGTCGCGGATGCTGACGCCCTGTGCCTGCTGCGGCCGGGCGACATCCTGGCGCCCGACGCCCTGGCGCTGCTGGGACAGGCCCTCCGGGGCGCCGATCTCGCCTACGGAGACGCGGTCGGCTCCGACGGCAGGCCGCACCTGAAGCCGGACTGGAGCCCGGACCTCGCCCTCGCGACGGGATACCCGGGACGCCCCCTGCTCCTGTCGCGCCCGTTCGTCGCCCGGTCGCTGCCATCGCGCGTCGGTCCGCTGGCTCAGGCGACCCTCGCCGTCGAGACCGCAGCCGCCTCGGCGGGCGCGGCGGTGGCCCACGTCCCGCGGATTCTCGCCCGCACCGTCGACGAGGCGCCGGACCTGCCCGCCCGCGCGCAGGCGCTCGACGCCCACCTGAGCCGGCACGGCGCGCCGGCCCGCGCCACGGTCCGCGATGGTGCCGTCCGCCTGGACTGGCCCCTGCCGGAACCGGCGCCGAAGGTCAGCATCGTGATCCCCTCGCGCGACGGGCTCGAGCTGATCACGCGCGTCTGCCGCGGTGTCCTGCACGAGACGGCCTATCCCCTCCTCGAGCTGATCATCATCGACAACGGCTCGACGGACCCCGCCGTGCTGGCCCATTACGAGACTCTGCGCGCCGATCCGCGCGTGCGCATCCGCATCGACCCGCAGCCCTTCAACTTCGCCGCGATGGTCAATGCCGGTGTCGCCGAGGCATCGGGCACGGTGGTCGTGCTGCTCAACAACGACGTGGCGGTGCTCGACCCCGGCTGGCTGGACGCGATGGTCCGGCAGGCCTGCCGGCCCGATGTCGGCGCGGTCGGCGCGAAGCTGCTCTACGGCGACGGCACCCTGCAGCATGCCGGCGTCGTGGTCGGCCTCGGCGGGCGGGCGGGACATATCCTGCGGCGTCGTCCCGGCGACACGCCGGGCCATCTCGGGCGCCTGCGCGTGGCGCACGAGGTCGCGGCGGTGACGGCCGCCTGCCTCGCCGTCTCCCGCGAGAAATATCGGGCGGTCGGCGGTTTCGATGCCGAGGCCTTCCCGGTTGACTTCAACGATGTCGATTTCTGCCTGCGGCTCGGCGCCGCCGGGTGGAAGACGGTCTGGACGCCGGACGCGACCCTCGCGCATCTCGAATCCGTCAGCCGCGGTCCCTCGGTCGGCGCGAAGCGGGCCCGTTTCGAGCAGGAGGCCGCCCGGTTCTCGGAGCGTTGGCGCGACGTGATCCGGCACGATCCCTTCTACCATCCCGCCCTGTCGCTCACGACCTTCGGCGAGGACCTGGAATGAGCCCCCGCCGGCCGGGCTCGGGAGCGGATTCGTATCTCGGAGGCGCGCGCCGGTCCTGGCGCGGGTGTCTGGGCGCCTTGTACCGCCTCTTGTCCCAACCCCGGGAGACGGGTGCGATCCTCCGCGCGCGGCTGACGGGCAAGCGCCTGCGCGCCCGCCAGAGGCTCGCAGCGCTGATCGGCATCGACCACCGGCTCGCCCTCGCGGCGGGCATTCTGGACCGCTTCCCGCCCGCCGCCGCGGAGCCGGGGCGCGACATCCACGTGATCGGCGACGGCACCCTCGTGGCCGGTGCCCCGGACCGGATCGCCGCGGCTTTCGCGGCCGATCCGGACCTTCAAGCCGTCTACGGGGACGCTCTCGTTCAGGACCGGCCGGGCGGACCGGTGCTGCCGCTGCTGCCGCCGGTTTTCGACGCGGAGCGGCTCATGGCCCTCGACTATCTTGGCCCCGTCCTGGCCTGCCGGCGAACGGCGCTCGACCCGGGTTTCGATCCGGCCAGCCCGGCCGAGGCCGCGTTCCGCATCGCGGAGCTCTTCGGCCCGGGCGCGGTCGGCCATCTCCCGCAGATCCTGTCGGTCCGGCGCGCGGCCGGCGCGGAAGGGCGCACGCCGCACGGGGAGGTCGTGCGCGGCCATCTCGACCGGACGAGCCGTGCCGAAGCCCGGGTCGCCGTCGCACCGGACGGCCTGGTGCAGGTGTTGCACCCGCTGCCCGACCCCCGGCCGCTGGCCAGCGTCATCGTCCCGACCCGCGACCGCCTCGACCTGCTGCGTCCTTGCCTCGACAGCCTGCGGCCCTGCACCGACTGGCCCGCCCTCGAGATCCTGGTCTGCGACAACGACAGCCGCGAGCCGGAGACCCTCGCCTATCTGCGCGCCTTGGAGGGGGAGGGGAGGGGGGCCGTCGTGCCCTGTCCCGGTCCGTTCAACTTCGCCGCCATGAACAACGCCGCCGCCATCCGCGCCCGGGGCAGGCTGCTGGTCTTCGTCAACAACGACGTCGAGGCGTTCCGGCCCGACTGGCTGTCCCTCATGGCCCGCGAGGCCCTGCGCCCGGAGATCGGCGCCGTGGGCGCCAGGCTCCTCGACGGCGCGGGTCGGATCCAGCACGGTGGCATCGTCCTGGGCACCGGCGGCCTCGTGACCCACGGGCACCGCCATTTCCCCGGCGACGCCCCCGGCTACCTCGCGGCCCTGCGCGCCACGCACGCGGTCTCGGCGGTCACCGCCGCCTGCCTGGTCGTCGAGGCGGACAAGTTCCGGGCGGTCGGCGGCTTCGACGACGCGGTCTTCGCCGTCGACTTCAACGACGTCGACCTGTGCCTGCGCCTGAACGCGGCCGGTTACCGCACGCTGCTGGTCCCCGACGCGGTCCTGCACCACCGCGAGGCGGCGAGCCGCCGCTGGACCCCGGAGGCACGCGCCCGGCACCAGCGCGAGATCGCGGCGCTGAAAAAGCGATGGGGGCCGCTGCTGGTACAGGACCCCCATTATCATCCGGGCTTCGACCCGGACCTCTCGACCCATGCGCGCCTGCGCCCGGACTTTCCGGCGGCGGGGCCGGCGGCGTTGCGCCGCCCGCCCGCCTGAGCGCACCTACTGGACGAGGCGCGGGCCGCCGCCCTGGACCTTCTCGTTCTCCGACATGATCCCGAGCCGCTTGGCGACTTCCGTATAGGCCTCGATCAGGCCGCCGAGATCCTTGCGGAACCGGTCCTTGTCGAGCTTGTCGGAAGACTTGATGTCCCACAGGCGGCACGAATCCGGGGAGATCTCGTCGGCCACCACGATGCGCATCATGTCGCCTTCCCACAGGCGGCCGGTCTCCATCTTGAAATCGACGAGCCGGATGCCGACGCCGAGGAAGAGACCCGACAGGAAGTCGTTGACGCGGATCGCCAGCGCCATGATGTCGTCGATCTCCTGGGGCGTCGCCCAGCCGAAGGCCGTGATGTGCTCCTCGGAGACCATCGGATCGTTCAGCGCATCGTTCTTGTAGTAGAACTCGATGATCGAGCGCGGCAGCTGGGTGCCTTCCTCCAAGCCCAGCCGGGTGGCCAGCGAGCCGGCCGCGACGTTGCGCACCACCACCTCGAGCGGGATGATCTCGACCTCGCGGATCAGCTGCTCGCGCATGTTGAGCCGGCGGATGAAATGCGTCGGCACGCCGATGTCGTTGAGGTGCTGGAAGACGAACTCGGAGATCCGGTTGTTCAGCACGCCCTTGCCGTCGATGACCTCGTGCTTCTTGGCGTTGAAGGCCGTCGCGTCGTCCTTGAAGTGCTGGATGAGCGTGCCGGGCTCGGGCCCCTCGTAGAGGACCTTCGCCTTGCCCTCGTAGATGCGACGGCGGCGGTTCATAGGCGTGTACCGTGGTTTGAGGAAGTCCATGGGCCGAGGCTCCTGATGCGCGACGATGGGGAGGAATCCGCGGCGCGGCGACCGGACGCGAGGTCGGGCAGCCGGACGGCCTCTGCCCGAGGGGCCCCGGCTACCGGCCGCCAAACTAGCCGAAGCGGGCTTCCAGCACAACGCGTTAGCCCGCGGGGCGGGATTGCGGAGCGCGCTCCGCACGTGCCGCGAAAGCCGTCACGCCGTCGTCTTGGACGGGTATCGGCAGAGATCCGCGATGAGGCAGCGCGGGCATTCGGGCTTGCGCGCCTTGCAGGTGTAGCGGCCGTGCAGAATCAGCCAATGGTGGGCGTGCAGGCGGTAGGGTTCCGGGACGATCGCCTCCAGTCCGGCCTGAACCTTGTCGGTGGTGGCACCGACGAAGAGCGGGATCCGGTTCGAGACCCGGAAGATATGGGTATCGACCGCGATCCGCGGAACCCCGAAGGCGATATTCAGCACGACGCTCGCGGTCTTGGCACCGACACCGGGCAGCACCTGCAGCGCCTCCAGGCTCGCCGGGACCGCGCCGCCATGCTTCTCGACGAGGATGCGCGAGAGCGCGACGACGTTCTTGGCCTTGGTGTTGAAGAGTCCGATCGTCCGTACGAAGTCGCGAACCCTGTCCTCGCCCAGCGCCAGCATCTTCTCCGGCGTGTCGGCCACCGCGAAGAGCGGGCGGGTGGCGATGTTGACGCCGCGGTCGGTCGCCTGGGCCGAGAGCACCACGGCCACGAGAAGCGTGAACGGGTTGACGTAGTGCAGCTCGCCCTTCGGCTCGGGTTCGGCGGCGTGGAACCGCCGGAAGATCTCCGCCAGGGTGGCCGCGTCGACGGCCTCGGGCGCGGTCTGCGCGCGGGCGGTGACGGCGGGCGCGATGGGTCCTCCGAGGCGGCCCGAGGCGGCGCTCTTCGAGGCTGTCCCGATCCTGGTCTTGGACCTGGTCTCGACCGCGGCCCGCCCGGCGGTCCCGCGTCCGGTGCGATGCGTCACGGGAAGCGGTGTCTTTCTGGCGGGCATCGGCGCGTTATATGGATCGCATGGCGAGCGGCAATCCTTCCGTCCATCCGGACGGGCTCGATCCCGACACGGTCGACCGGCCGGTCTTCTCGGCGACCATCCGGCCCCACCAATCCCTGAGCCGGCGCGGTTTCCGCGTGGTGATGACCGGCTGCTGCGCGGTCTCGCTCGCCGTCTCGGTCTGGGCGTGGCGGATGGGCTTCTGGCCGGTGGCGGGCTTCTTCGGCCTCGACATGCTGGCGATCTACGCGGCGCTGAAGGTGAGCTTCCGCCGGGGACGCTCCTTCGAGGAGGTGATGATCTCACAGATCGAGATCCTGCTCGCCCGGGTCAGTCACCGGGGCGAGCGGCGCGAGTGGCGGTTCAATCCCCTCTGGACCAAGCTCGAGACGGTGGAGGACGACGAGTACGGTCTCCAGCGCCTGACCTTGGTCTCCCGCCGGCAGCAGGCGCTGGTGGCCCGGGACGCGGGGCCCGACGAGCGAGCCCGGATCGCGCAGGGTCTCGGCGCGGCGCTCGCGCAGGTGAAGAAGGGCTATTGATCCCGCCCGGCGGGACGCGCTCCCGCGCCGTTCGCGGCCGCGCCAGGCCCCGCCGGGAAGCCGCCGCGAAAAAAATCTGCCCGGATGCGGAACGGGGCTGTTGACGGGCCGGATCGGCCTGCGTATACCCCGGCTCATCGGCGCCGGCCGCGAGAGTGGACCGGGCGCTGAAGCATCT
>CAXDNE010000200.1:0-14116 GCA_963990595.1 uncultured Methylobacterium sp.
GGGCTTGGCGGGGGCGTCCGGCAGGTCGAGATCGGCGAAGGGGTCGATCTCGCCACCCTCGGGCGGGGCGGCGCCCGGCGGGCGCTCGGTGCCGGCCGCCGCGGTCTCGGGGTCCGGCGGCACGGAATCGCCGAAGAACGGCACCGCGTCGCTGCCCCCCGCGCCGTTGGCGTAGCCGTGCGGCCGGGCGCCGGGCAGGAGCCGCGGGTCGGGCTTCACCGCCTCGGGGTCGACGTGCAGCATCTGGGCGATGCGGCGCGTCAGCGTGTTGAACTCCATCGCCTTCAGGAAGCCGACGAGCTTTTCCGGATCGGGCTTCGGCACGCCGAGCTCGTCCAGCGGCACCGGGACCGGCACGTCCTCCATCAGCGCCACGAGTTTCCGCGACAAGCGCGCTTGGTCGATGTTGGCGAGCAGGGTCTCCCGGCGCTTGGGCTGCTTGATCTCGCCCGCCCGCTCCAGAAGGGCCTCGAGACTGCCGAACTCCTTGATCAGCGCCGCGGCGGTCTTCAGCCCGATGCCGGGCACGCCCGGCACGTTGTCGGAGGTGTCGCCGATCAGCGCGAGGGCGTCGCCGATCTGGTTCGGCTGCAGCCCCTCCCACTTGGCGATGATCGCCTCGACGTCGAGGTTGCGCTCGGGCCGGTAGCCGGCCCGGCCCTTGGCGCCGGATTCGAAATCGTAGAACCGCACCTGCGGCCCGACGAGCTGCATCAGGTCCTTGTCGGAGGAAACGATGATGACGCCCGCACCCCGCGCCTCGGCCTGGCGGGTGTAGGTGGCGATGAGGTCGTCGGCCTCGTAGCGCTCCAGCTCCACCGCGTGCAGGCCGAAGGCGCGCACCGCGTCGCGCATCAGCGGCATCTGGCGCTTGAGGTCGTCGGGGGCGTCGGGGCGGTGGCCCTTGTAGTCGGGGAACATCTCCTTGCGGAACGAGCCTTCGGACTTGTCGAAGACGATACCGAGATGGGTCGGCGTCGTGCCGGCGGCCCCGTCCTGCAGGAACTGGGCGATCTTGGTGCAGAACAGGCGCACGGCGCCGGTGGGCAGCCCGTCGGAGGGCCGCGAATTGTATTTCTGGTCCTGGTTGATCGACTGGAAATAGGCCCGGAAGATGAAGGACGAGCCGTCGACCAGGATCACCTGATCGCCGGGTCCGACGGGCTTGGTCTCGGGGCTCGAGTCGGGCTTCGCGTCGGTCATGGGCTCAGGCGGCTCGGGGCGATCAGGGGTCGGGCGCGCGGTCCAGCTCGGCGCGGCAGGCCGCGACGACAACGGGCAAGCGCTCGTGAACGGTCCGCCAGGCGATGTCCAGTTTGACCGCGTGATCGCCGTGACGAAAGACGTGTCCGATGGTGGCGATATCGCGCCACGGGACGTCGGGATGGCGGCCGCGCATCTCATCAGTCAGGCGCCGGCTCGCCTCCGAGACGATCTCCAGACAGCGAACCACGGCGTGGTTGGTCCGCAGGTCCGCCTCGAAGGTCATTCCAGCGACGAAGCGCCGTGCGGCATCCGCGTTGCCGATGATGTCCCGGCAGGCCTCCAGCGCGCGCTCAGAAGGCGGAAACGGCATCCTGCTCGGCCCTCCGACGGACACGGGACTTCAGGCTCTCCCGATCAGCCACCTCGACCGGAACCGGGAACAGATCGTCGATGAAGCGGCACAGACCGGCATAGGCGAACAAGTCGCGCACGTGTTCCGGGTCGATCTCGATCATCACATCGAGATCACTGTCGGCTTGCGCCTCGCCACGGGCGACCGAGCCGAACAGTGCCGCATGGAGCACGCCGCGGCGGCGCAGCTCCGCCTCGTTGGCGCGCAGGATGTCGCGGGCGGCAAGCTTGTCCATGGCGGCGGGATCGGCGGGAATCGGCACCGCCAGCATAACAGAATCATGAGACGGGGAGGATCACGCCGCGAGCTCCCGCCCCAGCGCCTCCACCCGGCGCAGGTCGTCCACGAAGGCCGCGTAGGCCTCAGCCTTCGCCTCGTCGGGCAGGCGCAGCAGGTAGGACGGGTGGACCGTGATGAAGCCCTGGAAGCGGTTGTCGAGCCGGTCGAAGCGGAACGGGCCGCGGGCCCGGGTGATCGGGATCGCCTTGCCGGTCAGCGCCAGCACGGCGGTCGCGCCAAGCGCCACCACGAGTTTGGGCCCGACGAATTCCAGCTCCCGGTCGAGCCACCAGCGATAGTGGCTGACCTCGCCGGCCGTCGGCTTCTGGTGGATGCGGCGCTTGCCGCGCTCCTCGAACTTGAAGTGCTTGACCGCATTCGTGAGGTAGCTCGCCTGGCGGTCGATCCCGGCCTCCGCCATGGCGCGGGAGAGGAGCTGGCCCGCGGGCCCGACGAAGGGCCGGCCCTGTCGGTCCTCTTGGTCGCCGGGCTGCTCGCCCACGAAGGCGATCGTGGCGCCCACCGGCCCCTCGCCGAGCACGGCCTGGGTCGCGCCCGGAACCAGCGGCTCGGTCCGGCGGATGATGGCGTTCAGCTCGTCGAGCGATTTCGGGTCCTGATCGGCCATGGCGGCGACGGCCCGGGCGGGTTCGCGGCGTGTGGGCATGGTCGGCTCCCTCTCGATCATCGCTTCGGTGCGCCCGGCCGCGGCCCGGACGAGGGCGGGGATCGCGGCGGTCTCGGGCATGTTGCGCCAGTACTTCTTGGGCATCTCCGCCCGCATCGCCCGCAGATTGGTGCGGGCCGGGTTGAACGTGCTCTCGTAGTAAGTCTGCCAGCCGGCCTCGAACCCGTCGCCCTCCGGCAGCTGCGCGCGGTCGCCCGGAGGCCCGAAGGTCAGCGTCTCCGTGTCCCAATGCGCGGACCCGTCGGGCGTCAGGATCGACCAGCGCATGCCGCGGAATCGCGCCACGAAGAACGGCGCGGCCGCCTCCAGAATGTGGTGGTCGGGCTCGAACCACGCCACGTAGCGCTCGCCCTCGGCCTCCTGCATCCGGCGGAAGCGCAGGAAGGCGTGCATCTTGTGTAGATCTCGGACGAACCCCTAACAAAAAAAAAAAAAACGGTGGATGAGCGGATCGCTGCCGACCTCCATCAGGTGCCGCTCTCCGTGGCAGACCCGCCAGATCAGCGCGTAGAGCAGGCCGTAGCGCTCCGGATCGCGGTGGGGGATCACCTGCGGGATCAGGGCGGCGACGGCCTTCGGCAGGGCGAGCGGCGCACCGGACGCGTGCTCCGCCTCGGCGCCGAACAGGCCGGGGGAATCCGTCACCGACCAGGTCACGGCCCCGGGCGGAACGCCCTGCGCGACGAGGCCCCGAACGGCCTTGCGGAAGCCGTCGAGATCGGCGCCCGGGCGCAGGAGGATGGCGCACGGCATCGGCGCGTCCCCTCTCCCCTCTGCGCAGGATAGGAGAGGCGCAGTCCCAGGGATCATCAGAACAGGCTCAGCTGCGTCGCCGGTTCGACCAGCCGCGCCCGCAGGTCGAGCCGGTCCGTGAGCGCGACCGGACGGTGGTCGGCGGCGACGAGGAAGGGGCGCGCCCGCTTCAGCCCCGAGGTCAGGCGCGCGACGTCGTCGAGGCGCAGGGTCGCGTGGCGGCGCGCCTTGACGATCTTGTCCACCGCCCGCGCGCCGAGGCCCGGCACCCGCAGCAGCCATTCCCGATCGGCCCGGTTCACGTCCACGGGGAACTTGTCCCGGTGCTTCAGGGCCCAGGCGAGCTTCGGATCGATGTCGAGGGCGAGCATGCCGCCCTCCGACGCGTCGGCGACCTCGTCGGGGGTGAACTCATAGTACCGGAGCAGCCAGTCGGCCTGGTACAGCCGGTGCTCGCGCTGGAGCGGCGGCGGCTTCGGCGGCAGGATCGCCGATCCGTCCGGGATCGGGCTGAAGGCCGAGTAGTAGACCCGCTTCAGGCCGACGCTGCCGTAGAGCAGCGCGCTCTTGCGGATCAGCGCCTCGTCGGTGGTGGCGTCCGCCCCGACGATCACCTGCGTCGAGTGGCCGGCCGGCGAGAAGCGGCGCTTCTCCGCCTTCGCCTGCACGATGCGCTCGCCGATCTGCGCCATGGCGCCCTGGATCGCGGCGCCGTCTTTCTCGGGGGCGAGGCGCTCCAGGCTCGCCTCGGTGGGCAGCTCGACGTTGATCGACAGCCGGTCCGCGTAGAGGCCCGCCTCCTCGATCAGCCAGGGGCTCGCCTCCGGGATCGACTTCAGGTGGATGTAGCCGGCGAAGCCATGATCGCGCCGGAGCGACTTCGCCACCCGCGTCAGCAGTTCCATCGTGTGGTCCGGCGACTTGATGATGCCGGAGGAGAGGAACAGCCCCTCGATGTAGTTGCGCCGGTAGAAGTTCAGGGTGAGGTTCACGACCTCCTCGACGGTGAACTTCGCCCGCCGCACGTTCGAGGAGCGCCGGTTGACGCAGTAGGCGCAGTCGAACAGGCACCAGTTGGTCAGCAGGATCTTCAGCAGCGAGACGCAGCGCCCGTCCGGTGTGTAGGCGTGGCAGATCCCGGCCCCGGTCGTGGACCCGAGCCCGTCCTTGCCCGCCGCGCGTTTCGGCGCGGCCGAGGAGGCGCAGGAGGCGTCGTACTTCGCGGCATCGGCCAGGATGCGCAGCTTCTTGGCGAGGGTCTCGTCCATCGAACAGACAATGAACAACCCGGCCGAAGGTGCAAGGCCGACCCGGCCGTCACCCCGAGCCGCGATGCCGCACCCGTCACCCCGACTCGTCCGGCCCGTCCGGTTCCGCGTCGACCACCCGGCGGGCCAGATCGTACGAGAAACCGGCCCGGGCCAGGGCCGCGAGGTCGCGGTCGCGGTGACCCGCCCGCTGATCGGGCCGGCGGTGCGGTCCGAGGCGCCGCCGCTTGGCATAGGCCCAGGCCGCCTGTCGCTCGATGGCCTCCGCCTCGCCGTCCGGAAGCGCGTCGCGCTCGGCCTGCATCGCCGCCTCGACAACGTCGCGGGGGACGCCCTTGGCGGCGAGCTTGGCCGAGACGCCCCGGCTCGACGTGCCGCGGCGGCGCAGGGTGGCGAGGCGGGTATCGGCGAAACGGGCATCGTCGACGAGGCCCGCCGCGACCGCGCGTGCGACCGTGGCGGCGATCATGTCGGCGAAGGCGGCAGGCTCCTCGCCGCGGAGCCGCGCCCGCTTCTCCACGCGCCGCGCGAGGGTCCGGCGCAGCATCTCGGCGGAGGCGCTGTAGCGCTCGAGATAGTGCAGAGCGGCGCGCTCAAGCCACGTCGCGCTGACGGGGCCGGGCGGCCGCGCCTCGGCGATGCGACCTCCTGGCGCAGTTTCTGCAACGATTGATCGTTTCACAGGTTCTTCACGATCTCGACAGGTTTGCGTTTCATGACTTGGGTATGGAACGCGCGCAACACGACAGGCTCGGCCGTGGCCCGAACCACCGTCTTTCGCCCGACCGCACGCGAGGTCCGTGGCGGAGACGCCTGCACGCCGTGGCGACATCTCTGATGCGCCGCGAATGGCTCCTGGTCCTCGTGGCCCTGGGGCTGGCCGCGGCGGCGGCCGCGATCGTCTATCTCTCGCGCCCCAACACCCTCACGGTGGCCGTCGGACCGCAGGATGGCCCCGAGGCCGCGCTGATCGAGGCATACGCCAACGCCCTGGACCGGGCGCGCGAGGACGTGCGCCTCAAGGTCGTCCGCTACGGCGACGTGCGCGACAGCGCCATGGCGCTTCAGCGGAATAAGGCCGACCTCGCGGTGGTTCGCCCGGACGTGTTCCTGCCCGAGAACGGACTGACGCTGGCGATCCTGCACGACGAGGCCCTCGTCATCACCGCCCCCGAGGCGGCCGATATCGACGACGTTCCCGACCTCGCCCGCAAGCGTCTCGGCATCGTCGTGCGCCACAGCGCCGACCTGCCCTTCCTGACCAATCTGCTCTCCTTCTACGATCTGGTGCCGGAGAACCTGAGCGGGGATGAGTCCGAGGGCAGCCACGCGGCGGGGGAGGCGGAAACCGCCACCGGCCACGTCGCGGTGGTCCCGCTGAAGGTCGGCGAGGTCACGGCCGCGCTCAACGAGAAGCGCGTCGATGCGGTCGCGGTGATCGCGAGCCCCGCCTCGAAGGCGGCGGCGGCCGTTGTGCATGCCGTCGAACTCGGCTCGCCCGAGCGCAAGGTCGGTTTCGTCTCGATCCCGGACGGGGACGCGATCCTGCAGCGTTTCCCCGAACTGCAATCGGTCACGATCCCGGCCGGGACCTTCGGGGGCCGTCCGAAGCGCCCGGACGAGGAGGTCCGGACCGTCGGCGCCTCCTACCGCCTGATGGCGCGGGGCACGGTGAGCCGGGTCGCGGTGGCCTCCGCCACGCAGCACCTGTTCGAGTGGCGCTCGCGCCTCGCCTCCGCGGCCCCCGTCGCGAAGCTGATGAAGGCGCCGGATTTCGACACGACGGTGGCGGCGACCTCCGCCCGGCTGCCGAACCACCCCGGCGCGGTCGACTATTTCGAGCGCGAGCAACAGACGTTCCTCGACCGCTACGAGGATTACATCTACCTGTTCGCCTTCTTCGGCGGCACGATCGGTTCCGGCTTCGCCTGGATCGGGCAGCGGCTCGCCCGCAAGCGCCGGGAGCGCGTCGACTTCGTCCTCGACCGCCTGCTCGACATCATGCGCGAGGTGCGCGCGGCGACGAGCAAAGCCGAGCTCGACGCCATCGCCGTCGAGACCGACGGGCTCGTGGCCGACGTGGTCTGCTACGCCCGGGAGCGCAGCATCGATGCCCGCACGGTGAGCGCGCTGATCCTGGCGGTCGACGGCGTCCACGCGGCCATCGCCGATGCGCGGCGCCAAACCGACGAGGCGGAGCCGCGGGCGGCCACCCGCAGCCGGACGGCGCGGCTTCTCGCCCTCGATCTGCCGGCGGCGGAGTAGTGGACGACGCCGCGCCCTCGCCGGCGGTGCCGTTGACGGCTGGCCGGTCCGCGAGGCGCATCGCCGCATGGCTGGCGGCGTAGGCTTATCATGCTAACGGGAGCCATGTTCGATCCCGTCGCCGCCGTCGACACGGTCCTTGAGAACCTCGACCGCGAGGCCCGCGAGCCCACCAAGCTCCGGGCCGCGCTCGTGCCCGAATTGCGCCGTGTGATCGAAGAGGGCCACCGCGCCGCCGAGGCGCAGCTCCTCGAGGACCGCAACGGGCTGCGCTGCGCGCAGACGCTCTCGAAGCTCACCGACGCGGTGGTGCGGGCGATCCACGACGCCGTGGTCTGGCGGCTCTATCCCAACGACAACCCCTCGACCGGCGAGCAGCTCGCCGTGGTCGCCACCGGCGGCTACGGGCGGGGCACGATGGCGCCCGGATCGGACATCGATCTGCTGTTCCTGCTGCCCTACAAGCAGACCGCGTGGTCCGAGAGCGTCGTCGAGGGCATGCTCTACGTCCTGTGGGACCTGAAGCTGAAGGTCGGCCACGCCACCCGCTCGGTCGAGGAGTGCCTGCGCGAGGCGCGCGCCGACATGACGATCCGCACCGCCCTTCTGGAGGCGCGGTTCCTGTTCGGCACGCGGCTCCTGTACGAGGAGCTCGTCACGCGCTTCGACGCCGAACTGGTGGTCGGCTCGGCCGCCGAATTCGTGGAGGCCAAGCTGCGCGAGCGCGACATGCGCGTCTCGAAGGCCGGCTCCTCGCGCTACCTCGTGGAGCCCAACGTCAAGGACGGCAAGGGTGGCCTGCGTGACCTGAACACGCTGTTCTGGATCGCCAAGTACACCTACCGGGTGCGCGATCAGGTCGAGCTCATCAGCGCCGGCCTGTTCACCCCGGAGGAATACGCGCTGTTCGAGCGCTGCGAGGAATTCCTGTGGCGGGTGCGCTGCCACATGCATTTCGCGACGAAGCGCGCCGAGGAGCGCCTGTCCTTCGGATTGCAGCCGCGGATCGCCGAGCGCTTCGGCTACGAGGCGCGGGGCGGCCTCTCCGGCGTCGAGCGCTTCATGAAGACCTATTTCCGCATCGCCAAGGATGTCGGCGACCTCACCGCCATCGTCTGCGCGGAACTCGAGGCGCGCCACGCCAAGCGCACCCCGGTGCTCGACCGCTGGATCGGCCGGTTCCGCGACCGGTTCCGCGCCACCGCCATGGAGGCGGAGGATTTCTGGATCGACCACGGCCGGGTGAACCTGCGCGCGGAGGACGCCTTCGAGCGCGATCCCGTGAATCTGATCCGCCTGTTCTGGCTCGCCGACCGGCACAACCTCGCGATCCACCCGGACGCCAAGAGGCTCGCCAACCGCTCGCTGCGGCTCATCAACCCGTCGCTGCGCGGCGACCCCGAGGCCAACCGCCTGTTCCTCGACATCCTCACCTCGCGCAACGCGCCGGAGGAGGCCCTGCGCGAGATGAACGAGGCGGGGGTGCTCGGCCGGTTCATCCCGGATTTCGGCCGCATCGTCGCGATGATGCAGTTCAACATGTACCACCACTTCACGGTGGACGAGCACCTGCTGCGCACGGTCGGCGTGCTGGCCGATATCGAATCGGGTCGCTCTCAGGAGCTCTACCCGCTGGTGTCGCGCCTCGTGCACTCGATCCACAACCGCACGGCGCTCTACGTGGCGATCCTGCTGCACGACATCGCCAAGGGCCGCCCGGAGGACCATTCGATCGCGGGCGCCGCCATCGCCGAGAAGCTCTGCCCCCGCTTCGGCCTGAACCAGGCCGAGACCGAGACCGTCCGCTGGCTCGTCGAGCATCACCTGCTGATGTCGATGACCGCGCAGAGCCGCGACCTCTCGGATGCGAAGACGATCGAGCGGTTCGCCGCGAGCGTGCAGAGCCTGGAGCGGCTGAAGCTCCTGACCATCCTGACGGTGGCCGACATCACGGCGGTGGGCCCCGGCGTCTGGACGGCCTGGAAGGGCACCCTGATCCGCACCCTCTACGACGAGACCGAGGTGTACCTGTCGGGCGGCCATTCCGAGATCGCCCGCACCGACCGGGTGCGCCTGGTCCAGATGGGCCTGCGCGAGCGGCTGCCCGCCTGGGATTCGGAGGAGTTCGACGCCTACGCAGCCCGGCACGGCCAGGCCTACTGGCTCAAGGTCGACGGCACGCGTCAGCTCAAGAACGCGATCTTCCTGCGCGACGCGCTCCGCGACGGTCGGACCAGCGCCACCGACGTGGCCCTCGACCCCGTGCGGGGCGTCACCGAGATCACGATCTACTCGCCCGACCACCCGCGCCTGCTCGCCATCATCACCGGGGCCTGCGCGGCGGCCGGCAGCAACATCGTCGACGCGCAGATCTTCACCACCACGGACGGGTTCGCCCTCGACACGATCTTCATCTCCCGGGCCTTCGAGCGCGACGAGGACGAGCTGCGCCGGACCAAGCGCATCACGGCGGCGATCGAGCGCGCGCTGAAGGGCGAGATCCGTATCGCCGACCTCGTCGCCGACAAGCACCCGTCGACGAGCACCCGCGCCAAGACCTTCCCGGTGCCCCCCGACGTGATCCTCGACAACGCGCTCTCGAGCCGGGAGACCGTCGTGGAGGTCACCGGCCTCGACCGGCCCGGCCTGCTCTACGAGCTGACCACCGCCTTCGGCCGGCTGTCGCTCAACATCACCTCGGCACACGTCGCGACCTTCGGCGAGCGGGCCGTCGACGTCTTCTACGTGACCGACCTCACCGGCACGCGGGTGACGCAGCCCGACCGGCAGGCCGCGATCCGAAATGCCGTGATGGATGTGTTCGCCGGCGACGTCGCCGCCCTCAAGGCCGAGGGTCTGGAGGCGCTGGTCGCGGCCCCGCCGCCGCGCGAAGCGTGAGCGCCGGGTTGATTTCGTCGCCCCCTGGCCAGATATCAGCGCCGGTTCCGATTGCCCCCGGACCACCCTGCCCCGACGACTGAAACACGATGACGAGCAACGACATGCCCCAGGATGACCAGCGCCAGACCACGGTCGAAGCCGGTGCCGGCGCGGCCCAGGATTCCGCGCCCGCGGGTCAGGGCGCCGAGGCGGCGTCCGTCGATCCTGTCGCGGAGGCCCTGGCCCTGCTCACCGCCGAGCGTGACGAGCTGAAGGACCGGATGCTGCGCACCCTCGCCGAGATGGAGAACCTGCGCCGCCGGACCGAGCGGGAGGTCGCGGATGCGCGCGCCTACGCGGTCACGAACTTCGCCCGCGACGTACTCAACGTCGCCGACAACATCCGCCGCGCCCTCGACAGCGTCCCGGCCGACGCGAAGGCGACGGCCGACGGGGCGCTGAAGGGCCTGATCGACGGGATCGAGCTCACCGAGCGCGACCTCGCCAAGACCCTGGAGCGGCATGGCGTGAAGATCGTCGAGCCGCAGGGCCAGAAATTCGACCCGAACCGGCATCAGGCCATGTTCGAGGTCCCGAACCCGGAGGTGCCCGCCGGCACCGTGGTGCAGGTCGTGCAGGCCGGCTACGTCATCGGCGAGCGGGTGCTGCGCCCGGCTTTGGTGGGCGTGGCGAAGGGTGGACCGAAGGCGGCCGCCAACCCGGCCGACGCCGCCTGATCGAACCCGCGGCGCCGGCCTACCGGCAGGGCAGCGCCGTGGCGACGTTCGCGATGAACTGCGCCGTCTGGCGGGTCTGGGCCGGGGCGCGCGGGTCGCGGGCCACCCGCCCCGCCTCGGCCGCGAGCCGACGGTTGCAGGCACAGCTCGTCAGAACGCCCGAGGCCGGATCGGTCGAGCAGGCATCGTGGCGCGCGCAGGCGCGGTCGAGCGCGTCGATCGGCTTGTAGCCGGGGCCGCGGTTTCCCGGCCCGCAGAAGTTGCCGTAGATCAGGAGCGCGCCCCGGCCGTCGGGACCAGGAGGGATGATCTCCTGCGCCCGGGCCGGCGCGGCGTGGACGAGGAGCGCGAGGGCGAGACCCGCCGCCACGGTGAAGGTCAGGCTGGGAGCGTTCACGGCCGATCCTGTCGGAGATGCCTCCGGTCGCCGCGCGGCGGGGTCCGCGCAGCATTCGGAACCGGCGAGCCGAATCAGTGGCGGACACTCTCGACCGGCCGATGGATCTCCGAAGCCGAACACCGCGCATAGCGACGCAGCATGGCCGGGCCGTCAAGGTCCCTCGCGATCAATATTGATGAGGATCGGTAATTCAAACCGATCTCGACCAAAGCAATCCCCGATTTCTGTTTGCCGGCACCACAATACGCTGGCCAACCGGCACTGTAATGTGTCGTTCCGATGAACCCGCGGCCGAGGTGGATGTCGGGGCTTCCACTTTCGCGGACAGTTTCCCGATGAACGCATACGCGATGCCGCCACCGGCGGCGTAGCCGGTTCGGTCGGTTCCGGGCAGCGTGGAGGGATCGGATGCCGCGTAAGACGAGCGAAAGCCGTCACCGGGGGCGAAGCCGCGGGGTCAGAGGGCGAGAAGCAGCAGGCCCACCACCGTCACGGACAGGATCAGGCAGAGCGCGAGATCGAGGACGGGCGCGCCGCCACAGCCGGGCACGGGGCGCTCCCGGTCTTGGCCCATCTCGGACAGGGCGATCACGACCGGGATTCCCGGTACCTGGCCGGCAGGGCGGCGGTTCTCACGGCGCGCAGGGCGCGGGCGGGCGTGACGGCACCCGAGGGGACCGCCGCCCCGTCTGAGGGGATGACGGGAGCGGCGGCCTGCGGCGCCTTCGGACCGTGGCTGCGGTGGACCGTATCCGCAGCAGCGATGCCGAGAGCGGGCAGCGCGAGAGCGGCGAGGACGCATGCCAAGCGTCCGAGCCGCGGGAGAGGATTGTCCTGCCGGCCCCGGCAGGAGGATGTCGGGGTCAGGGTGAGGGGCGGCATGGCGTCCGCGACAAGAATGCGTGTCTCTGCCGTCATGACGTCCGCGCCTCCGTTTTCGTGGGAAATTTGACCACTAATTCGCTTTATGTGTGCAAAATTCCCACGTCAATTCGGAATATGCCGACGGGTGTGCGCGCCCGCACGTTGTGGGATTGTCTCCCACGCCACAGACGCTAACGATGCCGGTATGCCCGAGACTGCCGATCCGCCGCGCGACGGCGCCAGCCTGCACGCGCCCCTGGCGCGGCTCCTGCGGCCGCTCGTGCGCCTCCTGGTGGCCCGCGGCATCACGTTTCCGGCCCTCACGGACCTATTGCGCGAGCTCTACGTGAACGTGGCGGAAAACGATTTCGCGCTGGTCGGCAAGGAGCAGACGGACAGCCGCGTGTCCCTGCTCACCGGGATCCACCGCAAGGAAGTGCGGCGGCTGCGGGGCGCCGGCGCACCGGTCAGCGCCGTGCCGGCCGTGGTCTCGCGCACAAGCCGCATCATCGCCCGCTGGATCGCCGACCCGGCCTTCACCGATCGCCAGGGGCACCCCCTGCCGCTCCCCCGGACCGCCGAGGGTCAAGCCCCCTCGTTCGAGGCCCTGGTCTCGGGCGTCACCCGCGACCTTCGCCCCCGCGCGGTTCTCGACGAGTGGCTCGATCGCGGGCTCGCCTTCCTGGACGCGCAGGACCGGATCGTGCTGGCGGAGGCCGCCTATGTGCCCCGCGGCGACGGCGCGGAGGGGCCGCAGCTCTACTATTTCGGCCGCAACCTGCACGACCATATCGCGGCCGCCGTCGCCAACATCGTCGGCGACGGGCCGCGCTTCCTGGAGCGGGCCGTCCACTACGACGGGCTCTCCGAAGCGCTCGCGACGCAGCTCGAGGCACGGGCGCGCGAGATCGCCATGGAGGCCCTGCAGCAGGCCAATCGCGAGGCGCACGCGGCCTGCCAGACCGATCCGGGTGGCGATCACCGCTGGAATTTCGGTCTCTACGTCTACACGGAAGCCGCACCGCCGGCGCGCCCCGCGGACGAACGCTGAGGAGCCGGCCGGTGCGATCTTCGCCAAACCGCCGGTTCGTCCTGCGCCTGCTCGCGGGCGCCGCAACCCTGCGGCCGGGCCCCGTCCGGCCGCAGGAGGGACCGCGCGATCACGGCATCGGCGGCACCGGCATGATGCGCACGGACGAGCCGCGGAACGGGTCTCTCGGGGAAGGCGACCGCGGCATCGGTGGCACCGGCGTGATCGGCACGATCCGCCGGTTCGGCTCGATCATCGTCAACGACCTGCGCATCGCCTATCGGCCGGAGGTGGAGGTGCGGATCGACGGCGAAGCCGCGAAGGCGTCCGATCTGAAGATCGGACAGGTCGTCCACGTGGTCGCGCGGCCGGAGGGCGGCGGCCTCGCCACGCGCCGCATCGACGTGACGAGCGAAGTCGTCGGGCGGGTGGACTCGGTCGCCGCCGGACGCATGATCGTTCTCGGCCAGCGGGTCTCGACCGCGGGTCTGACGGGCGACTGGAAGCCGGGCACGCGCGTCGCGGTGAGCGGCCTGCGACGGCCGGACGGCGTGATCGTGGCCAGTCTGATCGAGCCGCGCGGATCCGGACCGGACCGCGTCGCCGGCCCGGTTCGGCGCGGTCCGGGCGGCGCCCCCACGATCGGCGGGCTCCGTCTGGCGGGGGCCGGCGCCCTCCCCCTCGGCAAGCGGGCCCTGGTGACCGGAACAGAGGCGGGCGGGGTCCTCAGCGTCACCGACACCGCCCAGGTCGGACTGCCCTTCCCGCCGGATCTGAGGCAGGTTTCCATCGAGGCCTATATCGGCCGGACCGGCCGCCGCCTGGAGGTCGGTTCCGGCTACGCCATCGCGGGCCCGCCCGGCGCGAACGTGCCGCGGGACGGGAGCGTGCGGGCCGTGCTGACCGCCGGCATCGCGCGGGACGGCGATCTGACCGTGGAGCGGCTGCGGATCGAGAAGCGCCTCCCTCCCGAGCCGCCGCAGACGGACGCGCCCCGGTTCGAGCGGGAACGCGATCGCCTGGATCTGCGCAATCTGCCCGACGAGCGGCCCGGCCGCTTCGGCACCGAGCCGGGCGGCGGTGGCACCCGCGGCGGGATCGGCGAACCCCGCGGGCCCGTCATCGATACCCGGCCCGGAACCGGCAACGTCCCCGGAGCGGCGGAGCCCGGCGGGTTCGGGGCGCCCCGGCGCGGTCCCGGAGGGGCAGCCCCCGGAGGTCCCGGCGCCTTCCCGGTGGGACCCGGCGGCCTCGGGGGACCTGCCGGCGGGCCCGGCGGCCCGGGCGCCCCGCCGGGAGGCTTCGGCGGCCCGGGCGGGTTCGGGGGGCCCGGA
>CAXDNE010000201.1:0-14091 GCA_963990595.1 uncultured Methylobacterium sp.
GATTGCCTCTTGTCTCGTGGGCTCGGAGATGTGTATAAGAGACAGCGTCCCTACTTGGTCACCACGACCTGCACGTCGCCGTGGCGGCGCTGCACCGACACGGTGACGTCGTCGTCGTAGCGCTGGAACCGGATGTCGAGATGGGAGGATCCGAGCTTGACGTTGTACAGCGTCACGCCGTCCAGGAAGCCCGGAAGGATCGGGTTCTTGAGCCGGACGCGGTTGCGGCCGTGATCCAGCTCGAGGCCCAGGCAGGCGGCGAGGAAGGCGAACGGCGCGGCCGCCGCCCAGGCCTGCGGGCTGCAGGCCACCGGATAGGCCACGGGTCCGCGCTGCCGGCGGCGCATGAAGCCGCAGAACAGCTCCGGCAGCCGCTTCTGGTCCTGGTAGAGCGAGGTGTCGAACATCCCCTGGAAGATGCGCGCAGCCTCGTGCTTGCGGTCGTAGCGGGCGAGGCCCATCGCGATCAGCGCGTTGTCGTGCGGCCAGATCGAGCCGTTGTGGTACGACATCGGGTTGTAGCGCGCCTCGCCCTTGGCGATCGTGCGCACGCCCCAGCCGTTGAACCCGTCGTTGCACAGGAGGGTCTCGGCGACCCGCGCGGCACGCTCCGGCTTGGCGATGCCGGTGAACAGGGCGTGGCCGGCATTCGAGGAGCGCACGGCGCATTGCTGCTTGGCCCCGTCGAGAGCCAGCGCGTAGGTGCCGATCTCCTCGTTCCAGAAGGCCGCATCGAACCGCTCGCGCAGGGCCGCCGCCTCCTGGGTCAGGCGCTCGGCCATCGGGTCGTGACCCAACAGGGCCGCGAGCTTCGCCATGCCGTTCTTGGCGGCATAGACGTAGCCCTGCACCTCGCAGAGGGCGATCGGCCCCTTGGCCAGATGGCCGTCGGCGTGGAAGATCGAATCGTGGCTGTCCTTCCAGCCCTGGTTCTCGAGGCCCTTGTCGGTGTCGCGGGCGTACTCGACGAAGCCGTCGCCGTCGCGGTCGCCGTACCGGTCCATCCATTCGAGGCCGAGTTCCAGCGCCGGCCAGATCTCGCGGACGGTCTCCAGGTCACCGGTGACGGCGAAATATTCCCAGGCCAGCATCACGAAGAGCGGCGTGCCGTCGATGGTGCCGTAATAGTGGCGGAACGGCACCTCGCCCAGCATCGCCATCTCGCCGCGGCGCGTCTCGTGAAGGACCTTGCCGGGCTGCGCGTCGGCGGCCGGATCGACCGCCTTGGCCTGGGTCAAGGCGAGATAACGCAGGACGCCGCGGGCGAATTTCGGATCGATCCAGAGCGCCATCATCGCCGTGATGATGCCGTCGCGGCCGAACACCGTGGAGTACCAGGGGATTCCCGCGAAGGGGTAGATGCCCTCCGGGGTGCGGCTCGCCAGCATGTACAGGTCTGCCGTGGCGCGGCACAGCCCCTCGTTGAACTGGTCGTTCGACGAGATGATCGTGGTGATGCCCGCCGTCAGCGTTCTGAGATCGCGGCGGGAGTCACGGTAGGCGCGGGCGAAGATCGTTCCCTCGCTGAGATCCTTCGGCTCCCGCCGTGCGCCGCCGGCATTGGCCGCGAGCGTCAGCTTGGCCGCGGCCTCCTCCCCGACCAGGGATTCGGTGGGCGGCTTGGTGAAGGCGCGGTGCGCCTCGAAGGTCACGCGGATGAACAGCGAGGCGCGGCCTCCCGGCGGCAGCGACACGTCGAAGGCCACGCGTCCGGGCTCGATCAGATCCGGCTTAGGGCCGAAATGCAGCGCCGTCGTCCGCACGATCTCGTCGAGGCCGACATAGCGGAACTGGACCTCGCGGTCGCTCGCCACGAGCACGCCGCGCTTGCCGCGCTGCTCCCGGTCGGTGCCGCGCACCTCGAACAGGTCCCGGAAATCGGCGTCGAAGGTGATGGCGATGCGCAGGCGGCGGTGCTTCGAATCGAAGGAGCGCAGGCCGATCCGGTCGTAGCAGGCCCCGCGGAACAGGAACTTGGTGCGCTCGATCGCGATCGTCTCGCGGGGGATCGAGGTCTCGTCGTGGGCATCGAGGCGGATGTCGGGCGTCGTCATGTCGACGCTGAGCGCGCCGTTGTCGTCCTGCATGACGGACGACAGCATGAGAGGACGCTGGCCCTCCACGGTCAGTTCGAGGCGCGAGAGGTAGCGCGTGTCCTGGAAGTAGAGGCCCTCCGGACCGGGCTGGACGCCGATGTCGCCGTAGGAATCGAGGACGCCGAAGGCCTCGCCGAATTTCAGCGA
This sequence comes from uncultured Methylobacterium sp., assembly GCA_963990595.1. Lineage (GTDB taxonomy): Bacteria > Pseudomonadota > Alphaproteobacteria > Rhizobiales > Beijerinckiaceae > Methylobacterium. The sequence goes on from CAXDNE010000201.1 coordinate 2,244, forward strand.
GCGCAGGGGCCGCTCCACCAGCGAGGTCTGCGCCTCGATGTGGTAGGGCGGGAGGACATCGTCCGCGTCCTGGAAACCGTGCGCCACGGTTCTGGCGCTCGCCTCGGTCCGGGCGGTCGCATCGTGGGCCGCTGCCGTGTAGTCCGCCGCCATGCAGGGCATCTCCGGGTGCGTGTGAGAGGTGCGAATCGAGAGGGCCGCCGCATCACCTCTGATGCGGCGGCCCCTGTTCACTCACGGATGAGTCGCCTTTAAGACGCTAGGCCCGTCCGAGCCCGCCTCGCAAGCCCGGTGCCGGATTTCGGAGCGCGCCGGCCTCAGGCCGGCATGGCGGCGACCTGGATCGCCGGCCGCGCCGAGCCGTTCACCTCGCCGTATTGCGCCTTGAAGCCCGACTTCGGCAGCTTGATCACGTCAGCGCTGCGGGAAAGCAGCTCCTCGTAGGCGGCGACGTACTTCTTGACCATGCACTCGGCGGTGAAGGCGCTCTCGAAGTGCCGGCGCACGCCGGCGCGGCTCATGGCCTTCACCTTGGCGACCGCGGCCACGGCATCGTCCATGTTGTCGCACAGAACGCCGCCGACGCCGTCCTTGATCACCTCCGGCACGGAGCCGTTGCGGAACGCGATCACCGGCGTGCCGGCCGACATCGCCTCGATCATGACGAGACCGAAGGGCTCCGGCCAGTCGATCGGGAAGGCGAGCGCCAGGGCGTTGCCGAGGAAGTCCTTCTTCTGCTCCTCGTTGATCTCACCGATATACTCGACCAGCGGGTGGTGGATCATCGGCTCGATGACCTCGTCCCAGTAATCCTGGTCGGCCTTGTCGACCTTCGCGGCGATCTTGAGGGGCGTGCCGGAGCGGATCGCCATCTCGATGGCGCGGTCCGGGCGCTTCTCCGGCGAGATCCGGCCGAGGAAGGCGAGGTAGCCGCCCTTGGCCTCCGGATAGTAGGGGCAGTTCTCGGCCGGCAGGCCGTGATGGATCGTCGCCAGCCAGTTGGAGGTCGGCGGCATCGGCAGGCGCTGGTTGTCGGAGATCGAGACCAGCGGCATGCCCGTGAACGTGCGGTAGACCGGCATGAAGTCCGGCACGTCGAGGCGGCCGTGCATCGTGGTGATGCACTTGTGGTTCAGATCCTCGAACATCGGATACTGAAGCAGATCGATGTGGAAGTGCAGGATATCGAACTCATGCGCGCGGCGATGCACCTGATGCAGCATCGCCAGATGGCTGGCGGTGTGATCCCGGTAGCCGAGCAGGCGCAGGCCCTCGGGGGTGCAGGCCGCGAGCTTCGCGGAGGTCTGAGAGTCGCCGCTGGCGAACAGCGTCACATCATGGCCCTGGCGGACCAGTTCTTCTGTAATCCAGCTGACGACGCGCTCGGTGCCGCCGTAGAACTTCGGAGGAACGGCCTCCGACAACGGAGCGATCTGGGCAATGCGCACGAAGTGTCTCCTGGTTGGCCGAATTTGACGGGGGGTCTAACCCTGCCGGCCTGAGCGGGACATGAATGAAACGGACGGCCAAGGTTATGGTTCCTGGCGCCCCTCGCTGTCGCTCACCGTTTTGTGCAGCGCGCCATCTGTCCCCGAATTCCTCCGAATCACCCGGGCGGATGACGCGCCCGCCCAGACCGACGGACCCGGAAGACAAGCGGAGCCGGACGTCTCCCCGACGTCGCCGGGCGGATCCGTCGCCCTGCCTCGCAGGCGTTGCCGCCGCACCAGCTTTCTGTCATAAGCCGCCCCGCGTCGAACCGCCCGGCCGATCAGGGCTGCCGTGGCGGCTCGTGCTGCTCCACCAGAAGCATCAGCGCGCGAACCTCATCCGACCCCTGTGGGCCGGTCCGAGATCAATTCGCGCAACGGAGAGCCAAATGCCCAAGTTGAAGACGAAATCGGGCGCGAAGAAGCGCTTCAAGATCACCGGCACCGGCAAGGTGATGTACGCCCAGGCCGGCAAGCGCCACGGGATGATCAAGCGGACGACCAAGCAGATCCGCAACCTGCGCGGCACCACGACCCTGTTCGAGGGCGATGCCGCCAACGTGAAGAAGTACTTCCTGCCGAACGCGCGGTAAGTTCTTCGACACCCGTTGCCACTGACTTTCGTCGAATCCAGGAGATAACCGATGGCCCGCGTCAAGCGCGGCGTGACCAGTCACGCGAAGCACAAGAAAGTTCTGAAGGCCGCCAAGGGCTATTACGGCCGGCGCAAGAATACGATCCGCATCGCCAAGCAGGCGGTGGAGAAGGGTCTGCAGTACGCTTACCGCGACCGCAAGAACAAGAAGCGCACCTTCCGCGCTCTCTGGATCCAGCGCCTCAACGCGGCGGTCCGCGAGCACGGCCTGACCTACTCGCGCTTCATCGACGGTCTGGCCAAGTCCGGCATCGTCGTCGACCGCAAGGCCCTGTCGGAGCTGGCGATCCACGAGCCGGCGAGCTTTGCCGCCGTCGTCGAGAAGGCGAAGGCCGCGCTGCCGCAGAACACCGCCAAGGCTGCCTGATCCAGGCCTGAGGCGAGACGGACGGAAGGCGCGGTTCCCCGGGGAGCCGCGCCTTCGTCGTTTACGAGGTGCCGCGCCCCGCGCTTGCGTGCGGGCGCACAACGCGCGAGAGCACGCCGCGACGGCCGACTCCGCCAACCCTGCTCGAAGACAGCGATGACCGATCTCGACACCCTCGAACGCGACCTCCTGGCCCAGGTGAGCGCGGCGTCCGACGAGGCGGCCCTCGACGCGGTCCGCGTCGCCGCGCTCGGCAAGAAGGGCAGCGTCTCGGATCTGCTGAAGACGCTGGGCTCGATGACGCCGGACGAGCGGAAGGAGCGCGGGCCTCTGATCAACGGCCTGCGCGACCGGGTCCAGGGCGCCGTCACCGCCCGCAAGACCGAACTCGCCGAGGCCGCCCTAGAGGCGCGCCTCGCCTCCGAGCGGGTCGACGTGACCCTGCCGGTCCGCGAGGCCCCCGAGGTGCGCGGCCGGATCCATCCGATCTCCCAGGTGATCGACGAGATCACCGCGATCTTCGCCGATATGGGCTTCGCGGTGGCCGAGGGTCCGGACATCGAGACGGACGAGCTGAACTTCACCGCCCTCAACTTCCCGCCCGGCCATCCGGCCCGCGAGATGCACGACACGTTCTTCCTGGCGCCGGACCGCGACGGGAAGCGCAAGGTGCTGCGCACCCACACCTCGCCCGTGCAGGTGCGGACGATGCGGGCGCAGGAGCCGCCGATCCGGGTGATCATCCCGGGCCGGACCTACCGGCACGATTCCGACCAGACCCACACGCCGATGTTCCACCAGGTCGAGGGGCTGGTGATCGACAAGACCGCCAACATCGCCAACCTGAAATGGGTGCTGGAGGAGTTCTGCAAGGCGTTCTTCGAGGTCGACGGCGTGAAGATGCGCTTCCGCCCGTCCTTCTTCCCCTTCACCGAGCCCTCTGCGGAGGTCGACATCCAGTGCTCGCGCAAGGGCGGCGAGATCCGCTTCGGCGAGGGCGACGACTGGCTGGAGATCCTGGGCTGCGGGATGGTCCACCCGAACGTGCTGCGCAATTGCGGCCTCGATCCGGACGCCGTGCAGGGCTTCGCCTTCGGGGTCGGCATCGACCGCATCGCCATGCTGAAATACGGCATGCCGGACCTGCGGCCGTTCTTCGAGGCGGATGTCCGCTGGCTCGACCATTACGGCTTCCGCCCGCTCGACGTGCCGAGCCTCGTGGGTGGCCTCACGGGCTGAGCCCCCCGGCCTTCGCCGCAGCCGACCGGCTCCGGTGACGGCCCCGCGATCCTGTTCCTCCGACGGTCGAGCCGACGTCAGGCTCTCGAAGGTCCATCATGAAATTCACCCTCTCCTGGCTCAAGGATCACCTCGACACCGAGGCCTCCCTCGACACCATCGCCGAGACGCTGACGCGGATCGGCCTGGAGGTGGAGGCCGTCGAGGACAAGGCCGCGGCGCTCAAGCCCTACGTGATCGCCAAGATTCTGACGGCCGAGCAGCATCCCAACGCCGACCGGCTGCGGGTCTGCTCCGTCGATACCGGGGTCGGTGAACCGGTGCAGGTGGTCTGCGGCGCGCCGAACGCCCGGGCCGGCCTCGTCTCGGTCTTCGCGCCGCCCGGCACCTACGTCCCGGGCAAGAACATCACGCTGTCGGTGGGCACGATCCGCGGCGTCGAGAGCCGTGGCATGCTGTGCTCGGGCGCCGAGCTCGGCCTCGGCGACGACCATGACGGGATCATGGAACTCCCGACCGACGCGCCGGTCGGCCAGGGCTACGCGCTCTATGCCGGGCTGGACGATCCGGTCATCGAGATCAACCTGACGCCGAACCGGCCGGACTGCACCTCGGTCCACGGCATCGCCCGCGACCTCGCGGCCGCCGGGATCGGCTCGCTGAAGCGCGAGACCCTGCCGGGGGTGCGGGGCGACGGACCCTGCCCCGTCGGCGTCGAGCTGGCCTTCGAGCCGGCCGACCGGCACCTCGCCCCGATGTTCGCCCTGCGGCTGGTGCGCGGCGTGCGGAACGGCCCCTCCCCGGCCTGGATGCAGGCCCGGCTGCGCGCCATCGGCCTGCGCCCGATCAACGCGCTGGTCGACATCACCAACTACGTCACCTTCGACCGCGGGCGTCCGCTGCACGTGTTCGATGCCGCCAAGGTGTCGGGCAGCCTCGTCGTGCGGCGCGCGCGGGCGGGCGAGAGCCTCGAGACGCTCGACGGTCGGACCCACACGCTCACCGACGACATTGTGGTGATCGCAGACCAGAACGGCGTGGAATCCATCGCCGGCATCATGGGCGGCGCGGCCTCCGGCTGCGATGAGAGCACCACGGATGTGCTGATCGAATCGGCCCTGTGGGACCCGGCCAACATCGCGCAGTCGGGACGGCGCCTCGGCATCATCACCGATGCGCGCTACCGGTTCGAGCGCGGCGTCGATCCGGCCTTCACGCTCCCGGGCCTCGACCTGGCGACGCGCTTGGTGGTGGATCTGTGCGGCGGCACGCCGAGTCAGGCCGTGGTCGCCGGCGAGCCGCCGGAATCCGAGCGGATCATCGACTTTCCCTGGACCGAGGTCCGCCGCCTCGCCGGACTCGAGCTTCCGCGTGTCGAGATGAAGGTGATCCTGGAGACGCTGGGCTTCCACGTCTCCGGCACCGGCGACCGGGTGAAGGTCCTCACCCCGTCGTGGCGGCCCGACGTGGAGGGCAAGGCCGACCTCGTCGAGGAGATCGTCCGCATCGCCGGGCTCGACCGGGTCGAGCCGAAGCCCCTGCCGCGATTCGCCGGGATCGGCCGGCCGCTGCTCACGGTGATGCAGAAGCGCACCCGCACCGCCAAGCGCGCTTTGGCGAGCCGCGGGCTGATGGAGGCCGTGACCTGGTCCTTCGTCCCGCACGCGGATGCCGAGCTGTTCGGCGGCGGCGGCGCGGATCTGGTCCTGGCCAATCCGATCGCGTCGGAACTGTCGGACATGCGCCCGAGCCTCCTGCCGGGCCTCCTCCGGGCGGCGCAGCGCAACGCCGACCGCGGCTATCCGGATGCGGCCCTGTTCGAGGTCGGCCAGTGCTTCGCCTCGGACGAGCCGGAGGGTCAGAGCATCCGGGCGGCCGCCGTGCGCCGCGGCGGTGCGACGCTCGCGGGCGCCGGGCGGCACTGGGACGGATCGACCGGGACGGTCGACGCCTTCGACGCCAAGGCCGACGCGCTCGCTCTGCTGGGCAGCCTCGGGATCCCGATTGGCGGCCTTCAGATCACCGCGGGCGGTCCGTCCTGGCTGCATCCGGGCCGCTCGGGCACCCTGCGCTTCGGGCCGAAGACCGAGATCGGCTGGTTCGGCGAGGTGCATCCGCGGACCCTGCAGGCGCTCGACCTCAAGGGCAGCCTCGTCGCCTTCGAGATCGTGCTCGATGCCCTGCCCCTGCCCAAGTCCAAGCCGACCAAGGCCAAGCCGGCGCTCGCGCTCTCGGAGTTCCAGCCGCTGTCCCGCGACTTCGCCTTCGTGGTCGGCCGCGACGTGCCGGCCGGCGACATCGTGAAGGCCGCTCAGAACGCGGAGCGCAAGCTCGTCACCGGCGTCGAGGTCTTCGACCTCTACGAGGGTCCCGGTGTGCCGGAGGGCTCGAAGTCGGTGGCGATCGCCGTCCGGCTTCAGCCGGTGGAGCGCACGCTGACCGATGCCGAGATCGAGGCGGTGAGCACCAAGATCGTCACCGAGGTTTCGCGCCGGACGGGTGCGACGCTTCGGGCCTGAGGAGCCCCGCATGGACCGGATCGCCCTGCTCATCGCGGATCTCGCGGCGGCCGAGTACCGGCCGACCGCGGCCCTTCGGGAGGCTCTGAAGCATCCGGCCGCCATCGCCGACGCCACCCTGCCGCTGCTCGCGGCGGCGGCCGACGGAGGCGAGCTGCCCCCGGAGGAGACCAACCTCCTGTTCTGGGGCCTGCACGTCATGGCGCAGGCCCGGGATACGCGCGCCCTCGCGCCGCTCCTGCGCCTGCTCCGCCAGGATGAGGAAAGCCTCGACGCCGTGCTCGGCGACGCCGTCACGGCGACCCTGGCGAAGGTCTTGGCGAGCCTGTTCGACGGCGATCCTGCGCCGCTCTTCCGGCTGATCCTCGACAGCACGGTCGACGACCACGTCCGCATGGCGCTGCTCTCCGCCTGCACCTTCCTGACCCTGGAGGGCCGGATCGATCGGGCGGCCATGCACGACCTGCTGGTCCGCTTCGACGACGCGCAGGCCGCGGTCGAGGACGCGCCGGCCTGGGTGGGCTGGGAGGAGACGATCGCGCATCTCGGCTTCCGGGATCTCGCGCCCCGGGCAGCCGCGGCTCGGGCCGACGGGCGCATCACCGACGCGATCAGCGATGCCGACTGGTTCAAGGAGGCGCTGCGGAAGGCGGAGACCAAGGCGGACGATCGGGACCGGCTCGGCCCCTACCAGTACGGCTACCTGGACGACCCGGTCGAGGCCCTCGACTGGACCGTGGAGGGCGCGGGCGAGCCGCAGCGCAATCCGTTCAAGGATGTCGGCCGCAACGATCCCTGCCCCTGCGGCTCGGGCAAGAAGTTCAAGAAATGCTGCCTCGGCCAGGAGAAGGCCGAGGGCCCGTGGATGCCGCCGGAGCCGCTACGCGGCTGACGATCCCGTGCCGCTGAGCGGGTTGTCCGGATCCCAGGCGTAGCGCAGCGTCTCGAACCGCATCGCCCGGGAATCGACCATCAGGAGGCGCCCGACGAGAGGCTCGCCGAAATCCGTGACGGCGCGGATGACCTCCATGGCCATCAGCGACCCCATCACGCCGGCCAGGGCTCCGAGGACGCCCGCCTCGGCGCAGGCCGGCACGCTGCCGGGCGGCGGCGGGTTGGGGAACAGGCAGCGATAGGTGGGATTGGGCGTGCCGTCCGGTCCGGCCTCGTGCGCCCGGATCGTGGTGAGCGTCCCGTCGAACCGGCCGAGCGCCGCCGTCACCAGCGGGCGCCGCGCGTGGAAGCAGGCGTCGGAGACGGCGTAGCGCGTGGCGAAATTGTCGGAGCCGTCCGCGACGAGATCGTAGGCGGAGATCAGATCGACCGCATTGTCCGGGGTGAGCCGGAGCGCGTGCCGGACCACCGTCACGTGCGGGTTGAGGCGCGCCACCGCGTCGGCGGCGCTCTCGACCTTCGGGCGCCCGAGATCCGGCGTCCCGTGAATCACCTGCCGCTGAAGGTTCGACAGGGAGACGGTGTCGTCGTCGACGATGCCGATCGTGCCGATCCCGGCGGCGGCCAGGTACTGGATCAGCGGCGCGCCGAGCCCCCCTGCCCCGATGACGAGCACCCGGGCCGACCTGAGGCGCGCCTGCCCGGGGCCACCGATCTCGGCCAGCACGAGGTGGCGGGCGTAGCGTTCGATCTCTTCCGGAGCGAGGGCCATGCGAAAGCCCATAATCCCCCGCGGCGCCGCACGGAAGCGGCGAAACAAGAACGCCGCCCCGGTCAGGAGGCGGCGTGGTATCTCGCGTGCGGCCGCCGCTCAGCGCGGCGCGAGGATCATGATCATCTGCCGGCCTTCGAGCATCGGCTCGCTCTCGACCTTGGCGATCTCGGCCGTCTCGTTCTTCACGCGCTCCAGCAGACGCAGGCCGATATCCTGGTGAGCCATCTCACGGCCACGGAAGCGCAGGGTCACCTTGACCTTGTCGCCCTCCTCGAAGAAGCGGTGCACCGACTTCATCTTGGTGTCGTAGTCGTGCTTGTCGATGCCGGGGCGGAGCTTGATCTCCTTCACCTCGACCGTCTTCTGCCGCTTGCGGGCCTCGTTCTGCTTCTTCTGCTCGTTGAAGCGGAAGCGCCCGTAATCGAGCAGCTTGCAGACGGGCGGCACGGAGTTCGGCGCGATCTCCACGAGATCGAGTCCGGCTTCCTCGGCAAGGTTGAGGGCGTCGAAGAAGGGAACGACACCGCGGTTCTGCCCGGTATCGTCGATCAGCTGCACTTCCCGCACCCCGCGAATGTCGCGATTGGCGCGCGGCCCGTCCTTCTGCGGGGCCGGCATGGCTCTCATCGGTCTACGAATGGCTTAGGTCTCCTGCTGCAACGACGAAACGGCGGACCGGACAACCTCGATAGGGATGTCCTGACCGCCAGCCGTTCCGGTCTCATCCGGACATACAACGTTGGGGGAAGCGCGGCCAGAGTCAACGGGCTACGGAGGCGGCGCTCGAAATAATCGGCGGGCTGTGGACGAAATTCTGCGCACCGCTGCAGCGAGATTGGGGGCGGCCGGTGCCTTGACTTGGAGTGCGCTCGAAGCGGTACCTGTGGCGGCGTCGTGACGAGAACAGGCGTCCATGAAGATCGGCGATCTCGCGAGGCAGTCCGGGATGTCGGCCCACACGCTCCGCTACTACGAGCGGATCGGGCTGCTTCCCTACGCCGACCGGGACAGATCCGGACGGCGGGACTACGACGCATCGATCCTGACCTGGATCGCGTTCCTCGGCCGTCTCAAGGCCACGGGCATGACGATCAGCACGATGCTCCGCTACGCGGACCTTCGGGCGCAAGGGGCAGCAACCGGCCCTGAACGGCGGCGGCTGCTCGAGCAACACCGGGACCAGGTTCGGCAGCGGATCGCCGATTTCCAGGACTGCCTTCTCCTCCTCGACTCGAAGATCGCCGGCTACGCCGGCTCTGGCGAGAGGACGAATGATGACGCAGGCACCGGACGCGAACGAGAGCCGCTACGCGCGCGGGCAACGGGCTCTCTCTAGGATCGACGGACAGGCCGGCGCGGCGGTGGTCGCCGCCCTCGCCGACATCGCACCGGATTTCGCGCGCTACCTGATCGGATTCCCGTTCGGCGACATCTACCATCGCCCCGGCCTCGATCTGCGCAGCCGCGAGATCGCCACGATCGCGGCGCTGGCCGCGCTCGGAAACGCCCAGCCGCAGCTCAAGGTCCATATCGCGGCCGGCCTCAATGTCGGCCTCACGCGCACGGAGATCGTCGAAATCCTGATGCAGATGGCCGTCTACGCGGGCTTCCCGGCAGCCCTCAACGGCCTGTTCGCCGCCAAGGAGGTTTTCGAGCGGGCCGCCGAGGCGGAGAGCCGGACCTGATCCGGCGCCCCGCTCACGGATGGCGGCCGAGAAGCTCGGCGTAGACGGCGAGCGTATCCTCGACCATCCGCTCCAGCGAGAAATGCGCCTCGACATGCGCCCGGCTCCTCCGCGCCAGGGCATCGCGGGCGCTGGCGCCCAGCGACAGCGCTTCGGTGAGCGCGGTCGCCAGCGCGGCCGCATCGCCCGCCGGGACGCGCCAGCCGGTCCGCTGGCCGGAGGGCACATCCGGGGGCGCCAGCACCGTCTCCGGCACGGCGCCGAGATCGGAGACCACCACCGGCGTGCCGAGCGCCTGCGCCTCCACGGCGGAGCGTCCGAAAGCCTCCGGCTCGACCGAGGGAACCGCTACCACGGAGGCCGCCCGGAAGGCCGCGGGCATGTCGGTGCAGTGTCCGACCCGGCGGACGATGCTGCCGAGCCCGCGTGCCGCGATCAGCGCGTCGAGCTCGCGTTCGTAGGCGGTTCGGCCCTGGGGATCCCCCGCCAGCACCACGGCCAGATCGGGGACGCCCCGGTCGCGCATCTGGGCGGCGGCCTCGATCAGCACGCGATGCCCCTTCCAGGCGGTCAGGCGAGCCGCCAGGAGGATCACCCGCTCGTGCGGCGCCACGTTCCAGGCCCGGCGGAGCGCCTCGACCCGGCCCGCTCCGACGGCGACGGGATTGAAGACGGCGAGATCCGTGCCGCGATGGATCACCCGCACCCGGTCCCCGGCCTGCTCGGCGTGAAGGCGGTGGATCAGATCCGCCGTGTAGCGCGAATTGGCGATCACCACGTCGCCGCGGGCCATCACGGAATTGTACAGCACCTTCACGCTGGTCCGGCCGGAATAGCTGCCGTGATAGGTGGTCACGAACGGCAGGCCGAGCCGCCGTGCGGCCCCGAGCGCCACCCAGGCCGGCGCGCGCGAGCGGGCATGGATGATCTGCACGCCCTCGCGGCGGCAGAGCGCCATCAGCCGCACGACATTCACCGCCATCCGCGCGGGATTCTTGGAGGCCGCCGGGAATCGGAGCCAGTGCCCGCCCTTGGCCTGCAACTCACCGACCAAGCGGCCGCCCTCGGTCGCCACCAGGGCGCGCGCGCCCACGGCGGCCAGGGCGCCCGCGACGTCGACCGTGGTCCGCTCGGCGCCTCCCGCCTCCAGTTCGGGGATGATCTGGAGGATGCGGGCGCCTGCCAGGACGCCGATCTCCGCCGGGAAGCCCGACAGCCCTCGGGTCACGTCGCCCGCCCGCGGTTCCTCGGCGAGGACGCGCATGCCCCCGGCCGGTATCTGCCAAATGCTCGCTGCCATTGCCCCAGCATCGCTGCCGCGCTTTACGGTCCGGTAAACGGAGATTGAAGCCGACCCGGTCAGGGAAGGACTTCTTCCGTCCGCACACGAGGATATCGGAGAATACGATGACCGATACGGCGCCCGAGTTCCTGACCGTCGGCTCGGGCAGCGCAGCCCGCCGCATCGCGGTGCGCGTGCGCGACGGTGCCGGACCGCCGGTGGTGTGGCTCGGCGGCTTCCGTTCCGAGATGACGGCCACGAAGGCGACGGCCCTGGACAGCTGGGCGGCCCAGACGGGACGCAAGCTGGTCCGGTTCGATTACGGCGCTCATGGCGCCTCCAGCGGCACCTTCGCGGATTGCACGATCTCGTCTTGGCTCGAGGACGCGCAGGCGGTGCTGCGTGCCTACGTCGACGCGCCGCCGGTCCTGGTCGGCTCGTCGATGGGGGGCTGGATCGCGTGCCTCGCCGCGCGTGACCGGGCGGCGCGCGGCGCGACCACAGCGGGGCTGGTGCTCATCGCCCCGGCCCTCGATTTCACGGAGGATCTGATCTGGAACCGCCTCAGCGAGGCGGCACGCGCCATGCTGATCCGCGACGGCATCCTCCGTCGGCCCAGCGACTACGCACCCGAGCCCGACCCGATCACCCTCAGGCTCATCGAGGATGGGCGCGGAAACTGCATGCTCGGCGCGCCGCTCGATCCCGCCTGTCCCGTCCATATCCTGCAGGGCATGCGCGACACCGACGTGCCCTACACGCATGCCCTGAAGATCCTGGAGCGGCTGCCGGCCGACGGTACGATCCTGACGCTGATCGCCGATGGCGACCACCGCCTGTCGAGACCGCAGGATATCGCGCGGCTCGTCTCGGCGGTGGCCGAGATCGCCTTGATCGGCCCCCACGAGGTGGTCCAAGGTCAAAGTTAGTGCAGGGTTGGTC
>CAXDNE010000202.1:0-14051 GCA_963990595.1 uncultured Methylobacterium sp.
GTTCGGGAGGGGGTTGGGGCGAGGGCGGCGAAGCTTCAGGATCGCGCGCCTGCGACGCGCGTTTCCGTTGCGCCACACTTGGAAGCGGCACATCCCTCACCCTGTCCCTCTCCCGCACGGCAGAGGGGATCCCGCCCCGTCCTGCCGCCGTGTCGGTGCCCAGGCGGCGTGCGGACGCGCCCCCGACGGCGCGCGGGATTCCGCGCCGCCTCAGGCAAGCCCCGCGTCCGGCGGCCGCGCCGGCACGGTCCAGACCCGCATCGGCCGCGACAGGCCCCGCAATTCGATCGTCCCGACCGGCTCCAGCCGCGGGGTGCACCGCTCGGCGAAGGAGTCCGACACGAGGAGTTCGTGGCCGAGGGCGGCGCACTGGCTCTCGATCCGGCTGGCCTCGTTGACCGCCCGCCCGATGATGGTGAAGTCGAGCCGCCGCTCGGTCCCGACATTGCCGTAGATCACCGTCCCGAAATGCACCACGCATTCGGCCGCGAGTTCGGGCAGCCCCGCGGCGCGGCGCCGCGCGTTGAGCGCCGCGTTGGCGGCAAGCCCTTCGGTCGCGGCGTCCAGGGCGGCGCCGCAGACCGGGCAGGGGAGGGTATCGGCGTCCGGAACCGGGAAGATCGCCAGGAATCCGTCGCCCAGGAACTTCAGGATCTCGCCGCCGTGCCGCGCCACCGGGTCGCCGAGGGCGTCGAAATGCTCGTTGAGCCACGTGACCATGTCGGCCGGATCCACCCGGTCGGCGAGGGCCGTGAAGCCGCGCAGATCCGTGAGCAGGATGGCCGCCGGCACGGCCCGCCCCTCGCCCCGCCGGATCTGGCCGTCGAGCACCCGCTCGGCGGTGGAACGGCCGAGATAGGTGGCCGACACCTCGCGGAACGTATGGGCCAAGCCGATCTTGGCGATCGCCAGCGTCAGGAACGGCAGGACACCCGCGATGGCCGACAGGTGCGCCTCGGTGAAGCCGGCGGCCGCGCGGGTGCAGAACGAAACCGCGATGCCGCGCAGCGCGGTTCCGGGCGCGAACTCGACGATGTGAAGTACGTAATCGACCCCGCCCTGCGCCCCGAGGGCCTGCAGGACCGGAAAATCCGTTTCCTGTTCGAGCGCGTCGAGGCGCCAGCGGCCGAAGGTCTCGCCCTTCTCCACCAGCGCGTAGACGGGGCTGAGAAGCCAGTCGCTCTCCTCGTCGGCGCCGTGAGCATTGGCCACGAAGGACATCCCTTCCCCCGCGTGCCAGTTGAGGCTGACGCCGCGCAGCGTCGGGTCGAGCGCCGGGGCCATGACGCTGACCCGCCAGACCGGGATGCCGGCATCGACCAGCGCCTCGCAGAAGCCGCTCACCAGGATGTCGTGGTCGTCGGTCGCGGTGGCGTGCTCGGCGATCCAGCGGCCCAGATGCGTCAGGTCCATCCCTCAGACTCGCCCTCTGTTCGCGCCGGCCATGGCGCGCGTTCGAGATGATCTGTTAACCTTTCCACGCGAGGGTCGCGCCATGGTCGTGCGCCGCCGAGTCAGAATGGTCGTGTTGCCGCTGGGTCTCTGGACCCTGTCGGCGCTCGTCGTCGGGTTTTTCGTCTGGCAGGCCGAGAGCGGCAACCGCGGCCTCGAGGCCAAGCGGGCGCTCAAGATCCGCGCCTACCAGCTCACCCAGGAGCTCACCGCCGTGAAGGCCGAGCGCGCCACCTGGGAGCACCGGGTCGCCCTCCTCAAGAGTGACCAGATCGACCGCGACCTTCTGGAGGAGCGCGCGCGGATCGTCCTCGGCCGGGTCCACGCCAACGACGTGGTCATCATCACGCCCTGATCGCCCGGGGCCGCTCCGTCAGTCCCGAGCGCGTTCTGACAAGAGCGGCTTGCTGTCAGAGCGGCAGCCCTCGCTTTCCCACCGTCGCTGTCCTACACCCCCACGCAGTCGCGTGGAATCACGGGGAGAGCGCCGATGGACGCCGCCAAGGAGCCTGCCAAGGGGCCCGCACAGGACGCTTCGTCCTCGCAAATGCAGGCCGCGAGCCCTCAGGCCGCCGAGGCGCACAAGCCGGCGCCCAACATGCCGCAATTCACCCGCGAGGAAGACCTCCACGCCTATCACGAGATGCTGCTGATCCGGCGCTTCGAGGAGAAGGCCGGCCAGCTCTACGGCATGGGCCTGATCGGCGGCTTCTGCCACCTCTATATCGGCCAGGAGGCCGTGGTGATCGGGATGCAGATGGCCTCGGTCGAGGGCGACCAGGTCATCACCGGCTACCGCGACCACGGCCACATGCTGGCCTGCGGCATGGATCCGAAGGGCGTCATGGCCGAGCTGACCGGGCGCCGCGGCGGCTATTCCCGCGGCAAGGGCGGCTCGATGCACATGTTCAGCCGCGAGAAGCAGTTCTTCGGCGGCCACGGCATCGTCGGCGCGCAGGTCTCGCTCGGCACCGGCCTCGCCTTCGCCGACCATTACCGGGAGAACGGCAAGGTCAGCCTGACCTATATGGGCGACGGCGCCGCCAACCAGGGCCAGGTCTACGAGAGCTTCAACATGGCGGCGCTCTGGAAGCTGCCGGTCGTCTACGTGATCGAGAACAACCGCTACGCCATGGGCACCTCGGTCGTCCGGGCCTCGGCGCAGACCGACTTCTCGAAGCGCGGCCTCTCGTTCGGCATCCCGGGCGAGCAGGTCGACGGCATGGATGTGCGCACCGTGCGCGAGGCCGCCACACGGGCGATCGAGCACGCCCGCACCGGCCAGGGCCCCTACATCCTGGAGATGCAGACCTACCGCTATCGCGGCCACTCCATGTCCGACCCGGCCAAGTACCGGACCAAGGACGAGGTCTCGAAGATGCGCGACGAGCACGACCCGATCGAGATGGTGCGCAAGCGCCTGCTCGAGCTGCACGGGGTGCCGGAGGCGGAGCTGAAGGCCACCGACGCCAAGGTCCGCGAGACGGTCAACGCCTCGGCCGAGTTCGCCACCAACGATCCCGAGCCGGATCCGTCCGAGCTCTGGACCGACATCCTCCTGGACGCGCACGCCTGAGCGCGTCGACGACGCTGGCCGCCCCCTAACGAGACGACGACCGCAGAGCTGAGCATGGCGACCGACATCCTGATGCCCGCCCTCTCGCCCACGATGGAGGAGGGCAAGCTCGCCAAGTGGCTGAAGAAGGAGGGCGATCCGATCAAGTCCGGCGATGTGCTGGCCGAGATCGAGACCGACAAGGCCACCATGGAGGTCGAGGCCATCGACGAGGGCGTCCTGGCCAAGATCCTGATCGCGGAGGGCACCGAGGGCGTCGCGGTGAACACGCCGATCGCCGTCATCGCCGCCGAGGGCGAGGACCCGTCGAGCGTCCAGTCCGGCGGCGGCGCCAAGCCCAACGGCGCCGGCGGCCACCCGGCCCCGACCCCCGACATGCAGGCCGAGGGTCAGGCCGACAGGCCGGCCCCCGCGGCCAAGACCGGCGACGACGCCCCGAAGGCGCCGGCCGCGCCGGCCGTCATCACCAACAAGGCCCAAGAGCCGGTGATGGAGGAGTTCCCGGCCGACACGCCGATGGTCACCCAGACCGTCCGCGAGGCCCTGCGGGACGCCATGGCCGAGGAGATGCGCCGCGACGGCGACGTCTTCGTGATGGGCGAGGAGGTCGCCGAGTATCAGGGCGCCTACAAGGTGACCCAGAACCTGCTGCAGGAATTCGGGGCGAAGCGCGTGGTCGACACCCCGATCACCGAGCACGGTTTCGCGGGCATCGGCGTCGGCGCGGCGCTGGCCGGCCTGAAGCCGATCGTGGAGTTCATGACCTTCAACTTCGCCATGCAGGCGATCGACCACATCATCAACTCGGCGGCCAAGACCCTCTACATGTCGGGCGGCCAGCTCGGCTGCCCGATCGTGTTCCGCGGCCCTAACGGCGCGGCCGCCCGCGTGGCCGCCCAGCACAGCCACGATTACTCCGCGTGGTATTCCAACGTGCCGGGCCTCAAGGTGATCGCCCCCTACACGGCCTCGGACGCCAAGGGCCTGCTCAAGGCCGCGATCCGCGACCCGAACCCGGTGATCTTCCTCGAGAACGAGATCCTGTACGGGCAGTCCTTCCCGGTGCCGAAGCTCGACGACTTCGTGCTGCCGATCGGCAAGGCGAAGATCCACCGCACCGGCAGCGACGTGACCATCGTGTCCTTCGCGATCGGCATGACCTACGCCCTCAAGGCCGCGCAGGCGCTGGCCGAGCAGGGGATCGAGGCCGAGGTGATCGACCTGCGCACGATCCGCCCGATGGACACCGCGACGGTGGTGGAATCGGTCAAGAAGACCGGCCGCTGCATCACCGTGGAGGAGGGCTTCCCGCAATCCGGCATCGGCGCCGAGATCGTGGCCCGCCTGATGGTCGACGCCTTCGACTTCCTGGACGCCCCGGTCCTGCGCATCACCGGCAAGGATGTGCCGATGCCCTACGCGGCCAACCTCGAGAAGCTGGCGCTGCCGACGGTGGCGGAGGTCGTCGAGGCCGCCAAGAGCGTCTGCTACAAGTGACCGGCGCGCGGGCGACGGCGTCGCCCGCCCCGGCCAGGATCGAGGAACAGCCGGCGCGCCATGAGCAACGACTTCGCCGAACTCTCCATCCCGCCCGATGCCCTCGAACAGGGCGGCGTCGAGGTGCTGCGCGCGGCCGTGGTCGACGGCGCGGTGAGCATCGCGCTCCGCCGCTCCTTCGACGACCCGGCGACCTGGGGTCGGCTGCTGATCGACCTCGCCCGGCAGGCGGCCCGCGCCTACGCGCTGGAGACCGACCTGTCGGAGGAGGAGGCTCTGGAGCGCATCCGCGCCGGCTGGGAGGCCGAGGGGCTCGACCCCGGCGGCCTCAACTAGCGATGGCGTCCGACCATGGCTGAGACGGCTGTCCGGCAGGCGACCTACGCGGATCTGGAGGCGGTTCCGGAGCATCTCGTCGCCGAGATCATCGACGGGGTGCTGGAGACGCATCCGCGGCCGCGGCCGCGGCACGCGATGGCCGCGTCCGATCTCTCCACCTTGCTGGGCACCCCGTTCCGCTACGGGCGCGGCGGACCTGGCGGCTGGATCTTCATGGTCGAGCCGGAACTTCACCTCGGATCTCAGGTCGTCGTGCCCGATCTGGCCGCTTGGCGCCGCGAGCGCGTGCCGACCGATTTCGAAGCCGCCTTCATCGAGGTCGCCCCGGACTGGGTCTGCGAGATCCTCTCGCCGTCGACGACCCGCCTCGACCGCGGTCGCAAGCGCCGCATCTACGGGGAGGCCGGGATCGGCCACCTCTGGCTGCTCGATCCAGGCGCGGGCGTGCTTGAGGGCTTCGCCCTCACCGACGGGCGCTGGCTGCTCCTCGCCACGATCCAGCGCGGCGAGACCGTGGCGCTGCCGCCCTTCGACGCCGTCCCGTTCCCCTTCGACGACCTCTTCCCCTTCGACGATCCGGCCGCCCCGGCCTTGCCCGAGACCTGATGCCATGCCGATCAACGTGCTGATGCCCGCGCTCTCGCCCACGATGGAGAAGGGCAACCTCGCCAAGTGGCTCAAGAAGGAGGGCGACGCGATCAAGTCCGGCGACGTGCTGGCCGAGATCGAGACCGACAAGGCCACCATGGAGGTCGAGGCCATCGACGAGGGCGTGCTGGCCAAGATCCTCGTGCCCGAGGGCACCGCGGACGTGCCGGTCAACGACCTGATCGCCATCATCGCGGGCGAGGGCGAGGACCCGTCGAGCGTGCAGGCCGGCGGCGCGCCGAAGGCGGCCTCGAACGGCGAGGCCAAGGCCGAACCCAAGCCGGAATCCAAGCCGGAGCCCAAGGCCGACGCGTCGGCCGCGTCGCAGAACACCACGCCCGGCGGCGGCCACATGTCGTACGAGCGGGTGAACGCGGCGCCGGAGGGCGCGCAGCCCGGCGGCGCCCCGCAGGCCGGCGCGCGGGCCGGCTCGGGCGGCCGGGTCTTCGCCTCGCCGCTCGCCCGGCGGATCGCCAAGCAGGAGGGTGTCGATCTCGGCGCCGTCCAGGGCAGCGGCCCGCACGGCCGCATCATCGCCCGCGACGTCCAGGCCGCGAAGGCCTCCGGCGCCACCAAGGCGCCCGCGCCCCAGGCCGTCGCCGAGGCGCCCACGGCGGCCGCGCCCGCTCCGAAGGCCGCCCCCGCGGCCGGCGCGCCGGCTGGTCTCACCACCGATCAGGTCAAGGGCTTCTTCGCCAAGGACGCCTACGAGGACGTGCCGCTAGACGGCATGCGCAAGACCATCGCCAAGCGCCTCACCGAGGCGATGCAGGTGGCCCCGCACTTCTACCTGACGGTGGATTGCGAGCTCGACGCGCTGATGAAGCTGCGCGAGACCCTCAACGGCTCCGCCGGCAAGGACAAGGACGGCAAGCCCGCCTTCAAGCTCTCGGTGAACGACTTCGTCATCAAGGCGATGGGCCTCGCGCTCACCCGCGTTCCGGCCGCCAACGCCGTCTGGGCCGAGGACCGGATCCTGCGCTTCAAGCACGCCGAGGTCGGCGTCGCGGTGGCGATCGACGGCGGCCTGTTCACGCCGGTGATCCGCCGGGCGGACGAGAAGACGCTCTCGACCATCTCCAACGAGATGAAGGATTTCGCCGCCCGGGCGCGCGCCAAGAAACTGAAGCCCGAGGAGTACCAGGGTGGCGTCACCTCGGTGTCGAATCTCGGCATGTTCGGCATCAAGCACTTCACCGCGGTGATCAACCCGCCGCAATCGAGCATCCTGGCGGTGGGCGCGGGCGAGAAGCGCGTCGTCGTGAAGGACGGGGCGCCGACGGTGGTCCAGGTGATGACCTGCACCCTGTCGTGCGACCACCGGGTGCTCGACGGGGCGCTCGGCGCGGAGCTGATCTCGGCCTTCAAGGGGCTGATCGAGAACCCGATGGGCATGCTGGTGTGAGGGGCGACTCTGCTATGATCGCCTGAGCGATCAGAGGACAGCCGCGTGTCGGAAGTCACCGATCTGGTCCTGCCAGTCCTACAGCGGATGCAGAACGACATCGCCGAGGTGAAGCGCGATGTCGCAGCGATCAGGACGACACTGACGGGTCATACCGAGAAGCTCGAGGAATTGGAGATCTACGTCGCCTATGAGACCGGCCTCGGTACGCAGGCGAAGGCGGATCTCCAATCGATCAAGAAGACGATCAAGGCCATGGAGCAGCGGCTGAGCGCGCTGGAGACCTCGTCCTGATCGCCGCGTCAACGACGGTGCGGTCGCGCGCGCCACAGCGGAGAGCTGAGACACGATGTCCGACACCTACGACGTCCTCATCATCGGCGCCGGGCCCGGCGGCTACGTCACGGCGATCCGCGCGGCGCAGCTCGGCTTCAAGACCGCCGTGGTCGACCGCGAGCATCTCGGCGGCATCTGCCTGAACTGGGGCTGCATCCCCACCAAGGCCCTGCTCCGCTCGGCCGAGATCTTCCACTACTTCCAGCACCCGGGCGATTACGGGCTGACGGCGGACAAGGTCGGGTTCGACACCGCCGCCATCGTGAAGCGCTCCCGCGGCGTCTCGGCCCGGCTCAACGGCGGCGTCGGCATGCTGCTCAAGAAGAACAAGGTCGACGTGATCTGGGGCGAGGCCGCGGTCGACAGCGTCGCGAAGGGCAACCAGCCCGGACAGGTCACCGTGAAGGAGACCAAGCGCGCCGAGGCGCCGAAGGGCGCCAAGGGTGCCGGCACCTATCAGGCCAAGCACATCATCGTGGCGACCGGCGCGCGGCCCCGGGCGATCCCCGGGATCGAGCCCGACAAGAAGCTGATCTGGACCTACTACGAGGCCATGGTCCCCGAGACGATGCCCAAGAGCCTGCTGGTGATGGGCTCGGGCGCGATCGGCATCGAGTTCGCCTCGTTCTACCGCACCATGGGCGCCGAGGTGACCGTGGTGGAGCTGCTGCCGCAGATCCTGCCCGTGGAGGATGCCGAGATCGCCGGCCTCGCCCGCAAGCGCTTCGAGAAGCAGGGGATCAAGATCCTCACGGGCGCCAAGGTCACGAAAGTCGAGAAGGGGGCGAACTCCGTCACCGCCACCATCGAGGGCGGCGACGGCAAGACCCAGCAGATCACCGCCGAGAAGCTGATCTCGGCGGTGGGCGTCGTCGGCAACATCGAGAATATCGGCCTCGAGAAGCTCGGGGTGAAGATCGACCGCGGGATCGTGGTGACGGACGGGCTCGGTCGCACCAACGTGCCCGGCCTCTACGCCATCGGCGACGTCGCCGGGCCGCCGATGCTCGCCCACAAGGCCGAGCACGAGGGCGTCATCTGCATAGAGACCATCAAGGGCCTGCACACCCACCCGATGGACAAGGCCAAGATCCCGGGCTGCACCTATTGCCAGCCGCAGATCGCCAGCGTCGGGCTGACCGAGGCCAAGGCCAAGGAGCAGGGCTTTTCCGTGAAGGTCGGCCGGTTCCCCTTCGCGGGCAACGGCAAGGCGATCGCGCTGGGCGAACCGGACGGGCTGATCAAGACCGTGTTCGACGCCAAGACCGGCCAGCTGCTCGGCGCCCACATGGTCGGCGCCGAGGTGACCGAGCTGATCCAGGGCTACGTGGTGGCGATGAACCTGGAGAGCACCGAGGAGGAACTGATGCACACGGTGTTCCCGCACCCGACGCTCAGCGAGATGATGCACGAGAGCGTGCTCGACGCCTACGGGAAGGTGATCCACACCTGAGGCGACCCGGCAGGCCCGCGGCCCATGCGCGTCCATGCGCGGCCGCGGGCCCCGTCGGGTCTCCGGCCGGGCCGCCCCTGTCAGGCGACGACCGGCGTGCGTCTCACCCGCGCCGCGCCTCCACCGGCTCCGCCTCATCCGGGGACGGCACGTAGGCGCACCATTCGCAGACCCCGCGCTCGGCCCCCCTTTCCGCGTTGCGCTGCGAGCAGAGCGGGCAGACGAGCAGGATCAGCCGCGTCCCGGATTGCAGGGCGAGCCCGCGCCCCCGGAACGTGACCTCGGCCGGCGCGTCGCCCGAGGGCCGGTCCCGCATCCACGCCCTCATCGTGCGCCGCCGCGGCGGGCATGCGGGCGATCCGCGGCTCTGATCCGCGATGTCACAGCCATGATGCCGCCCCCCAGCGTGCCTGCCGAGATAAGCGGTGAATCGGCCAATGGCTCCGCTTGCCCCTGTGGATCGACGGGGTGCGCCCGGCGCGAATCCTCCGTATGAGGCAGCCGGCACGGGATCGGAGCGAGGCGGAACACGATGCAGGGAGAACATGTCGAGGCGGCCGGCCGCCTTCCCACCTACGCCGACGTGGCCCGCGCGGCGGAGCGCATCGCGGGCGCCGCGCACCGCACGCCGGTCCTGACCTCGCGCACGGCGGACGCCATGACCGGCGGCCAACTGTTCTTCAAGGCGGAGAACCTGCAGCGGGCCGGCGCCTTCAAGTTCCGCGGGGCCTACAACGCGATCAGCGCCCTGCCGGAGGCGGCCCGCGCCCGCGGCGTGCTGACCTTCTCCTCGGGCAATCACGCCCAGGCCATCGCCCTGGCGAGCCGGCTGCTCGGCGCCCCCGCCACCATCATCATGCCGGCCGACGCGCCCGCGGCCAAGATCGCCGCGACCCGCGGCTACGGGGCCGAGGTCGTCCTGTACGACCGCTATACCCAGGATCGCGAGGCGCTCGGCCGCGAGATCGCCGGGCCGCGGGGCCTGACCGTCATCCCGCCCTTCAACCATCCCGACGTGATCGCCGGGCAGGGGACCCTGGCGCAGGAGCTGATCGAGACCGTGGGCAAGCTCGACGTGCTGGTGGCATGTCTTGGCGGCGGCGGTCAGCTCGCGGGCTGCGCGCTGGCCGCCGCGGAGCTCGCGCCGGGCTGCCGGGTGATCGGCGTCGAGCCGGAGGCGGGCAATGACGGCCAGCGTTCCTTCCGCACGGGACAGGTGGTCACGATCCCGGTGCCCCGGACCATCGCCGACGGGGCGCAATCGACGGCGCTCGGCGACCTGACCTTCGCGATCATCCGCGCGCAGGTCGCCGACATCCTCACCGTCACCGACGATCAGCTCGTCGAGACCATGCGGTTCTTCGCGACCCGGATGAAGCTCGTGGTCGAGCCGACCGGCTGCCTCGCGGCGGCGGCGGTGCTGAACGGCCTCGTCGACGTGAAGGACAAGCGCGTGGGCGTGGTGATCAGCGGCGGCAACGTCGATCTCGCCACCTTCGCGCAGCTCACCGGCGGGGCGGCCTGACGCGGCGAATGCAGGGAAGGTGTGGCCGGTCCGCGGTGGACCGGCCTCAACCCAATGCTTATCTTGGACGGGTCAGAATGCGCGCTCCCGGGCCTTGAACCCGGATGGGCGGGAGGGTGACGATGTCCGCAGGTTTCAAGGTTCTCTCGCTGACCGATCGGGCCGCCGATCGGATCAAGGCGATCATGGCGGAGGCCGACCGGCCGATCGCCGGGCTCCGCGTCGGCGTCCGGAACGGCGGCTGCGCCGGAATGTCCTACACGATGGAATATGCCGAGGCGGCCAAGCCCGGCGAGGACGTGGTCGAGGATCGGGGCGTCCGGGTCTTCGTCGATCCCAAGGCGGTGCTGTTCCTGCTCGGCACGGAGATGGATTTCACCACCAACAAGCTCGCCGCGCAGTTCGTCTTCAACAACCCGAACCAGACCTCGGCCTGCGGCTGCGGTGAATCGGTGGCGATCACACCGGTCTCGGCGGATCAGGTGCCGGCCCGGGCCTGAGCGGCTCCGCGTTCAGGCGACCTGCGACAGCGACTCGGCCGCGTCGTCCACGGCGCGGTTCCGGCCCCCGCGCTTGGCGGCGAACATGCACAGGTCGGCCCGCTCCAGCAGCGAGGCCGGGGTGTCGCCGGAGCGCAGGACCGCGACGCCCAGCGACACGGTGATCTTGCCGAGCGACTCGCCGGTCGAGCGCTTGACCAGCTCGCGCCCCATCACGCTGGCGCGCACCGTCTCGGCCACCTGCCGGGCCGTCGCGCGGTCGGCCCCGGGCAGCACGATGCCGAATTCCTCGCCGCCGAACCGGGCGAGGTGCGCCTGCTTGCCGGCATTCTCGCGCATCACGATGGCCACGAGCCGCAGGACCTGATCGCCCGTGAGATGGCCGTAGAGGTCGTTGAAGCGCTTGAAGAAGTCGATATCGAGGATGATCAGGCTCATGACGCCCGAGCCCCCGCGCGCGGCCTCGATGGCGGCGTTCAGGGTCTCCTCGAAATGCTTGCGGTTCGACAGGCCGGTCAGAGCGTCGGTGAGACTCTCCAGCCGGGTCGCCTCGAGCTTCTCGCGCAGGGTCTCGATCTCGCAGCGGGTCTCGCGCATGCGCGCTTCCAGAACCCGGTTGTTGGCGGCGACCTCGCGGGTCGTGGAGACCAGGGTCGCGACGATCTCACCCAGCCGCGCGCGGCTGGGGAGACCCTGCGCGAGGTCCTGGGCCAACCCGCGCAGGGATTCGCCGTACTGGGCCGTGGAGCCGAGGGACAGGTCGAGGATCTCGGTCACGGCCGCGATCTCGCTCAGCACGACGCGGCTGATGTCGCCGGTGGCGGTCGCCAGGCGCCGGCCATCCAGATAGGTCTCGTGCAGATCGTCGATGTCGGCCTCGGTGAGGCAGCCGTTCTGGGCGGTGAGGCGTTTCACCGCGTCGCTGAGCAGGGGAAGCTCCCCCGACACATAGGCATACCAGACGGCGTAGGCGCGCGGCGTCGCGGAGGGACCGTAATCGCGGATCAGATCATGGGTTCGCTTGGCCAGCGCGAAGCTGCGGTCGCGATCCGAATAGATCTCCTGGCTCATCCGTGTCCCGCCGCCCCGGACGTTCGACGGTCCGATTCGTCGCCGCCCTGGCCGGGTCTACGGCACCTTGGTAGCCGGAGAGTTAAGCCTGAAAAGGCCCCGGTTACTTCTCCTTCTTCGCCAAGACTGGTCGAAGCAGGAATGCAGGGACATGAGATCCGAGTCCGATGGGCGTATCCCCCTCCGGCTCGGTCCGGCGCCCGCGCTCCTCGCGCACGGTCTCGCGGCGCGGCTCAGGCCGGTGTGCCTCGGCGCGCGGGGCGGGGGCAGCTCCACCGCGGCTGCCGCGCGCCTTGGGCCGCTCTGCGGCCTCGGCGGTGCTCTTCCCGCCGGCCTTGGCGGAGCGCGCACCGCGGCGCGTGTCGCCCGAGCGCCCGCGATGACGGGTGCCGGTCTCGGCGGAGGAATCCGCCACCGTGGACAGGTCGCCGTCGAGCCACGGGATCGGCTGGCCGATCAGCGCCTCGATGGCCCCCAGAGAGCGTGTGTCGTCCGGGCCGACCAGGGTGTAGGCGGTGCCGCTCCGGCCGGCGCGGCCGGTGCGGCCGATCCGGTGGACGTAATCCTCGGGATGGTGCGGCACGTCGAAGTTGAAGACGTGGCTGACCGCGGGGATGTCGAGGCCACGGGCCGCCACATCGCTGGCGACCAGCAGGGCGGTCTCGCCGTTGCGGAAGGCATCCAGGGCGGTGGTGCGCGCCCGCTGGTCCATGTCGCCGTGCAGGGCTGCGGCATCGAAGCCGTGGCTGACCAGCGACTTCTGCAGCAGAGCGACGTCACGCTTGCGGTTGCAGAAGATGATCCCGTTCTTCAGCTCGGCCTCGCCGCGGATCAGGTCGCGCAGGCGCTCGCGCTTGGCGTGCCCTTCGCTGCCGGTGGCGACCAGGCGCTGCGTGATCGTCGCGGCGGTGGAGGAGGCCCGTGCCACCTCGACCCGCTGCGGATTGTGCAGGAACATGTCGGCCAGCCGCTCGATCTCCGGCGGCATGGTCGCCGAGAAGAACAGCGTCTGCCGGGTGAACGGCACCATTTTGACGATCCGCTCGATGTCGGGGATGAACCCCATGTCGAGCATGCGGTCGGCCTCGTCGATGACGAGGAGCTCGACGCCGGTGAGCAGCAATTTGCCGCGCTCGAAATGGTCGAGCAGGCGGCCCGGCGTGGCGATCAGCACGTCGGTGCCGCGCATGAGCTTGGCATCCTGGTCGGCGAACGAGACGCCGCCGATGATCAGCGCCACGTTGAGCTTGTGGTTGGTGCCGTAGCGGTCGAAATTCTCGACGACCTGGGCGGCCAGCTCGCGGGTCGGCTCCAGGATCAGCGTCCGCGGCATCCGGGCACGGGCGCGGCCGTTCTCCAGAAGCGTCAGCATCGGCAGCGTGAAGGCCGCGGTCTTGCCGGTTCCGGTCTGGGCGATTCCCAGAACGTCGCGGCGCGCGAGCACGTGGGGGATGGCCTCGGCCTGGATCGGCGTCGGCTCGGTGTAACCCGCCGCTTCGACGGCGTTCAGGACTTTCTCACTCAGTCCCAGGTCGGAAAAAGGCATCTGCGTTCAGGAACCGTTGCGCGCCCGGCCGGCGCGAAGGACACCGTCGCGGCAACGGCTGGGAAAGGCTCGCGCGGGGCGCTCGTACGCTCCCGGGGCCGCGGGGCGCATGGTTCTCCGTCAGTTAGGGGCTTGGCGCGACTTGTCAATCTCGCAATGCGCGCCCCTGCACTGCCGCGCACAGGCGATGGGGCTCCGATCAGGGCCTCAGACGGTCGGCGGCGGGGAGGAGACAGGGATCCAGGCGCGTCGCCGCGGCGGCCCTGGCGGGCGTGATCGCACCGGTCGTCTCGGGATCCCTCGGCGCCCCGCGCGCATCGAGGGCGATCCGGGCCGGGGTCTCGGCTGGCCCACTCAGGCGCGCGAGCTGCGCGGCGGCGGCGACCGCGAGGAGGCCCGCGATCCCCGACACGCGCAGGGCCCAGGTCAGTGGGCGCACCCGCTGTCCGGCCCCGCCCCGGTCGAGCACCGCGCTCGTAAGGACCTGGCCGGTCGCCGTCTCCGGAGCCCGCCGTTTGCCGAACGGCTTCGTGACCCGCTCGTCGCGGATGTGCATGGGTGGCTCTCTCTGCCGGACGATGCGCCGGCCCTCGGCGGCGGACCATCGGGGAACACGGTTAATTGTGACCTTACGCGCGGGCAATCGGCCCGTCTCTGACTGTCTCTTATACACATCTGACGCTGCCGACGAAGAGGATAGTGT
>CAXDNE010000203.1:0-13969 GCA_963990595.1 uncultured Methylobacterium sp.
GGCCCCGCCCAGGCCCCGCAGGCCGCCGTCGTCGAGCACCGTGAGGACGTCCTCGACCGGCAGCGCCCCGCTCCGGATGCGCTCGAGCGTGGCATAGCCGCCCCCCGCCCGGTAGGCGTCGTAGTCGGTGTAGGCGGGGATGTGGGCATGGGTGTCGTCGGCCGCGACCGCGGAGGTCACGGCGGCCACGTCGGCCTTGTGCAGGAAATTGTGCCCGACCTCGACGGCGGGGGCGTGATCGCACAGGCCCACGCAGGGCGCGCGCACGACGCGCACCGCGTCGGAGGATAGCTCCCGCTGCAGCGTCTCCAGGAGATCCTCGGCGCCGAACATCGCGCAGGTCAGGCTGTCGCAGACGCGCACCGTCAGCCGCGGGATGTCGGCCTCGCCCTCCTTCACGACGTCGAAATGGGCGTAGAAGGTCGCGGTCTCGAACACCTCGGCGAAGGCCAGCCCCATCTCGTCGGCGAGCGCGGCCAGGTGCCCGGCGCTGATCTGACCGAAGGTGTCCTGGATGAGGTGGAGATGCTCGATCAACAGGTCCCGCTGGCGCGGGCGCGCGCCGAGGAGCTCCTCGATCTCGACCTTCGCCCGCGGCTCGACCTGACGCCCCTTCGGCACCGGGCGGGCCTTGTTCCGCCCGCGGCCGGGATGCGCGAAGTTCCTGATAGTCCCTGGTGCCTCACTCATAGGCGATCTGTTTTCCAGCTGATCCGACGGACGAAAGGGTGTGTGCGGTCGCCTACTGGCCGCCGAAGGCCCGCAGCGGCCTGCCGGCCTCGGAACGGTGCTCCATCGTGACCGCCCCCGTGGTGTCATCCAGCGTCGCGACGCGCGGCCCGACGACCGAGCGGAGGTCGGCCTCGAACGCGTCGAGCGCGGCGTTCAGGCGGGCCAGGGGCGTGGCATCAGCGCCGCCTTCGGACGGGTCGCGAAGAGCGTCGGCCAGGACGGCGCGCAGCCGCGTGGCCAGCTCCTCGGTGAGAGGCGGTTTCGCATCGGCAGCATAGGCCTGCACGATGGCGTCGGCGGCCTGGGAGGCCGTCTTCTCGGCGTCCCTGCTCATGCCTGATCGCTCTTCGGTCTGCGCTGCATGACGTGCCCGTTCGGGTATGTGGCGTGGCGTTCGCTTCGGCATGCATTATACAGCCGTTATAGCCGCGTTGGTATATTGCTTTTCGCGAGGGTTCAAATGGCCGCGGCGCCGGAGGGGCGCTGGCCGCCGTCCCGTTTCGATCCTGCCCGCTTCCGTCTTGCCCGCTTCCGTCTTGCCCGTTTCCGTCTTGCCCGTTTCCGTCTTGCCCGTTTCCGTCTTGCCCCTGCCGGCCGGGCGAGGCACTGACCGGTGATGGTGAAGGCTGCGAAGCGATGTCGGTCATGCGGGTGATCGGTCTTGCCGGGTGGAGCGGATCGGGCAAGACGACCTTGCTGGTCCGCGTGATCCCGGCGCTCGTCGCGCGCGGTCTGCGGGTCGCGACGCTCAAGCACGCCCACCACGAGTTCGACATCGACAGGCCGGGCAAGGATTCCCACGCGCACCGCAAGGCCGGTGCGAGCGAGGTCCTGGTGTCGTCGGGGCGGCGCTGGGCCATGATCCACGAACTGGGGGATGAGCCGGAAGCGACCCTGGCCCAGCTGCTCGAGCGGATCAGCCCCTGCGACCTCGTCATCGTCGAGGGCTTCAAGCGCGAGGCCATTCCCAAGGTCGAGGTCTATCGCAGCGCGAACGGCAGGCCGCCGCTGCACCCCGGTGACCCGCTGATCGTCGCGGTCGCCAGTGACGTTCCCTTCGCGGACGCCGCTGTTCCGGTGGTCGATCTGAACGATGCGGACGCCGTGGCGATGCTCATGCGCGACGCCGCCCGGCCGATCGACCGCGTGCTGCGGGATCTGGAGGCGCGGGCGCTGACCTGACGGGCCGGTCCGGTGCCGCGGGCGGGGTGATCGGCTCCGGCTAGGGGTCGGCCTTTCGGAACACGACCGTCTTCAAGGTCACCGTGCGCAGGAGATCGGGGCGCTGCACCGACCAGTCGGTTGTGTGACACACGGCATGCAGTTCCGGGACCTCCGCCGGGTCTGTCTGGACGAGGTGACCCGTCCAGCTCTTGATCGACCGCGATGCGGCGGAACTCGTCACGAAGCCGATATCGTCGCCCTTGACCGCGCCGACGAGCATACGGCCGCCCTGCGGTATGTCCCGCCCGGCCGGCTGGACGGTGTAGGTGCCGGACACGGCATCGCCGCACTGAAGAAGGCGGATCTCGGCGCCTGTCGCGCTTCGCCACAAGCCCTCAAACATCGATGCGTCAGACTTTCAGCCTTGCGGGCGCCTCGCCCCGCGAAGAGCGATATTTATGCACGGCTATAACGCGGTTGCCAGCTCAAAATGCCCGATGCGGGCGCGGGGCACCGCGGGCATACGCGAGGGGTCCCTGCACGGCTCTCTGTTCGGGTGAGCCGGGTGCCGGCCGGATCGGCGCCCGCGCCTCCGGTGAACCCGACGGCGTGATCCCTCGTTCTCGTCCTGTGTGCCTCGGCCTGAGTTCGGAGAGCCTGGAATGCGCGCTGCCCTGCTCGGAGCCACGATGCTGGGGCTCCTCCTCGCCGCCGGCGCCGCACGGCCCGTGGCGGCCGCGACGCCGCCGGCGCAGTCGGACGCACCGGCGGCGCGGTTCATCGAAGGACCCGCGCCCGGAACGATCCGGGCCTCCGAGATGATCGGGGTTCCGGTGATCGGAATGGATCACGTGGGGGTCGGCAAGATCGAGGACGTGCTGGTGGACGAAAGCGGGCAGGTCCAGGCGGTGATCATCGGCGTCGGCGGCTTTCTGGGCCTGGGCGAGAAGGCCGTGGCGCTCCCCTTCGACCAGCTCGCCTGGAATTTCAGCGATGTGCCGCTGACGGGCGGACCGAGTTCGGTCGCGACGCCCGAGACCGCGCCCGGCGCGGAGTCGGCTGCGCGGACGGGACCGGAGACGATGCCGGGGGCGCAGGTCACCCGCGACGCGCTCGGTGCGGTTCAGAACCAGCATAGCGGCCGGGTGACCGACGCGACCGGCTCCGTGGCGGCGCAGCGGCCCAGCGACACGCCCGCGACAATCCTCGCGGGCGACAAGCCCTGGCGCGCGGAGATCCGCCTCACCCGGGCGCAACTGGAGGCGGCGCCGGCCTTCACCGGGACGTCCCGCCCCTAGCGTCCACGACCCATCCGGGGGAATCCCATGCGCAGCGCCCTCCTCACCGGCTTGATCTGGGCCTCGTGGCTTCAGGGCGCGCTGGCCCAGCAGACCAACCCGGCGCCCCCGATCTCCGAATCGGGTCCCGCGCGATCCAGCTCGGCGGCGGCCACGGCCGCGGCTTTGGATTTCAACTGGGTCTGGCTGAGCCTGCTCGTCGCCGTGGTGGTCCTGGCCCTCTGGTCCATCGCGCGCCGCCGCCAATCCGGCCCGCCACCCCGCTAAAGGCGGCTCAGCGCGTTCCCTGCGCGCCGCCGGCGCTCGGGAAGAACAATTGCTCCCCGCCCACCTTGTAGCTCGCGATCGCCTGCTGCCCCTCGGGCGAGACAAGCCAGTCGATGAAAGCCTGGCCCGCCTCTGCCTTCACGCCCGGGTACTTGTCGGGATTCACCAGCATCACGCCGTAGGGATTGAACAGGCTCGGATCTCCCTGAACGAGGATGACGAGGTCGCCGCGGTTCTTGAACGCGAGCCACGTGCCCCGGTCGGCGAGGATGTAGGCACCCAGGGCCGAGGCCGTGTTGAGCGCCGGGCCCATGCCCTGGCCGACATCCCGGTACCAGGCGCCCCGCACCGCCGCGAGATCGACCCCCGCCTCCTTCCAGCTGCGCAGCTCGGCGCTGTGGGTTCCCGAGCGGTCGCCGCGCGACACGAACGCCGCCTTGCTGGCCGCGAGCTTGGCGAAGGCCTCGCGCACGCCCAGGCCGCGCACGCCGGCCGGATCGGAGGCCGGGCCGATCAGCACGAAATCGTTGTACATCACGTCGTAGCGCCTCTTCGCGAAGCCCTCGGCGAGGAATTTCTCCTCGGCCGGGCGGTCGTGGACCAGCACCACGTCGGCATCGCCGCGGCGCGCGGCGTCGAGCGCCTGGCCCGTGCCCAGGGCGACGACTTTCACCTCGATCCCGGACTTCTCCCGGAAGAGCGGGAGGATGTGCTTGAACAGGCCGGACTGCTCGGTCGAGGTCGTCGAGGCGACGACGATCGCGGTCGGCTCGGCGCGGGCCGGCGCGCGGAGGCCGGCCGTGCCCAGCAGCGCGGCGAGGCCGAGGGTCAGGAGGCGGCGACGAAAGGGGTCCACGGCAATTCCCCGGCGAGGTAGGCCCGCACCTCGGAGGTGCGGGGCGAGAACAGGATCTGGTGGGGTGAACCATGCTCGACGGCGCGGCCGGACGCCAGCACGATCGCCGTGTCGGCGAGGCGTGCCACCTGCCCGAGATTGTGGGAGACGAGCACCACCGTCGTGCCCGTCCGGGCCATCGCGGCCACCAAGCCCTCGACGATCTCGGTCGAGGTCGGGTCGAGATTCGCGGTCGGCTCGTCGAGGAGCAGCAGGTCGGGTTCGACCGCCCAGGCGCGGGCCAGGGCCAGCCGCTGCTGCTCGCCGCCGGAGAACCGCGTCGCGGCGTCGCGCGCGCGCTCCGAGAGGCGGACGCGGGCAAGCGCCTCCTGCACCCGGGCGGCGCGCGCGGGCCGGGGCAGGCCTGCGAGGGCCAGCGCGACGTTCGCGGCCGCGCTCGCGCGGATCAGGGCGGGCCGCTGGAACACGAAGGCGCGCCGGTGCGCGCCGACCCGCACGGTTCCGCTCTCGGGTCGCAGGAGCCCGTCGATCACCCTGAGGGCCACGCTCTTGCCGGCGCCGTTCGGGCCGATCACGGCCGTGACGCTGCCCGGTGCGACCTCCAGGCAGAGCCGGTCGAGCACCGTCCGCCCGTCGAGGGACAGGCACACGTCTTCCAAGCGGACCGCCGGCGCCGCGCTCATCCGTAGGCCCGCGCGGCGTGCCGGCGGAGCAGCGCGACCGCGATGTTCACCACCAGAACGAGGCCGATCAGCACCAGGCCGAGCGCCAGGGCGAGGCTGAGATCGCCCTTCTGGGTTTCCAGCGAGATCGCCGTCGTCATCGTGCGGGTATAGCCGTCGATGTTGCCGCCGACGACGAGGACCGCGCCGATCTCCGAGATCGCCCGACCGAAGGCGGCGAGCGCCGTGGTCACCAGGGAGAAGCGCACGTCGTAGATCATCACCCCGGCCTGTCGGGGGGCCGAGAGCCCGAGGGAGCGCAATTGCTCGCCGAGATGCACCCGGGCGTCGGCGACGACCTGCTGCGTGAGGGCGGCGACGAGCGGGGTCGCGAGCGTCGCCTGCGCGGCGATCATCGCGCCGGGGGTGAACAGAAGGCCGAGCGGTCCGAGCGGGCCGGAGCGGGAGAGGACGAGGTAGAGCGCAAGGCCGACGATCACCGGCGGCAGGCCCATGAAGGCGTTCAGCAGGCCGACCGCGGCGCCGCGTCCGGGGAAGCGGGCGACGGCCACGAGGGCGCCCAGGGGAATGCCGAGCGCAAGACCGATGCCGACGGCGCTGAGGCTGACACGCAGCGACAACCACGCGATCGCCAGCACGTCGCGATCCAGGCTGAAGAGGCGGGACAGAATTTCCTGAAGCGTCTGCATCATGCGCCCGGGCCGGTCCTCCGGAATGGGACGAGGCGGGTGGCGGGATCAACCGGCAAATCCGGCCTCGAAGCCCGAATTCAGCGGCCTGGGCCTCTCACGCCTACCAGAGGAGCGCGTGCGGATAATAGGCGA
The DNA here is from genome assembly GCA_963990595.1 of uncultured Methylobacterium sp. Taxonomy (GTDB): domain Bacteria; phylum Pseudomonadota; class Alphaproteobacteria; order Rhizobiales; family Beijerinckiaceae; genus Methylobacterium. The sequence continues at coordinate 5,825 of CAXDNE010000203.1, forward strand.
GCATATCGCCCGGGGCGACCGTTGTCGCGTCGTCGGGAAGCTCCACGAGACCGTCGCTCTCCGTCAGGGAGGTGAGCACGCCCGCCCCGTCGCGGGGGAACTTGCGGGCCTCGGGGACGCCGTCGGCGCCGCGCGCGAGGCAGACCCGCACGTATTCCCGCCGACCGGGCTTCTTCCGGTAGTCGAAGGCGGCCCGCACGGGCCACGAGACCGGAACCTCGGGCGAGCCGCCGCCGAGGCGGGCGAGCAGGGGGCGCACCACGAAGAGCAGCGTCACGTAGACGGCGACCGGGTTGCCCGGGAGCCCGACGAACAGCTTGTCGCCAATCTGGCCGATGGCGATCGGCCGCCCCGGCTTGATCGCGAGCCGCCAGACGACCAGCCGTCCCAGCGCCTCGACCGCCCCCTTCACGTGATCCTCTTCGCCCGTCGAGACGCCGCCGGAGGTCAGGATCAGATCATGGCCGCCGCTGGCCGCGTCCAGCCGGGCCTTCAGGGCGGCGGGGTCGTCCCGGACGATCCCGAGGTCATCGACCTCGACCCCGAGGCGCGTCAGCAGCGCCGCGAGCAGGGCGCGGTTCGAATCGTATACCTGACCGGGCCGCAACCCTGCGCCGGGCTCGGCCAGTTCGTCACCCGTGGAGAACAGGGCGACGCGGAGCCGGCGGCGCACCGCGAGCGCGCTGTGCCCCGTGGCCGCCGCGAGGGCGAGGTCCTGCGGGCGCAGGCGCCGCCCCGCCGGGATGGCCAGACCGCCGCGGGACAGATCCTCGCCCGCCGGCCGCGTGTTGGCGCCCAGCTTGAGGTGCGGCGGCAGGGAGACACGGTCGCCCGCGGCGCGGACGTCCTCCTGCATGAAGACCGTGTCGGCCCCCTTCGGCATCGGCGCGCCCGTGAAGATCCGGACGGCCCCGGCGATCGCGTCGGCCCCCGGCTCCGCGCCGGCCGCGAGGCGCCCGCTCATGGGCAGGACGGTCTCGCCCGCGCGCGCGAGATCCGCGTGGCGCACCGCGTACCCGTCGACCGCCGAATTGGCGAAGGGCGGCAGGTCGTTCCGCGCCCGGACATCCTGCGCGCAGATGCGTCCGTCGGCCCGGTCGAGCGGTACGGTCTCGACATCGGCGAGGACCGGCATGCGCTCGGCGATGCGCGCCACCGCCTCCTCGATCCGCATGAGCTTGCCCCCGAAGGCGAAGCAATCGTCGGTCAGCTGTGCCACCGCCTGCAACTCTCTCGGCTCATGAGCCTTTGCCGGGCCGGCATCCTGTCCGGCTCCCCTCGCCCGGGGCACCACGATATCGGCGATCCCCGCCGTGCCGTCGAGCCCCAATCCCGGCCGAAGCGGCTGCGGGCGGGCTCCTCCCCCGTGACCGCCCTGGACCGGGCGGCGGAGCGGTGCGTCCCGCTCACCGCGTGTCGTCTGCGGGCGCGAAGCCGAGCGCCCGCAGCGCCTGCCGCGCCGCCTCCTCCCTGAGCACCGCCAGGAACGCGGCGAGCGCCGGGACGTCCTCCGCCGTGCCGCGGTGGACCAGGTCGTACGTCTCCTCGGTCAGGGGGATGAAGCCGAGATCGTAGGTCTCCGCGACGCTGGAGATCGCCACGCCCCAATCCGCCCGTCCCTGCGCCACCGCGGCGGCGACCGCATTGTGCGAGCGGGGCTGGTTCCAGAACCCCGCCGGCCGCGCCCCCGCCAGAAGCCCGTCGATGAGCAGGCGCGTCCCCGAACCCGCGTTGCGGTTGACCATGACGGAATCCGGGTCGGCCAGGGCCGCCGCCACCGCGTCGGCCGGCCCGCGACCCGCGAAGCGCGGATCGTCGCGGCGGAACACGAGGCCCTGGAGCCGGCGCCAGCCCGGGACCAGGGTCATGCCGGGCTCGAGGAACGGCGCGTTGTAGCGCCCCGTCGCGGGATCGAAGAGGTGCATGGCGGCGAGGTCGCACTCGCCGCGCCGCAGCGCCGCGAGCCCCCCGGCCGAGCCGACCCAGATGGTCCGGGCGCGGAACCCGCGATCCGCCAGCAGGCCGACCACGCGGTCGAGGCCCACGCAGTGGCTCCCGACGATCGTGAGATCCGGGGCCGCGATGCCCGCGCCGAGCCGCACGACCGAGACGCTCTCCCCCGGCTCCATCCCCGAGCGCGCGGCTGGCACCGCGAAGTAACCGTCTGCCTGGGAGAAGGCGGTGACCGAACCGGAGCCCTTCGGCAGCGGCAGGGCGATGGTCCCCTCCGGTCCGCGGGCGAGGGAGGTCATCACGAACTCGGTGCGGCCGAGTTCCGAGGGGACGCGCTGCGTGAGGCGCGCCGCCACCGTTTCCTCCTCCCGGGGCGGCCATCCGGCCTGCGCCCTTATCAGAGGCACGACGAACTCGTGGAAGGTGAACATCGCGGAGGTCGGGAAGCCGGGGAGCACCACGAGCGGCTTGCCCTGGGCCATCGCCAGGCAGAGGGGCTTGCCCGGCTTCAGGGCGACGCCGTGGACGAGGATGCCGGGCTCGCCCAGACGGGAGAGGACGCGATGCGAGACATCGCCTGCCCCCTTGGAGGTGCCCCCCGAGAGCACGACGAGGTCGTGGTCGCGCAGGGCGCCCGACAGGACCGTTTCCAGGAGCGCCGCGTCGTCGCGCACGATCCCGAGCCGCACCGGTTCACCGCCGTTCTCGGCCACCGCGGCCGCGACGATCGCACCGTTCGAGTCGTAGATCGCGCCCGCAGGCAGGGGCGCGCCGGGGGCGACCAGCTCATCGCCGGTGGAGAGGACCGCCACGCGGGGGCGCCGCACCACCGCCACGGCGGCCAGGCCGCAGGCGGCCAGCATCCCGATCTCGCGGGCCGTGATCCGCTGCCCCTTGCGCAGCACGGTCTCGCCGGCAGCCATGTCGGCGCCGGCATAGCCCACGAACTGCCCGGGCCGGGCCGCCGCCACCTCGACGGTGAGGGTCTCCGCGTCGAACTCCGTCTGCTCGACCATGACCACCGCGTCCGCCCCGCGCGGGATCACCCCGCCCGTGGCGATGGGCGTTGCCGAGCCGGGCTGGACCGCCAGGGCCGGCGCGACGCCGCAGGCCAGGATCTCCCGGTTCAGCGTGAGGCGTCGCGGGCGCGCCGGCGTGGCCCCCTCGGTATCGGCCGCGCGCAGGGCGAAGCCGTCCACGAGGGCGCGATCGAAGGGGGGGACGTCCCGGGGCGACGCGACGTCGCCGGCAAGCACCCGGCCGAGCGCCTCGGACAGGGGAACGGTCTCGGGCGGCAGCGCGGTGTGCGGGACCGCGGCCCGGAAGGCCGCGCGCGCCTCCTCCCGGCTCATCACCGTGAGGAACTGCTCCTGGCGCGATGCCGCAGCGAGCCTGTCGGCGAAGGCTGCCTGCGCGTCCGACTTCGAATCCGGGCTCACAGCGGCCAAACCTCGATCTCTTCGCCCGCCGGATAGCCCTCGCGCTCCGGCGCGACCATCACGACCCCCTCCGCTTGGATCAAACGACGCAGCGGCAGCTCGGCTCCGCCGAGCGGCTCGACGCCGTCCGGCCGGCTGCGCACGAAGACCATCTCGGTGAGGCCGATCGGGGAGGCGATCTTGCGCAGCAGCGCCGCACGCCGCGGGGGGGCCTCGCGCGCGCCGGTCAGCCGCGCCAGGAGCGGCCGGCCGAGCGCCAGGAACACCGCGAGGGCCGCCTCCGGACGGCCGGGCAGGATCAGCGCCGGACGCGCCTGCACGGTGCCGATCGCGGCGGTCTCGCCGGGCCGCAGGGCGATCCCGTGCGCCCGCACCGCGCCCACGCGGCCGAGGGCCTCCGCGCTGTGATCGGTGCGGCCGAAACCGCTGCCGCCGAGCACGAGGATTGCGTCGGGACCGTCGTGACGGAGGGCCGCCGCGATGGCCTCGGGGTCGTCGCCGGCCGCGACGCTCTCGGCTCGGCCGCCGTGATCCTCGATCAGGCGGATGAGCAGAGGCGCCAGACAATCGGGCACCGGCGCACCGGTCGATACGACGCGCAGCCGCGGCAGCCGCACCGCCACGGCCTCCAGGCCGGCGGCCGCGAGCCCGAGGCCATGAAGCGGCCCGATCCGGGTGCCGGCCGCGAGAAGGATCTCGCCGGCCGCGATCTCCTCGCCCGGCGCGCGCACGCCCTCCCGCACGGCGACATCCGCCACCACGGCGCCACCGTCGAAGCCTTCGGGCAGGAGCACCGCGTCGGTGCCGGTGGGCAGGCTCTCGCCGGCCTCGACCCAGGGGGGAGCGGCCCCGAGGGGGACCGGCGCATAGGGCGAGGCACCGCCGACGGCGGCGGCCTCGACCGCGAACCCGTCCCGCAGGGCCGAGACGCGCTCGGGAAGGGCGCGGGGCGCCGCGATCGCCTCGGCGGAGATCCGCCCCTGCGCCGCCGAAAGGGCCAGGCGACAGGGGGGGACGGGCTCGACATCCCCGCAGAGCAGGGCCAGCGCGTCCCGGAGCGGCAGCAGCGCCGCGGAGGCGGTTCGGATCATCGCCCGAGCGATGCGCCATCCCGTGGTGATGATCAAGGTTCGACTCGGGACCTGCGCCCGGTGCGTCACCGATCGCCCGGAGGGCCCCGCGACAGCCGGGGCGGCGCCCGGCTATGATGGGCCGGCCCCGTGAGAGCCGAGCCTCGATGACCAGCGTCGCGCGGATCCTGAGCCTGATCTCCCTCCTGCTGCTCTGCGCCGCTCCGGCCCACGCGCAGATGCGGGGCCACGGCGGACCCGTGCGGGCCCTCGCCCTGACGGGGGACGGGGCCCTCGCGATTTCGGGGAGCTTCGACCAATCCGCCATCATCTGGGCCATCGACACCGGCGCCGCACTCGGGATCCTGCGCTTCCACGACGGCGCGGTGAACGCGGTCGCCGCGCTCCCGGACGGACGGTTCGCCACCGCCTCCGAGGATGGACGGATCGCGCTCTGGCGCCTGGGGCGCGCGGAGCCGGACCGGATTCTGGAGGGGCATACGGGCCCGATCGTCGCCCTCGCGGTCTCGCCGGACGGGCTGTCGCTCGCCTCAGCCTCCTGGGACGGCACGGCGCGGATCTGGCCGCTCTCCGGCGACAGGGCCCGCGTGCTCGACGGGCACCGGGGCAATGTGAACGCGGTCGCCTTCCTGCCGGGCGGCGATCCGGTCACGGCCGGCGCCGATGGGACGGTGCGGATCTGGCCGGGGACGGGCACAGCCTCGGTCATCGCGACCGCACCGACGAGCCTCAACGCCGTCGCGGTCGCTCCGGACGGCGAGGTCGCGGCGGCCGGGGCCGATGGAACGCTGCGGTTCGTCCAGGCCGACGGGACGGTTCGCGCCGCCGCCGAACTCGGCCCGGACCCGGTGATCGCCCTGGCCCTGTCCCCGGACGGGGCCAGGGTGGCCGCCGCGACCGTGGGCGGGACCGTCGCGGTGGTCGATCGGACGACGGCCCGGGTCGTGCTGCGCTTGGTGGGGCCGGGCCTCCCGGTCTGGTCGCTCGCGTGGCGCCCCGACGGCGCCGAACTCGTCACGGGCGGCGGCGATCGCCTCGTCCGGCGCTGGAACGCGAAGAGCGGCGAACCGGTCGGCGCGCTCATCGTGCCGCGGCCGGCCGATTCCCGCGCGGCCCGCTCTGGCGGCCGCGGCGCGGAGGTGTTCGGCGCATGCGTGGCCTGTCACACCCTGACGTCCGACGCGGGCGTGCGGGCTGGGCCGACGCTCGCCGGCCTGTTCGGCCGCCGGATCGCCAGCGTGCCCGGCTACCGGTACTCGGAGCCGCTGAAGCGGATGGACCTCGTCTGGACGCCCGAGACCGTCTCGCGCCTCTTCGAGGTCGGCCCCGCCCGCTACACGCCCGGGACGAAGATGCCGGAGCAGACGATCGGCAGCGCCGCCGACCGCGAGGCGCTGATCCGATTCCTCGAACAGGCGACCGCGTCCCGCTGACCCGCGCGTCAGCCGCCGGCACGGTCGCGCAGGTAATCCTCGGTCGTCCGGGGCTTGTCGCGTTCCGGCGCCGCGTGCGGGTCGAAACCCTGATCCAGCGCGACCCCGACGCGGCAATCCTCGCACATGGTCAGCGCGCGGATGCGCTCCGCGCCGCCCGCCCCGCTGAACATCCAGTGCCGCTCGCGCAGCCGCTCGATGACGCGCTCGATCGTGGAGCGGGTGCCGAAGGGCTTGGCGCATTGCGTGCAGCAGAAGGGCTCCTCCTCCTTGACGACGCGGCGGGGGGCGGCCCAGGCCGCGAAATCGATCTGCGGCCGCAGGGCGATCACGTCTTCCGGGCAGGTCGCGGCGCACAGGCCGCATTGCACGCACAGGCTCTCCTCGAAGGCGAGAAGCGGCCGCTCGGCACTGTCGGAGAGGGCGTGGGTCGGGCAGGCGCTCACGCAGGCGAGGCACAGCGTGCAGTCCGCAATCCGGGCGTCGAGGCCGCCGAACGGAGCCCCGGCCGCAAGCGGCACCCGGTCCATGGGGGCGGGTGCGGCGCTGTGCAGGGCCCGGAAGGTATGGCGCAGCACCTCGCGCTTGTTGCCCAGGAACAGGAGTCCGGCCGGGACGGCCGTCGACCGTCCCAGCACGGCCCGCCGAAGGGCGTCGCCGAGCATGTCCGGGTCGTCGGTCTCGATGGTCGCCGCCACGCGCCCGCCAGCTTCCGGACCGTAGCCCAGCGCCTGAGCCAGCGTGTCTCCGAGGTCCAGGGTGCGGTACAGCGGCGCGAGGTCGTGCTTGGCACGGGCCCGGACCAGAACCCGGATTCCGGCCGCCCCGTAGGCGAACAGGGCGGCGATCACCTCCGGTCCGATCTGCGTCACCTCGTTGACCTGCACCGGGAGCACGTGCGCGGGCAGGCCGTCGCCGTAGCGGCCGAGGGCGTCGATGAGCGGCTCGCCGTGGTCGCCGTCGTGGAACAGCACGAGCGCGTCGTGCCCGCCCGCCATCCGGTAGGCCCGCAACAGGCTGCGCAGCCGGCGCATCAGCGCGTCGGAGGTCAGCAGCGCGTAAGCCGCGGCCCCCGTCGGACAGACCGCGGCACAGGTGCCGCATCCGGCGCAGACATAAGGGTCGATGGCCACGGTGTCGCCGGCGGGCGCGATCGCGCCGGTCGGGCAGACTTCGAGGCAGCGCGTGCAGCCCGTGATCCGGGAGCGGGCGTGGGCGCAGAGTTCGGCGTGAAAGGCGATGAAGCGCGGCTTGTCGAATTCGCCGACCAGATGGGACGCCTCCGCCAGGACGCGCTCGACGGCCGCCGGATCCCGCGGATCCGCGCGCAGATAGCCGCTCCGCACCGCGTGTGCCGGGAACAGCGGCGTGCCGCCCGAGAGGTCGATGACGAGATCGCACGTCGACACGGCCCCGTTCCGGGGGGGCCCGAAGTCGAGGTGCGTGCGCGAGGACGGGGCCGGCAGGGCATAGTCGTCGATGCCGAGCTCGAACGCACCGAGGTGCCCCTTCGCGGTCCGGACCGTGCCCTGCAGGACCGGGAAGGCGTTGCGGTGCAGCGGCGCGATCTCGCCGGGGCGCGTCAGCAGGACGGTGATGTCGAGATGCTCGGCGAGCCGCCGGCCGGCCTCGACCGCCACGTCGTCGCGCCCGTAGATCAGGGCCACGCCGCGGCTTTCCAGCGCGACGGTGGCGGCGTCGGGCAGTGGCTCCGCCGCCGCGGCGAGCAGCGCGGCCATCTTCGGTCCGGCCGCCGCGGCTTCGGACGACCAGCCGGCGGTCTCCCGGATCTTGGCGTAGGCGACCCGGTCCTCCGCCGCCGCCTCCTCCGCCACCTCGTCGAAGAGCGGCGCCTGGAGCGTGCAGGACACGGTGACGGGCCGCCCGGTGGCCAGGGCCGCCCGGAAGCGGTCGAGTTCGCGGCCGCAGAGCTGGTCGGCGGTGCGGAGCTCGCCGCCGCAGGCGCGGCTCAGGGCGGCGGTATCGAGGGACATCGTCCTCTCGCAGGAGCAGGCGAGTACGAGGCGGTCGGACACGATCGGACCCGGGTACAACTTCGGATGGGTGGCCCCTTCGCGCGCCGGGGCCGAACCCTTATACTCGAACCCTTCGAAACAAGGATCCGGCATGCGGGCGCAGGTGGCCGCCCCGTCCGCAATCCCATCGGCCCGTCGCCAAAGCCTGTCTCTTATACACATCTCCGAGCCCACGAGACAAGAGGCAATGTCG
>CAXDNE010000204.1:0-13802 GCA_963990595.1 uncultured Methylobacterium sp.
GATTGCCTCTTGTCTCGTGGGCTCGGAGATGTGTATAAGAGACAGCTCGCACGCCTTGCGCTGAAACGCACTGGTGGAGCTTGTGAACGTCGCGGCTAGCTGACGGGCGAGCGTACCGGCCGTAACGAACGGTCCGGCACCGAATTCGCGCAGACGTGCGTCGACGCCTCGGCCCGCATCATGATGCACCGGATCGCCTCCGCTCGGCGTGGAGCGCCATGGGTATCGGGCGCGCCAGGGCAACTGTTCCAATTCAAGGAGAGCCTCCACCACCCGAGCAATCGGCTCCTGCGCCGCTCTCACGATACCGGCTTCCTTCGCGCCACCAGTGGTTCCGGTAGGTAGGCTAGCGACCTGCGAGAACAGTGCGGGAAAGAGGGCGACGCTCCGGAGCGCATCGCGCCGGTTGGGCGTCCGGGTATCCCCGATCACTGCGGGTTCGATCACCGCGGTCTGTAGCGCGGGGTCTGAGGCCGCGAGCCTGATCAGGTCGATTTCCCAGGCCCCTCCCACTCTTCGCAAACGGAAGAGGCTATCGAGCGTCGTGGACCCAGATGGGTCCCCGGCTCGGGGCATTGCCGCGGCGAGGGCGTCGTGGAGACGTCGGACCTCGGTCGCGTAGGTGACGCCGCCGTGCTTATCTTCGAGGGCAGTCGCGCACGCGGCCTCCTCGACGCGTGCGCGAAACGCGCAGGCCGCGGCGGGGGTGATCGCCGCCGCGACCGAGGGCGTCCAGGCTCTAAGCTCGCGCGGGATGCGGGCCGGTCCGCCCCACGCACTGTGGCGACGCAGGTACTCGAGATAGAGATCTTCGACGAATGCTGCGAAGCTGACGGCCGTCGTGGTTTCAGTCCGCGATATCTGCATGCGTGGCCCCCTCGATCGTCATCAGCGGGCTTCCTGGTTCACGGCCCCGATCGGGGCGCCCGTGCTGGCGATCAGTGCGGGCGCCCGAAAGCCACCAACACCAGGGCGGTGCGGTCGGAGAAGGAACAGGAGAGGATCCAGTCACCCCCGGCATCGTCGGCGATGATGGCGGTCGCGCACGCGTCGAGCGCGATCAGACTGAAGGCCGCGGCGTCCCGTTGGTCGACAAACTGGAACATCAGGCGTCCGCCGTCGTGGCCGGCCGCCGTCAGGCGCCCGATCGCATCGCGCGCGAGCGAGGCTGTGCCTGCGTCCCCGAGGACGTCGACGACGATCGCACGTCCACGCACCACCTGACCGATATCGACGCCGGTGACTGTCCGGAGATCCGCCGCATACATGCCGATGAGGAGTTCGCCACCGTGCGCGCAGGCCGCGAGTGCGTGGGCTACCGTGTCGCGATCGCGCGGGCGGGCGGCCACCTCCAATGTCGCGCATCGACAATCGCGGGGGACGGGCGCGCCCGTGTCGTCCTCGGTGTGCACGATCAGTTGGAGGGCCGGGGCCGTCGGTCGGCTCCGCATGGACCGGTTCCAAGCCGCGCTAACCGCATCCTCGCCCGACAAGATGACGAGCTCGATGTCATCGGATCTGAGGAGATCTGTCGTCGGCTCCGCCCAGGGCGGCAGGGCCGTCCCGAGCGCCACGACGTGCACGCTAAAATCATCGATGTGGAGGCTTTGAGCCTCATCGTGAGCGGAGGCAGCCGTTGTCCCAGGTGCACCGCGTGGGGCGTAGCGGCCGGCGCTCAGTGCGATCCGGGCGTCAGGGGCGGGATCGGAGGTAGAGGTGGGCACGGCGGCGGGCGCTCCTGAGCAGATGTCTCGCGGCCTGCATCCGCCGTTGCTCGTTGATCGGCGATGGCGGTAGGCTGAGCCCGTCGTCCCCCACCGCTGCGACAGAACCGGTCGCAGATCGTCGGGAAGGAGACGTACGGCGCCACAGAGCGCAGCCGAGAGAGATGCCCAAGCGTCGGCAGAAGAGGGCCAGGCCGCATGCCCAGAACACTGCCAGGAGCGCAGACCGGATCAGCGTGGCGAGCTCCTGGCCGATCACCAGGGCAGCACGACCGAGCAGCTTGAGCGTCGCTCGGGTTCTGCTGCCGAATGTCACTGCCAGCCGCTCCGCCCGCGCAACCTCGCCAGTGGTTCGAGCGATCCCGAGGATCTCAAGAACCCCACGTGGACCGGCGGCGGCGTAGACGCCGTAGACGTCGCTCCCGAGACCCCGCAGCCCGCGCAATGCTTCAGGCCGAACCGCTGCGCGAGCCGCGCCCCGCGCGGCTGTCAGATCCAGGCGACCGCCCGCGCGAACCAGGGTGCGGACCGCCTCCGGGTCGATGCCGGCCCGCACCAACCGTACGAGAGATGCGACGAGCGGTTCAGACACACGCCCGAGCTTGCGCGCGACCTTCAGGATGGTCACCCCGCCGCGCAGCGGCCCTGCTACGCCCGCGCTCGCGATCGTGGCTGCGCTCGTCGCGAGGCCGACCGTTGCAAGACTCAGAACCAAGGTGTCGCACGGCTCACTCCGGGCACAGGCTGGCCCCTCGCGCGCGATGTCACGGAGGTCGCCGATGCCCGTGGCATCGGCCGCCAGCACGCCGGCGAGCCCTGCCGCACTCTCGGCCTCGCCCGTTGCGGCCCCCGCGGCGAACGCGCGGGCCGCGCGGTAGGCGACGTTACTTTGAAGCGCAGCCACGCGCGCGCGCCGCTCCGGATCGACGGGGATGCCGCGCGCGTCCGCCAGCTCGAGAAAGCTCCGGGCGAGGTCGTCGTCCTCAGCGGCGATAGCCGCGTCGATCTCGGCCGCGACGCGCTCCGGAGTGTGGACGGGCGCCAGCCGGAGGGCGGCAAGCTTCGGTGGGTCGTCGGCTGCGGCGAGCATCCGCCCGGCGATCCAGGCGCGCGACAGGAGGGATGGGGCACTGCCGGCGAGGGCGAGCGCAGCCACGAACAGAGCGATCCACTCGATGAGGCGGTTGCGCATCAGATGAGGATCCCTTGAAACGATTCGCGTGACTAGGAGGGCCTCGTCCCGCCGAACAGGTCGAATGCGCACGCGTCTTCGCGTTCTGACCTATCACCGCATCGAGGCGGTGCGCTCGCGCGGGTCGCGCTCTGCGCCGAGCGGATGTCGTGTCGAGCGAGACGAACGTGGTGAGCAAGGTGCACCCGAGCCGACCGACCGCCGCGGTCTGACCGCGTCCAGCTTCATCGCGAGGGCTCAGTGTGGAAAGCGGGACCAACAGTCTGAGCCCGCAAAAGCGATCACGGCCCGTGCCGGCCCAGGGCTTTGACCAACTCGTCGCGCATGAGGTGCCGCAGGGGATCCGGCGCGATGATCTCGACATGCTCACCCCAGATGAACAGATGCTGCACGAGCTCCAGCCGACCGCCGGCCCGGAAGCGTACGATGAGGGTGCCGTCGGCCTGTTCCTCGACGGTCTGGGTTGGATGGAAGAGGAAGCGCCGCGCCTCGGGCGCGACGGGGCTCGCAAAACGCAGCACCACGTCGTCGAGGGCTTCCTGGAACGTCCCGAACGAGCGCGCCGCGAACGCTGCGAGATCGAACGAGGCCGGCGGCCCGCCGCACCCGGCACCCAGCTCCAGCTCAGAGATTCGGTCGAGCCGCCAGAGCTTCAACTCCGCCGTTTCGTCCGACTCGCCGGCTTCCGGACCGACGAGGTAGTAGGCGCGCCCGAACAGGAGGCCGTAGGGGACGACGCTGCGTGAACGCGGCGCACCGTGCGGGCCGGCATACAGGAAGCGGCAGGTGCGCAGCGCTTTGAGCGCCTCGCGCAGTTTCGCGAGCGTCGGCCCGTCCACGAACGGTCGGGGACCGGCCTGCATGACCCAGCCCTCAGCCATGGCCAACGCTTCGACATCAGGCTGAAGACGACGGCGGACCGGCGCGCGCAGCGCGGCCTGGATCTTGGTGGACAGCGAGCGCAGGAGGGCGGCCCGGGCCGCGCCGCCGCCGGCGTCGAGGCCACGCGCGACGACGTGCAGCTCCGCAAGTTCATCGGGGGTCGGCGCTTGTGCGAACCCGTCCAGTCCGCCCGGGATCCGGAAGCGCTTGGTGCGCCCGTCGACCAGTTCCTCCAACTGCGGGAAGAGCAGCCGCAGGGCGTCGCGCATGCGCTCGGCGGTGCGGCGGTCGACCTGCGCGTACGTCGCCATCTCGTCGAGACTCAGGCCTTCGGCACTGCCGGCGAGCGCGCGGGCGAGCTCCAGGAGCGCCGTCGTCTTCTCCAGCCGCATTGATCGCCCCGCCTACGTCCGAATCTGTCGCAGCAGGTTCGTATCGTTCTTCGGGTCGGTTGAGGAGACAGGAGAACGAAGATGGGTGCGCGTAAACTCGGTGGTCGTGGTCGCCTGATGAGCCCGGCGGTCGCTTACGCCCGGGAGCATGGTTTTGCGGTGACGTTCACGGCGGGCGACCATCTCGCATTCTGCGGGTACGGCCGCCGCGTCATCGCCGCCGGGACGCCCCGTTCGCACCGCGCAGCCTTGGGCGCCATCCAGAAGATGAGGGCGGTTCTGCGCGATGCGCACGGCGCCGGCCCGGCGCCGATCCGACGCTGATCTTGGATCACTGCCCACTGCTGGATCGATGTCGCTCGAATTGGAGACCGTTCGTGGATAAGTTCGAACGCTACGTGCTGCGGCTGTTCGCCGGTCAGGTGCTCATCGGATCGGAGCGTTCCTCCGGGGCGAGGCCGCAACGGCCGACCCGTTCGGTCGCCACGTGGTTGCACGCCAACGCCGAGCGATTGGGGCTGCCGGAGCCCGAGAACGTCGATCCCGATCAGCTCGAGCCCTCGATGGTGGGCGGCCGGATCGACCGCGAGACGTGGGCCGCCTTCGCCCCGCTGCTGCACAGCTTGCAGGCGCCGACGAAGGCACCACCGCCCTCCCCCTTGGAGAAGCGCCTCACGTGGCTGTGCGAGACACTGAGCCTGTCCGAGGCCGAGGGGGCGATCCTACGCGTGGTCGTGCGCGCCACCCTGCAGAAGCCGGTGCACGCGCTGGCCGAGGCGCTCGAGATCGGATCCGCCGCCCGCGATGAGATCAACCGCTCGGCGGTGGGCGTCCTCACCGGCTTGAGTCCTGTGCAGGTGCAGCGCCTGCTCACGCCGCGGCAGGCTCTGTGTCTCCTCGGCCTGTTGGAGGACCGCCGGGGCGGCGACTTCGCCCCATCGCAGACGGTGCTGCGCATCGCCCGGCTCGAGACGAGTGACCCGGAGCGGTTGCGCGCGGCCCTCATCGGACGCGCGCGCAAGGCTGAACTGGCGTGGGGGGACTTCGAACACCTCGGGCCCCTCCCCGATCTCGCGGCGCGTCTCGTCCGGGGGGCGCTCGAGACATCCGCGCCTGGGGTCAACCTGCTCCTGTACGGACCGCCCGGGACGGGCAAGACGGAGTTCGCCCGGGTGCTGGCCGAGCGTCTCGGAGCCCACGCGCTGTTCGTGGGCGAGGTCGACGAGGCAGATGAGGAGCCCTCGCGGGCTGCGCGCATCAGCGCCTTCGCGCTCCTGCGAGCGCTGGCCGGCCGCGCCGGCCGCACGCTGCTCGTGGTCGACGAGGCCGACGACGTGTTCACGGGCGTCGACGAGGATGACGCCGAGTCGCGCGTGGGCTCGAAGGTCTTCATGAACCGCCTCGTGGAGACGACGCAGGCACCGACGGTGTGGATCACCAACAGCACGGGGCGGCTCGGGCCGGCAGTGCTGCGGCGCATGAGCCTCGCGATCCGCTTTCCCGAACCCGGCCGGGCGGTGCGCCGGCGCGTCCTCGAGCGCACGGCGACCCGGCGCAAGGTGCCGCTCTCGGATGCGGCTCTCGCGGCGCTCAGCACCATCCCTGCGACGCCGGCCGTCATCGACACGGCCCTGCGCGTGGCCAAGCTCGCGCGGGGATCGACCGTCGCGGATGTCCAGACCGCGGCGCGCTCCGTCCTCCACGCGATGGAGGCGTCCCCTCTGCCCGGATGTGGGAGCGAGCCCGCGTTCGATCCGGGACTGTCGGCGGCCGACCAGGATCTGACACGCCTCGCCGACCAGGTCGCGGCGTCCGGCGAGACCGCGCTCTCCTTCTGCCTGCACGGGCCACCCGGCACCGGCAAGAGCGCCTACGCCCGCTACCTCGCGCAGCGGTTGGGCCTCGACGTCCTCGAGAAACGCGCCTCCGACCTGCTGTCGATGTGGGTCGGACAGACGGAGAAGGGCATCGCCGAGGCCTTCCAGGAGGCCGCCGATCGGCACGCCTTGCTCATCCTCGACGAGGCCGACTCGCTGCTGCGCGACCGCGCGAACGCACAGCAGGGCTGGCAGGTGAGCCAGGTCAACGAGATGCTGACCTGGATGGAGCGCCATCCCTACCCGTTCGCCTGCACGACGAACCTGATGGACAGTCTCGATCCGGCGACGCTGCGACGCTTCCTCTTCAAGGTGCGCTTCCTGCCCATGAGCCCCGCTCAGGCGCGCGACGCCTTCCGTCGGACGTTCGCCCACGAAGCGCCCGCCGGCCTCGACGGCCTCGCACCTCTGACCCCGGGCGACTTCGCGGTGGTCGCGCGCCGGGCGCGGATCCTGCGCGCGTGCGGGCCCGCCGCCCTGATCGAGATGCTGGCGGCGGAGGTGGCCGCGAAGCCGGGGGCCGGGCGCGAGCCGATCGGCTTCGTTCGATCTGCCTGATCGGCCGCCGCTCGCGCGGCCGCCATCCTGTGTCGCCGCCGCCACAACAACCTGTGGTATGCGCGTTCGGCACCATTGCACGACCACGCAGTCGGATGGGCACGGAGGAGACATGCGGGCGTCGACGCACGAGATCGGCCGACTCTCGCCGACCTTCCTGGCCACGTTCCTCGGCTGCGCCACGTCGGCGGCCTGGACGCTCGAGAAGCGACGCGGCCTGCGCCCGGAGCCCCAGGCGGTCGCGGACGCGCAGGCCGCACTCATCCAACGCAAGGGACAGGAGCACGAGGACCGCTGCCTCGCCGCGCTCGCCGCGCTCCACGGGCCGCCGGTCGCGATCGCGCGCGACACGCCTGAGCGATGCATGGTGGAGACGCGGGCCGCGATGGATCGTGGTGCGCCGCTGATCGCGCAGGCCGCGCTCGCGGACGGGCCCTGGATCGGCTACGCGGACTTCCTCGTGCGCGTCGAGGCCCCCTGCCCGAGCTGGGCGTGGTCCTACGAGCCGTGGGACGCCAAGCTCGCCCACACCGCGCGGCCCGAGCACGTCATGCAGATCGCCCTCTACGGCGATCTGCTCACACGGGTGCAGGGGCGCGTGGCCGAGCACGGTGCGCTGATGCTCGGCAGCGGCGACGCAGCCGTCGCCCACGTGGTCGAGCGGTTCCGGCTCGCCGACGTTCGGCACTACGTTCGCCGGGCCGCCAGACGCCTGGAACTGTTCGCGCAGGACACGCCGGTCGGCTTGCAGGGCGAGCCGTGCGGCTATTGCGGCAAGTGCGAGTGGGGGACAGCGTGTGACACGGCGTGGACGGAGGCGGACCACCTCTGCCGCGTCGCCGACATCACCCGCCGCCAGCGCCAGCATCTGATGGAGGCCCACGTCTCGACTGCAGCGCTGCTCGGAGGGCTCGGCGAACGGCGCGTGCCGGGCATCGGCGCTGAGACGCTCACGCGTCTGATCCAGCAGGCGCGGTTGCAGCGGCAGAGTGTCGATGAGGAGCGCGGCGTCTACGAGCTGCTGCCGCATCCCCCCGGCCTGGGGTTCGACCGCCTGCCCCTAGCCCACCCGGATGACTTGTTCTTCGACTTCGAGGGCGACCCGATGCATCCGGGCGGCCTGGAGTATCTGTGCGGCGTGCTCTGGCGCGCGCGACCCGGCGACGGGGACGGCGAGCCGGTGCCCGGGCATCCCGAGTTACGCTTCCTAGCAGTCTGGGCGCACGACCGGGCGCAGGAGAAGCGCGCGCTCCGCACGGTGATGGACTTCCTGACGCGCCGGCTCTCAGCGGCGCCGGGCGCCCATCTCTACCACTACGCGCCCTACGAGAAGACGGCTCTGCGCCGGCTCGCCTCGATGCACGCGGTGGCCGAGGCCG
Organism: uncultured Methylobacterium sp.; assembly: GCA_963990595.1. Taxonomy (GTDB): domain Bacteria; phylum Pseudomonadota; class Alphaproteobacteria; order Rhizobiales; family Beijerinckiaceae; genus Methylobacterium. The sequence goes on from CAXDNE010000204.1 coordinate 8,005, forward strand.
CGGTCGACGATCTGTTGCGCGAGGGCCGCATGGTCGACCTCTACCGCGTCGTGCGCGAGGGTGTCCGAATCGGCGAGGCGAGCTACTCGATCAAGAGTCTCGAGCGCTTCTACATGCCGCCGCGCACCACCGAGGTGACCTCGGGCGGCGACAGCCTCGTGCTCTACGACCGCTGGCGCACGACCGGGGACACGAGCGCCCTCGCGGCGATCCATGACTACAACCGGGACGACTGCCTCTCGACGCTGCTTCTGCGCGACTGGTTGCTCGGCCTCGCGGAGACCGCCGGTATCACGGTCGGGCGCGGACCGAGGCCCGGCGCTGCTCCGCCGGATGCGGATGAGGCGCGCGAGAACCGAGAGCTGCGCGAGCGTGAGCAGGCCGAGCTCGAGGCTCGGGTCGCGGGCGAGCCGGGGCTGCCGGGGTCCGAGGCGCGCCAGCTCATGGCCGATCTCGTGGGGTTTCACCGGCGGGAACAGAAGCCCGCGTGGTGGGCCTACTTTGACCGCCAGGAACGCGGGCTCGAGGAGCTTCAGGAGGATGAGGAGTGTCTCGCCGGCTGCCGGCGTGACGGCGAGGATTGGCTCGGAACAGAGGCGCGCAGCTTCACCTACCGCTTCCACTATCCCGAACAGGAGACCAAGCTGCGCGCGGGCAGCGAAGTGTGCCTTGCAGCGGGCGGCGCCTCCGCCGGAGAGATCGTCGCCGTCGACGAGGCACGCCGGCTCGTCACGCTCAAACTTGGAAAGAAGAGCGGACCCCTGCCGGAGGAAGCAAGCTTCATCCCCGGAAAGCCCTTCCGCGTCGACGTGCTGCGCCAAGCGGTGTGGACGGTCGCGGCGGACTTGGCTGCGGACGGTGCGGGCTTCCCGCACATCGCCGCGCTGCTGCGGCGCGAGCCGCCCCGTCTCTCCGGCCGGCCGGCGGGAAGCCCGGTCATCCCACCGGATGCGTGCGATGATCCCGCCCGACTGTTGGCCGCGGCAATCGCGGCGGTGCGCGCACTCGATCGGTCCTGGCTCGTGATCCAGGGACCGCCCGGGGCCGGCAAGACCTACACCATCTCTCACCTCATCAAAGCGCTGATCGACGACGGGAAAACGGTCGGCATCGCATCGAACAGCCACAAGGCGATCGACAACGTGCTCCACGCCGTCGAGACCCGATTCCACGAGGCCGGCCAGTCTGTCGCGATCCTCGGGCAGAAGAAGGACGGCGCGGGCGACGATGGGTTTACCGGCCGAGGCTACGTCGCGAGTGTCACCGACAACAAGCAGATCGACCCGAGCCTGCCGATCCTCGCGGGCACCGCCTGGCTGTTTGCCCGCGAGGACCTACGGGCGAGCCGCGACGTGCTGTTCGTGGACGAGGCGGGCCAAGTCTCGCTGGGCAACCTCGTGGCCATGGCGCAGGGCGCGCGCGCGCTCGTGCTCGTCGGCGACCAGATGCAGCTCGCCCAGCCGATCCAAGGCGCCCACCCGCGCGACAGTGGCGTCTCCGCGCTCGACCACCTCCTGGAGGGCCACGCGGTCGTGCCGCCGGAGCGCGGCATCTTCCTCTCGCGCACCTGGCGAATGCACCCCGACCTCTGCGGCTTCGTCTCGGCGGCCGTCTATGACGGGCAGCTCCACGCGGAGGCGGACTGCGCTCGGCAGCGACTGGTGCTCGGCCCCGACGCGCATCCGGTCTTGAAACCCGCAGGTCTCGCCTTCCGACCGGTCGCGCACATGGGCTGCCGGCAGAAATCGGAGGCGGAGGCGGAGGAGGTGCGCGCGATCCTCGACAGCCTGCTCGGACAGCGCGTGGTCGACCGCCGCGGCGTTGAGCGCGCGATGACGCTCGACGACGTGCTCGTGGTCGCCCCCTACAACATGCAGGTCAACCTGTTGAAGGGCCGGCTGCCTCAGGGCGCTCGCGTCGGCACGGTCGACCGGTTTCAAGGACAGGAGGCGGAGGTCGTCCTCGTCTCGATGGCGACCTCCGGTGCGGAAGATATGCCGCGCGATGCGGCGTTCCTGCTCTCACGCAACCGCTTCAACGTCGCCATCAGCCGGGCGCGGTGCCTCGCCGTGCTCATCGCCTCACCGGGACTGCTCGACCTCGTGGCCAACAGCGTCGAGGAGATGCGCTTGGCCAACCTGTTCTGCTGGGCCGCGGAGGCTGCGGCGTAGATGCGCCCAGTCCGAGGCCACCGACATGCCTCACGGTTCGAAATTCCTACCCGATTCGGTGCACGCCGAATCACCACCCCCGCTCGAGAATCGCCCGCATGCCCGCCTACATGGTCGACGCCCGCTCAGTCGTCCTGTCGATCCGCAACAACCTGCAGGACCGCTACAAGACCCGGTTCTCGATCCTCAAGGAGCTGATCCAGAACGCGGACGACGCGGAGGCCGCGACCCTTTCGGTCGACCTGCGGGAGGGGATGACCGGTGCTGTAAATCCGCTGCTGGCCGGCCCGGGCCTGCTCGTCGTCAACGACGGTCGCTACAGCGCGCAGGACGAGCAGGGCATCCGGCACAACTCGGCCAGTAGCAAGACGGAGGAGACCGGGTCGGCGGGCCGGTTCGGCCTCGGCCAGAAGGCAGTCTTTCACCTCTGCGACGCCTTCGCAGTGGCGCCGGCCGGGCACGGCGAGGGCTTCGCGCCGTTCGTCGTCAATCCCTACCTCGGCATCGAGACGACTCACGCGACCACCGAGGCGTGGGAGAGCATCGAGGCGGATGTCGCCCGCCTACACGCGCAGGTGGACGCCGTCGCATTCCCCGGGCCGTACCTGGCGCTCTGGCTACCACTCCGGCGCAGCGATCTATGCCCCGCCGCCGGCATGGGATTCGTCGAGCGACGCTTCGACGACGAGGCCGCGCGCAGGGGACTCATGAACGAGCTGTGCCGGCCCGCGGACTTGGCGACGATCCTCGCCGCGACGCGCCATCTCGACCGAATCGACCTAAGGTGGGGAGGCGTAGACGAGCTGTCGCTGGTCCGCTCGGGCGGTCGCCTCGCGCGCCTGCGCGGAGTGAGCGGCGGGGCGAACGGCGTCTCCGGCGGCGAGGAGCGTATCTTCGGCGGCTCGATCACGCTGACCACTGAGGCCGGATCCCGGGAGATCCGCTTTTCCGGGATCGAGACTCTGTCGGCGGACGCGGACCTTCGCGCGATCAAGGCCGATCCGGACTGGCCGTCCACGCTGACGCTCGAGAACGAGAAGGTGCGGGAGAAGGCGCTGCCGCACGGCGCAGGGCTGCTGGTGCGGGATGCATCGGCGGAGCCCGGTCTCTCGCTCGATTGGGGGGTCTTTCTGCCGACCGGAGAGCGTCCCGCCGTGACGATCGGTATCGCGCCGAGCCCCGAGCCGCCTCTCTCTGCGCGCCTGTTCCTGCACGGCTATTTCTTCGTCGATTCGGGTCGGCGCGCGATCCTGGGCTTGGGCGAGGACGGTGCGGACGCCGGCGAGGCGCAGGGCGCGCCCGTGCCTGCCCGATGGAATCGCGCGTTGCGCGACCGCGCGGTGTTGGCATGGCTGCCGCGACTGCTCCTAAGCGCGCTTGAGGACGGGGTGCTGTCTTCGGGCGACCTCGCTCGCCTCGTGCGGGCTCTGGCCAAGAGCCCGTGGTTCGCAACCCATGGGTTCGCGATCGAGGCACGATCCGTCCTCGCCGAGGTCTGGGATGGCCGACGGCTCGCCTGGACGATGCTCGTACCGACTGCCTCCTTTCGCCCGCTTCCGGCCGCCCTTCTCGGCGCCCCCGCGGAGCTGCGAGCACTCTTGCCCGACCTCGATGCGTTCATGGGGGACCGCGAGCTCGCACTGGCCTCTGCGGACGAAGACGGGATGGTGCGCGCTCTGGCAGCGGAGGTGCCGGCTTGGAGCGCGGTGGAGCTCGCGGAATTGCTGGAGATGGTGCCGCCGCGCGTTTTCCGGCAACAGAGGCAAGTCGCAGCGCTCGTAGAGATCCTCGACGGCGCGAGACTTGGTCCGGTTGCGCCAGAGGCGATCGGCGCCGTCCTCCGGCGCAAGCTGCGGGAGGCGATCGCGCTCGAGGCGTCACGCTTCCCACCCGACGAGATCATGCGGGCGCTCGTGCGGCACGTCCCGGCCGGCACGGTCGTGTTCCTGCCCGATCGCGCGACGCACAGCGCCGTGCTGCGCGCGCTCGCGCTCGCGCCAGTTGACGCGCTGGTCGTCGGTGAGCAGTGGCAGGGCGCGGGAGGGCAGTCGCGTTTGGTGAACCGCGGTCATCTCGCCGGGTTGCTGCGTGCGATAGAGCCGCTCGCGGCCCAGGAGCACGAGGCGGCTCGCGCCGAGCAGGCCACGGTTGCAGCGATGGCGCTCATCCGCGCGAGCGGCGCGGCGCTGAGCGCGCTCGCCAGCGACGAAGGTCTGCGCGGCATCCGCCTGTTCCCGGTCACGCAGCAGCCCGAAGACGTGCGCCAGGTGCTGTCGATCCGCGAGCTCGCCGATGCCGCGGATCAGCGATCGCTCTTCCTCGGCACGCCGATAACCTACACGTACCTGAAGCCGCTCTTGGCAGCGCTCCCGGGCCTCTCGCTGTCGATCATCCCAGCGAGCGAGAAGGATCTGTTCGACAGCGTGCCAGGGATGGAAGGCCGGGGCGGGAACCTCGATCCCACTGCCGTGATCGGTTTGGTCAATGCCGCCAGGCGGTTCAGCGAGAGCGCGGGTGTGCGTGGGGCGCTGGTTGAGAAGATCCGGCAGTCAGGCGTACAGGGCTCGGCGCAGGTCGCGGCCCTTCGCCGACTGCTGGCCGGCGTTGCAGAAGCCGGGGTGAACAGCGCGAAACTCTACTACGGTGTCCAGCTCGGACTCGCGCCACTCGTCGAGCGCCTCCTGCGCGGCGATGCAGCGGCGTATCTGGCCGCGGACTTGATCGTGGACGACCTGTCGCGGGGGGAGATAACTGCGCTCGCCCTGACGCCGTTTGCCCTACCCGAGTTCGAGCGGCGATTGGAGGAGGCACTCAGGCGAGGGCACTTCGAGGCCTCCGAAGCGGAGAGCCTGCTCCTGCTGGGTTGCGGGCTAGGCGCCGGCCTCCTGCGCCGCCTGCCGATCCACGAACTCGAAGCCGGGGGACGCGTCGCCATCGACGACACGATGTATCTCGCCGCCGACCGGCCAGTCCCCGCGGTGCTCGGCCCTCTCCTGCATCGCGTGCGCCGTGCGCCTGACCCGGCGGCGCTCCGGACGCAATCAGACCTGCTGCCGCCGCACGACGCCCTCGCCGAATTACAGGCGTCCCTGAGGGGCCTTCGGGCGGGCTCCGCCGCACCGGATGCCCTGGAAGGCGCTATCCTCGACGCGCTCACCGACCTACCCGCTGAGTCGATGCCGCCCGATGTGCGGGACGGTCTGCGTGAGCAGGCTTGGCTCACGCTCGGCGGATACCCGGTCTCGCCCGGAAGCGTGCTGGCCTTGCCGGAGGAGGTCGGCGCGGCGGCCGCGCGCCTCCTTGGACGGGGGCGAACGCTGGCGTTCCACCCGGCAGCGAGCCTCCCTCCCGAGACACGCGCGCACCCGGGTTTCCACAAGCTGCAGTCAGTGATCCTTCCGGACGGGCGGGAGTCTTTCGAAGCGCTCGCGCTGCAAATCGCCGAATGCGGCCTCGTCGGCCTGCCAGTGGCCTGGAGCGAGGAGCACCGCCGCGACCTGTCCGCTCTCGCACGGGCGGGCGTTGATCTCGCGCTTCCGGGTTGGCCGCTCACCGCGGCGCTACTGGGCGTCGGGGATGAGGATGGGGCGGCATCGGCGTCTTGCCTGTCCGCCCTTGCGCCCGCCA
>CAXDNE010000205.1:0-13790 GCA_963990595.1 uncultured Methylobacterium sp.
GGCCGTCGTGGCGGTCGAGAGCGTAGAGCTCGAGATGGAGTTCTGATCCGGCCGCGCGCGGTCGGGATAGTGTGCCCCGACCGCGCCCGTCCATTGATGGCGCGTCGCGCGGGTCGCCGGCCTCACATCCGGAAGCGTAGCGGGATGCTGCATGCAAATTATTGCAGGGCACAATTTCATGTTGCAGCGCACGCGATGAACCCGAGGCTCAACGCTGATAGAAAAACCTATTTTCTGACAGAGATTTAAAAAGTCGCGCCTGTCGCTGCGGAAGACGCCTTACAGTTCGACAAACGTCCTTTGTCGAGCGACCGGACTGCGCGATTGATGCCAATCGGCATTTCTGTTCCTCTTCGCATTAGAAAAGGAACAGACTGGGCTGGGAACCATGGCGCGTCACGAGCCCTGGAGCGCGGAGCGCGCATCCGGGATCATCGCCGAACACACGCATCTCGAAGGTGCCACGCTGCCGATCCTGCACGCGCTGCAGGAGACGTTCGGCTACGTGGATGACGGGGCCGTGCCGCTGATCGCGGACGCGCTGAACCTGTCGCGCGCCGAGGTGCACGGCTGCATCACCTTCTACCATGATTTCCGGGCGCATCCCGCCGGCCGCCACGAGGTGAAGCTCTGCCGGGCCGAGGCCTGCCAGGCGATGGGCTCGGACAAGCTGCACCGCGAGATCCTCGGCCGCCTCGGCTGCGGCTGGCACGAGACCACCGCCGACGGCAGCACCACGGTGGAGCCGGTCTACTGCCTCGGTCTCTGCGCCAACGGTCCCGCCGCCCTGGTGGACGGTGAGCCCGTCGCGCATCTCACCGCCGACGCCCTCGAAGCTGCCCTGACGGAGGTGCGCCAGTGAGCGTCACGCTCTACGTTCCGCGCGACGCCGTCGCCCTCGGCCTCGGCGCCAACAAGGTCGCCCGCGCCCTCTTCGCGGGCGCCGAGCGCCGCGGCCTGGACGTCACCATCGTCCGCACCGGCTCCCGCGGCCTGTTCTGGCTGGAGCCGATGGTCGAGGTCGGCACGCCCGAGGGGCGCGTCGCCTACGGGCCGGTGACGGTCAAGGATGTCGACGCCCTGCTGGATGCCGGCCTGACCACCGGCGGCGACCACGCCCTGCGCCTCGGCGACCCTGAAAAGATCCCCTACCTCGCCCGGCAGCAGCGCCTGACCTTCCACCGCTGCGGCGTGGTCGACCCGGTCTCCGTCGACGATTACCGGGCCCATGGCGGCTATCGCGGCCTCGAGGCGGCGTTGAAGCTCGATGCCGAGGGCGTCGTGGCGGCGGTGCGCGATTCCGGCCTGCGCGGCCGGGGCGGTGCCGGCTTCCCGGCCGGCATCAAGTGGAACACCGTGATGCTCGCCAAGGCGGACCAGAAATACGTGGTCTGCAACGCCGACGAGGGCGATTCCGGCACCTTCGCCGACCGGATGATGATGGAGGGCGACCCCTTCAACCTCATCGAGGGCATGACCATCGCGGGCGTCGCCACCGGCGCCACGCGCGGCTACATCTACCTGCGCTCCGAGTACCCGCAGGCCTTCGCCACCCTCAAGGAGGCGATCGCCAACGGTGTGAAGGCCGGGATGCTGGGCGACAACATCCTGGGCTCGGGCAGGAGCTTCCACCTGGAAGTGCGGCTGGGGGCCGGCGCCTATATCTGCGGCGAGGAGACCTCGCTGCTGGAGAGCCTCGAGGGCAAGCGCGGCATCGTGCGGGCGAAGCCGCCGATCCCGGCGCTGAAGGGCTTCCTCGGCAAGCCGACGCTGGTCAACAACGTCATGACCTTCACGGCCGTGCCGTGGATCCTCGAGAACGGCGCGAGGGCCTACGCCGATTACGGCATGGGCCGCTCCCTCGGCACCCTGCCGATCCAGCTCGCCGGCAACATCAAGCATGGCGGCCTGATCGAGGTGGCCTTCGGCATCACCCTCCGTCAGGTGATCGAGGATTTCGGCGGCGGCACCCGCTCAGGGAGGCCGGTCCGGGCCGTGCAGGTCGGCGGGCCGCTCGGGGCTTACTTCCCCGACCATCTCCTCGACACGCCCCTCGATTACGAGGCGATGGCGGCCCAGAAGGGCCTCGTCGGCCACGGCGGCATCGTGGTGTTCGACGACACGGTCGACATGGCCGCCCAGGCCCGCTTCGCCTTTGAGTTCTGCGCCACCGAATCCTGCGGCAAGTGCACGCCCTGCCGCATCGGCGCGACCCGCGGGGTCGAGACCATGGACAAGGTGATCGCCGGCATCCGGCCGGACGCGAACCTGAAGCTGGTCGAGGATCTCTGCGAGGTCATGACCGACGGGTCGCTCTGCGCCATGGGCGGGCTCACGCCGATGCCCGTGATGAGCGCGATCACCCATTTCCCGGAAGATTTCAGGCGCGCCGGCGATCTGCCGGCCGCGGCCGAGTGAGGAGACGTCGATGGGCCTGATCAAGGAGATCGACTACGGCACGCCGATCCGCGTCAACGCGCAGACGGTGACGCTGACGATCGACGGCATGGAGGTCACGGTGCCGGCCGGCACCTCGGTGATGGCGGCGGCGATGCATGCCGGCACGCAGATCCCGAAGCTCTGCGCCACCGACTCGCTGGAGCCGTTCGGCTCCTGCCGCCTCTGCCTCGTGGAGATCGAGGGACGCCGCGGCACTCCCGCCTCCTGCACAACCCCGGCCGAGAACGGCATGGTGGTGCACACGCAGAACGAGAAGCTCGCCAAGCTCCGCAAGGGCGTGATGGAGCTCTACATCTCCGACCATCCCCTCGACTGCCTGACCTGCGCGGCCAACGGCGACTGCGAGTTGCAGACCCAGGCCGGCGTCGTCGGCCTGCGCGACGTGCGCTACGGCTACGACGGCGACAACCACGTCAAGCCGAGCTCCGAGAAGTACCTGCCGAAGGACGAGTCGAACCCGTACTTCACCTACGATCCATCGAAGTGCATCGTCTGCAACCGCTGCGTCCGCGCCTGTGAGGAGGTGCAGGGCACCTTCGCGCTGACCATCGCGGGCCGCGGCTTCGACAGCCGCGTGGCGGCCGGACCGACCAATTTCTTTGAATCTGAGTGCGTGTCCTGTGGAGCCTGCGTGCAGGCGTGTCCGACGGCCACGCTGCAGGAAAAGTCGATCCACGAGTTCGGCCAGCCCGAGCACGCGGAGGTCACGACCTGCGCGTATTGCGGCGTCGGCTGCTCGTTCAAGGCCGAGATGCAGGGCGAGCGCGTCGTCCGCATGGTCCCCTACAAGGGCGGCAAGGCCAACGAGGGCCATTCCTGCGTGAAGGGCCGCTTCGCCTACGGCTACGCCACCCACAAGGACCGCATCACCAAGCCGATGATCCGCGAGAAGATCACGGATCCGTGGCGCGAAGTGTCCTGGGAGGAGGCGATCGACCGCGCGGCCTCCGAGTTCAAGCGGATCCAGGCCAAGTACGGCAAGGACTCGGTCGGCGGCATCACCTCGTCGCGCTGCACCAACGAGGAGGCCTACCTCGTCCAGAAGCTCGTGCGCGCCGCCTTCGGCAACAACAACGTCGATACCTGCGCCCGCGTCTGCCACTCGCCGACCGGCTACGGCCTGATGTCGACGCTCGGGACCTCGGCCGGCACCCAGGACTTCAAGTCGGTCGAGGATTCCGACGTGATCCTGGTGATCGGCGCGAACCCGACGGACGGCCACCCGGTCTTCGGCTCGCGGATGAAGAAGCGCCTGCGCCAGGGTGCCAAGCTGATCGTCGCCGATCCGCGCAAGATCGACCTCGTGAAGTCGGCCCACATCAAGGCCGACCATCACCTGCCGCTCAAGCCCGGCTCCAACGTCGCCTTCATCAATTCGCTGGCGCACGTGATCGTCACGGAAGGACTGATCGACGAGGCCTATATCCGCGAGCGCTGCGATCTCGCGGAGTTCGAATCCTGGGCCCGGTTCATCGCCGAGGAGCGCCACTCGCCCGAGAACCAGGCGCAGTTCACCGGCCTCGATCCGGCCGAGGTCCGCGCGGCGGCCCGCCTCTACGCCAAGGGCGGCGCAGCGGCGATCTACTATGGCCTCGGCGTCACCGAGCACAGCCAGGGCTCGACGATGGTGATGGGCATGGCCAACATCGCCATGGCCACCGGCAATATCGGCAAGCTCGGCGCCGGCGTGAACCCGCTGCGCGGACAGAACAACGTCCAGGGCTCCTGCGACATGGGCTCGTTCCCGCACGAGCTCACCGGCTACCGCCACGTGTCGGATGACGCCACCCGCGAGAGCTTCGAGGCGATCTGGGGGGCCAAGCTCGACAACGCGCCGGGCCTGCGCATCACCAACATGCTCGACGAGGCCGTCGAGGGCAGCTTCAAGGGCATGTACATCCAGGGCGAGGACATCGCGCAGTCCGACCCCGACACGCACCACGTCACCTCGGGCCTGAAGGCGATGGAGTGCATCGTCGTCCAGGACCTGTTCCTGAACGAGACCGCCAAATACGCCCACGTCTTCCTGCCGGGCGCCTCGTTCCTGGAGAAGGACGGGACCTTCACCAATGCCGAGCGCCGCATCTCGCGGGTCCGCAAGGTCATGGCGCCGATGGGCGGCTACGGCGACTGGGAGGGCACGGTGCTGCTCTCCAACGCGCTGGGCTACCCGATGAACTACAGCCACCCGTCCGAGATCATGGACGAGATCGCCCGGCTCACGCCGAGCTTCACCGGTGTCTCCTACGCCAAGCTCGACGAGCTCGGCTCGGTGCAGTGGCCCTGCAACGAGAAGGCGCCGCTCGGCACGCCGATGATGCACGTGGACCGGTTCGTCCGCGGCAAGGGCCGGTTCATGATCACCGAGTTCGTGCCCACCGAGGAGCGCACGGGGGCGAAGTTCCCGCTGATCCTCACCACGGGCCGGATCCTCTCCCAGTACAATGTCGGTGCGCAGACAAGGCGCACCCACAATTCGCGCTGGCACGAGGAGGACGTGCTGGAGATCCACCCGTTCGACGCGGAGCTGCGCGGCATCGTCGACGGCGATCTCGTCGCCCTGGAGAGCCGCTCGGGCGACATCGCGCTCAAGGCCAAGATCTCCGAGCGCATGCAGCCCGGCGTGGTCTACACGACCTTCCACCACGCCAAGACCGGCGCCAACGTCATCACCACCGACTACTCGGACTGGGCGACCAACTGCCCCGAGTACAAGGTGACGGCGGTGCAGGTCCGGCGGACCAACCGGCCCTCCGACTGGCAGGCGAAGTTCTACGAGGAGGACTTCTCCCTGACCCGGATCGCCCAGACCCTGGATGCGGCAGAGTAAGAGTCTCCGATGAGCGCCGTGACACAGGCGGACAAGCTCGTCCGCATGGCCAACCAGATCGCCACCTTCTTCCGGTCCTACCCGGAGGAGGAGGCGGTGGCGGGCATCCAGAAGCACATCAAGGCGTTCTGGACCCCTAAGATGATCACCCATCTCGAAGCCGCCCTGCCGGAGCAGGGCGAGCGGGTCGACAGCTTCGTGCGGCGCGCCCTGCGCGGCGCCGAACCGGCGGCCGACAGCCCGGTGCGCCCGGCGACCCGGGATCCGCAGCTCGCCGGGGCCGGCGCCAGCGACGCCGGCTGAGCCGCGCGTCTGAACGCGCGGTGATCAAGCTCCGGAGCCTCCATCGGGGGGCTCCGCGGTCCCGGCACGCATGCACGATGTCGCAGCTGGGATTAAAAGTGTCGACTCCGCGTTTCTCACGCTGGCACCTTGCACACAGATCGCGCATCTTCCGCCGCCGAGCTGCCCGCGAACGTGGCTGCCCTGGAGGATGACGTCATGGGTGTTGGGATTACGGGCGCGGTCGCGCCCGATGTTGCGCCGAGTCTGTTGTCGCGCGAGCGTATCGTCGCCAAGCCGGGCTTCAACCGGTGGCTGGCCCCGCCAGCGGCTCTCGCGATCCATCTCTGCATCGGCATGGCCTATGGTCTGTCGGTGTTCTGGCTGCCGCTGACGCGGGCGCTCTCCGTCGGCAAGCCCGCTCCCGCCGCCTGCCCCGACATGGGGGTGATGACGGCCCTGTTCACCACCACCTGCGATTGGCGCGTCAGCGACCTCGTCACGGTCTTCTCGATCGGCATCGTCGTGCTCGGCCTCTCGGCCGCCCTGTTCGGCGGCTGGCTGGAGCGCGCGGGCCCGCGCAAGGCCGGCATCGTGGCCGCCCTGTGCTGGGGTGGCGGGTTCCTGGTCGGCGCGTTCGGCGTCTACATCCACCAGCTCTGGCTGGTCTGGCTCGGCATGGGCCTGATCGGCGGCGTCGGGCTGGGCCTCGGCTACATCTCGCCGGTCTCGACGCTGATCAAATGGTTCCCCGACCGCCGCGGCATGGCCACCGGCATGGCGATCATGGGCTTCGGCGGCGGCGCGATGATCGGCTCCCCGCTCGCCGACAGCCTGATCAAGACCTTCCGGACCGCCGATTCCGCCGGCGTCTGGCAGACCCTCGCCGTGATGGGCATCGGCTACCTGATCTTCATGCTCGGCGGTGCCTTCGGCTATCGGGTGCCGCCGGCCGGCTGGCGCCCGGACGGGTGGACCGCACCCGCCGCGAGGAACGCCATGATCGCCTCGGGCCACGTCCATCTCCGGGACGCGCACAAGACCTTCCAGTTCTGGATGATCTGGCTCGTCCTCTTCCTCAACGTGTCGGCCGGTATCGGCGTGCTCGCCCTCGCGTCCCCGATGCTGCAGGAAATCTTCGGCGGTGAGCTGATCGGCCTGCCGGGCACCGGCTTCTCCGCCCTCGACGCGGGCCAGAAGGCGCAGGTTGCCGCGATCGCGGCCGGCTTCGTCGGCCTGCTGTCGCTGTTCAACATCCTGGGCCGCTTCTTCTGGGCCTCGATGTCGGACCGGATCGGCCGCAAGCTGACCTACGCGACCTTCTTCGCGCTCGGCGGCGTGCTCTACGCGGCCGCGCCCTGGGCGGCCGGCATCGGCTCGCAGGCGCTGTTCGTCGCCTTCTTCTGCGTGATCCTGTCCATGTATGGCGGCGGCTTCTCGACGGTCCCGGCCTACCTCGCCGACGTGTTCGGCACGCAGTTCGTGGGCGCGATCCACGGACGCCTGCTCACCGCGTGGTCGATGGCGGGCATCGTCGGACCCTTCGTCATCACCAAGATCCGCGAGGCGCAGGTTGCCGCGGGCGTGCAGGGTGCGGATCTCTACGGCCGGACCATGTACGTGCTCGCGAGCTTCCTGGCGGTCGGGTTCATCTGCAACCTGCTGGTCCGCCCGCTGGCCCAGCGCTGGTTCATGTCCGATTCCGAGCGCGCCGCCCTCGACGTCCGCACGGGCGCCACGGCCGGCGGCCCGGCCGGTTCCTTCGGAATCGGACGCGGCGGCTTCAGCCCGGGGGCGGCCCTGGCCTGGGCCGTGGTCGGCATCCCGATTGTCTGGGGCATCGGCATCACCCTGTCGAAGGCGTTCATCCTGTTCCGGTGAGCCTCCGGATCCGCCGGTTGTGGCGGGCACGGCGTGTCGCTAGGTTTCGAGCGCCTCGCCGTGCCGGGATCCCTCCGTCGTGATCGACAAGCTGGACTTCCTGCTCGCGCTCGCCCGCGAGCAGCATTTCGGACACGCCGCGGAATCCTGCGGGGTGACCCAGCAGACGCTCTCGGCCGGCGTGAAGCAGCTGGAGAACCGCTTCGGCGTCCAGCTCGTGCTGCGGGGCTCGCGCTTCCAGGGCTTCACCCCGGAGGGCGAGCGGGTCCTGGAATGGGCGCGGCGCATCGTGGCCGATGCCCGGGCGATGCACGAGGAGGTCACCGGTCTGCGCCGGGGCCTGACCGGGCATCTGCGCATCGCCGCGATCCCCACGGCCCTGCCGATGATCGTGAACCTGACGACGCCCTACCGCGAGCGGCACCCGGACGTTCGGCTGACGGTCGAATCCGCCACATCGGCCGACATCTTCTCGCTGATCGAGAACCTGGAGGCCGATGCGGGCCTGACCTATCTCGACAACGAGCCCCTCGGGCGGGTCGTGTCGGTGCCGCTCTATCGGGAGCGCTACCGCCTCGTCACGGCGATCGGCGGCCCCTTCGAGGGCCGGACCAGCATCACCTGGGCCGAGACCGGCAGCCTGCCGCTCTGCCTGCTCACGCCGAACATGCAGAACCGGCGGATCATCGATCAGCAGATCCGGGAATCGGGCGCAGAGCCCGCCGCCACCCTCGAATCGAACTCGATGATCGTGCTGCTGACCCATGTGCGCACCCTGCGCTGGGCGTCGATCATGCCGGAGATCCTGGTCGACGCCCTGGGGCCCATGGAGGGCGTGCGCACCATCCCGATCACAGCCCCCGATCTGGAGCACACGATCGGCCTCGTCGCCCCGCGCCGCGAGCCGTCCACCCCGATGGTGACCGCGCTCGTCGCCATCGCGCGATCGCTGGCGCGGACGCTCGATCCGGACCTCGCCGCGTCAACGCCGACCTGACCGGACCCGGCCGCCGGGGGCTACGCTCACGCTCTGGCGTGGCGGTCCGAGAACAGCCGGCGGACGGCGCGGAACGCGTGCACCGGCAGCATCAGGATGAGCCAGATCCCGAGGACCGCCGTGGTGATGAGAATCGCCAGCAGGATCCTGTGCATCGAACCCGCCCTCCGCGCATCAGGCTGGCCGGGATCGGACCAGGAGGTCCGCCGCAAGGTCGGGCAGCGTCTGGGACACGCGATGGTTAACAGGTCGTGCTGGAGCCAGGCTGTCATCGCTCCGGGCCGCGGACCCGGCAGGCGGCCAACAAAAAAGCCGCCCCGTCTCCGGAGCGGCTTCGGACCAGCGGGGCCGGGATGCGGCCCGTGATCTTACTTGATCTTGGATTCCTTGAACTCGACGTGCTTGCGCGCGACCGGGTCGTACTTGCGCATCGACAGCTTCTCGGTCTGCGTCCGGGAATTCTTCTTGGTGACGTAGAAGTAGCCCGTGTCGGCGGTGGAGACGAGCTTGATCTTGACGGTGACGGCCTTGGCCATGGCGCGGCGCTCCTGCAGGGTGCGGCATTCCGCGTGAGCGAAACGCAAATGGCCGGGAGGGCCCGGCCGAATACGGGCGGGTGAATGCCCGATCGGGCCGGGCAGGTCAAGAGCGGAGGCGCCGCTGCTCCGTCGCGGCGAGCCAGCCGGCGAAGGCCAGGAACAGGGCGAGCAGCGCCAGGGCGAAGCCGTGCGGCGGCACGAGGTCGAGCCCGCCGCCGATGACGGGCGGTCCCAGCATCAGGCCGACATTGTAGAGCACCACGAAGGCCGCGTTGGCGCCCGCGAGATCGTTCGCCGGCGTGCGGTCGCCGAGCATGGCGAGGCCGACCGTGTAGAGGGTGCCGGCGATGCCGCCCCAGACGAGCAGCAGCAGGCCGAAGGCCACGGGGCTGCCGGCCGCCAGGGGGATCAGGGCCGAGCCGGCGGCCCCCGCGAGGCCGGCGCCGAGTAGCACCGCGCCGCGGTCGAGCCGGTCGGCGAGCCAGCCGAACGGGATCTGGAACAGCACGTTGCCGAGCGCGATCAGGCTGACGAGCCCGGCCGCGCCCTGTGCGTCGTAGCCCAGCCGCAGGCCGTAGAGGGGCAGGATCGCGAAGATCCCGGTCTCCACCGCCCCGTAGGCGAGGGCGGCCGCCAGCGCGCCGGGGGCGAGCCGGACGTAGCCGAGGATGCCCCGGCCGGAGCCCGCCTCGATCGTCGGCGACAGCCCGCGGGCCAGCACGATCGGCAACCCCCCGGCCAGCATGAGGGCGGCGCCCGTGGCGTAGGGCGCCAGCCCCTCGGTGCCGACGAGTGCCAGCAGGAGCGGCCCGACCGCGAAGCCCGCCGCCAGGACGGTCGCGTAGATGCCCATCACGAGGCCGCGGCGCTCCGGCGGGGCGGCGGCGTTGATCCAGTATTCGGAGAGGACGAACAGCGCGCCGAGCGTCGCCGAGAAGACGAACCGCAGGGGGAACCAGAGAGCGATGCCCGGCAGGATCGGGAACAGCGCGAGGCTGATCGCCCCGACGATCAGCGCCAGGCCGAGCAGGGGGGCGACACCGATCCGCGCCGCGAGGCGGGGCACGAACGGCACCGTGCAGATGCTGGCGATGCCCGCCACCGCGGTGTTGAACCCGATCAGCGTGCTCGACGCGCCGCGCCGCTCCAGCTCGATCGACAGGAGGGGGATCGACAGGCTCAGCCCGATGCCGACGACGGTGACGCAGGTCACGGCCGCCGAGATCGCCGCCACATCCTCCGACCTGATCCCGCGCCGCGCGTCCCGTTCCAGCTGCTCCGGGCGGCTCACAAGGCCACCCGCTCGCGGCGGCCGTAGCGCTCGTAGTGGAAGGGGATCGTCCGGTAGGGCGCGAAATCGGCGGCGATCTGCGCCTCCAGGTCGTCCAGGATGGCGCGGGTTATGTACGGCAGGTCGAGCTTGCGCGCCGCATCGAGCCGGACCCAGGCGAGTTCGGTGAGTTCGGCGTCGGCCGTCACCCGCCCCGGCTCCTCGGCCGCCACCATGCGGCGGTCGATCGCGAAGAAGCGGGTGTCGAAGCGGCGCACGCGCTTGGGCGGGGTGATCGCCCGGGCCACGAGGTGCAGCGCCTCGAGATCCGGCAGGACACCGTGCCGCGCGAAGCCCTCCCAGCCTGCCGGGAGATCCTCGGGCGTGCCGTGCTCGGTGGTGCCGAGCAGCAGGCCGGTCTCCTCGTAGGTCTCGCGGATGGCGGCCAGCGCCAGCGCCCGCCCGAGATGGTGCGGCGGCCGGGAGACCTGCCGGGTCAGCGCCGCCTCCGCGTAGTCGGGGAGCGCCCCGGCCACCGGCATGTGGCGGTCGCCCAGCTCGATCCGGCCGCCCGGGAAGACGAACTTGCCCGGCATGAAGGCGAGGTTCGGGTTGCGCCGGCCCATCAGGACCTTCGGGCCGCCCCGCCCGCGCCGATCCAGCACGATCATGGTCGCGGCATCCCGCGGGCGCAGGCGCGACGCGGCGGGCTTCCGCTCAGGCGCGGTCGCGCTCTCGGATCCCCGCGCGGTCTGGGCCTCCTCGGACACCGGCTGCGGCAAGACGCGTCTCCTCCAGCCCCGGGACGGGGCGGCTCCGCGGTAGCGTGGCGAAGCCGTGCATGCCAAGGGCGTATTGCAGCCCGACGACGGCGCCCTTGACGGGCTGGAGCAGGACCAGCGCGAACAGGAGCGTGAAGACCGGCCAGACCCCCATCTCGACCCAGAGTGGGACCTCGTAGGCGCTCTCGGTCTCCAGGATCAGGTAGCCGACGATGTGGGCGACGATGAAGATCACCACGTAGGGCGGCAGGTCGTCGGCCCGGTGGTGGTGCAGTTCCAGCCCGCAGGCCGCGCATTCGGGCCGCACCTTGAGGAAGCGGCCGAAGATCCGGCCCTCACCGCAATGCGGGCAGCGGCCGATGAAGCCCCGGGCCATCGCGGGAATCAGGCGGGTGCGAGCCGGGATCGCGTCGGCGGTCATGGGACGGGTGTACACCGGCCCGGTCAGCGGCGCGAGCCGCGGTGGCGCGACCCGGTGTTGCGGATGCCGGCGGGGCGGCCGGGCGGCGCGGCCTTGAAGGGGCGACCGCCGGGCTTCTTGCCGGTGCCGGGCTTGCGGGCGCCGGAGCGCGTCCGGCCCTCGCTGAGCAACTCGAAGCGGAGCGCGCCGGCCACCGGCGCGGCCTCCACGAGCCGCACCTCGACCTTGTCGCCGAGGCGGAACGTCTCGCCGGTCCGCTCGCCCACCAGGGCGTGGCGGCCCTCCTCGTGACGGAAATAGTCGGCCCCGAGCTGCGAGACCGGAACGAAGCCGTCGGCCCCGGTCTCGTCGAGCTTGATGAACAGGCCGGCCCGGGTCACGCCCGCGATCTGGCTCGCGAAGGTGGCCCCGACCTGGTCGGCGAGGTGGTGGGCGATCAGCCGGTCGATGGTCTCGCGCTCGGCCGCCATGGCGCGGCGCTCCGCCGCCGAGATCTGCTCGCCGATCTGCGCCAGCTCGCCCATCGCGATGTCGGGCGCGAGCCCGTCCGCGCCGAGCCCGCAGGCGGTGATCAGCGCCCGGTGGACGATCAAGTCGGCGTAGCGCCGGATCGGCGAGGTGAAGTGGGCGTAGCGGCGCAGGTTCAGGCCGAAATGCCCGAGATTCTCGGCGGCGTAGACCGCCTGGGCCTGACTGCGCAGGATCACCTCGTTGAGGAAGACCCCGTGCTCGGTCTCGGCCGCCATGGCGAGGATCCGGTTGAACAGGGCGGGGCGCAGGGCCCCCTCCTTGGGCAGCTTGATCCCCACCGAGGCCAGGACCTCGCCCAGGGCCCGCATCTTCTCCAGGGCGGGCTCGTCGTGCACGCGGTAGATGAGCGGCTGGCGGGCGTGCTCCAGGGTCTCGGCGGCGGCGACGTTCGCCTGGATCATGAACTCCTCGATCAGCCGGTGGGCGTCGAGGCGCTCCGGCACGATCACCCGGTCGACGGCGCCCTCGGGGGAGAGGAGAACCTTGCGCTCGGGCAGGTCGAGGGCGAGGGGCCCGCGGCGGTCACGGGCCTCGCGCAGGGCCGCGTAGGCCGCCCAGAGCGGGCGGAGCGCCGTCTCCAGCAACGGCCCGGTCCTGTCATCCGGATGCCCGTCGATGGCGGCCTGCGCCTGCGCGTAGGCGAGCTTGGCGCGGGAGCGCATCATCACCCGGTGGAAGCTGTGTCGGCGTTTCACGCCGTCGGCGGCGATGATCATCCGCACCGCGAGCGCCGGCCGGTCCTCGCCCTCGCGCAAAGAGCAGAGGTCGTTCGAGATCCGCTCCGGCAGCATCGGCACGACCCGGTCGGGGAAGTAGACCGAGTTGCCCCGCTCCAGAGCCTCGCGGTCGAGGCTGGAGCCCGGCCGCACGTAGGCGGCGACGTCCGCGATGGCGACGGTGAGGATGAAGCCGCCGGGATTGGCCGGGTCGGGATCGGCCTCGGCCATGACGGCGTCGTCGTGGTCCTTGGCGTCCGGCGGGTCGATGGTGACGAGCGGCCGGTCGCGCCAGTCCTCCCGGCCCTTCAGCGTGGCGGATCTGGCGGCATCGGCCTCGGCCAGGGTCGCGTCCGAGAACACGTGCGGGATGTTGTGCAGGTGCAGCGCGATGAGGCTCACCGCCTTCTCGGAGCCGAGCGAGCCCAGCCGCTCCCGGACGCGGCCCCGGGGCAGACCGAAGCGGGTCTCCCGCTCCAGGGAGACGCTGACGAGGTCGCCGTCGCGGGCCTGTCCCTCCTCACCGGGCGGGATCAGGATCTCGCGCCCTTGCGAGCGCTTCTCCACCGGCACGATCCGGCCGCCCTGCGCGCCTTCCCGGTAGACGCCGATGATCTCGGCCTTGTTCTTCCCGATGACCTTGACGACCCGGCCGGTGTAGCCGCCCTCGGCGTCGCGCTCGACCCGGATCAGGGCCCGGTCGCCGATCCCCGGCGCCGGCCGGTTGCCCTTGCGGGGGCCGCGCCCCTGCGTGAGCACGATGGATGGCGGCTTGCCCGTGCCGGTCCACTCCGCCGGGACGGCCAGGAAGTCGCCGTGACGGTCCCGGGAGCGGATATCGGCCAGGACAACCGGCGGCAGATGGCCCGCCGGGGCGAGACCGCCGCGGCTGCGGTCGAGGGCGCCATCCGCCTCGATCTCCTTGAGGACGCGCTTCAGGTCGATCTTGGCGGCACCCGTGATGCCGAACGCCTTGGCGATCTCCCGCTTGCCGACGCGCTCCTTCGATTCGGCCACGAAGGCGAGGATCTGCTCACGGGCTGTCTCTTATACACATCTGACGCTGCCGACGAAGAGGATA
>CAXDNE010000206.1:0-13767 GCA_963990595.1 uncultured Methylobacterium sp.
GCCGCCTTGAATCACAAACCCCTTACATCACTCAATATGTCGCCGGACAGACACTGAGTGATCGATGCCCAGCTCCGTCAGCGTTCGTGCGCAGCCGACCATGAAAGCTGCCTGGCCGAATGCGACCAGTCGGAGCTGGACGAACGTCACACTCTGACCTCGACCTTATCGACACGTTGAAGCGCGACGCATTTCGTCTTCATCCTCTTGCACTCACGTCGGCTTGGGCTGCCGAGCCTGGGCGTTCGCCGATCGGGCCTCGCCTCACACGGCGCTTCCATCGTGTCGGACGCACCGTAGATCCTCGAAACGAGCTGGGAATGCGCAAGCGTTTGGGATGTCAGACTTTCGACACGCCCGGACTCAAGCTCTACCTTATCCCTGCAATAAAATCCAAGCTGTTTCTCATAGTCCCCGGGAAAGGCTATGCATACTGTCAGATCTGACAGGACGATTAGCGCCGACCGATATTATCCGCGCTACGCACAGGGTTAATTTTTCGTTGAGCGCTGGATTGCCGCCGGCGCGTCGGCGTGAGAACTTCCGTTAACGAAAGCTTAACGGTTGGGTCTCGGCGATGCGGTTTGCGGCTTTCACGAGGCGGAATGCGGTCTCGGTCCACGCCGCGCGTCGCCTCAGGCCTGCCCTCGCGGCAGCCTTCTCCATCGGCCTCGGGATCGGCGCCGTGCAGGCTCAAACCCTCGCGTCGCTGCCGAGCGCCCCGAGCGTGGCGCAGCCTCTGGGAACGGCCCGACCGATCGCGGCATGGGTGACGTTCTGCGAGAACTATCCGGCCGAATGCGTACTCGACCGCACGGAGCCTGCCCGCATCACCCTCACGCCCGCGACCTGGTCGACCATCGTTTCGATCAACCGCCGGGTGAATAAGGCGGTGCAGCCGATGACCGACATGGACCACTGGCACGTAGCCGATCAATGGAACCTGGCCGAGGACGGCTTCGGCGACTGCGAGGACTATCAGCTCCTGAAGCGCCATCTGCTCGCCGAGGCGGGTCTGCCGCGCCGGGCGATGCGGATGACCGTGGTCGTGGACGCCAACGGCGAGGGTCACGCCGTACTCACCCTGCTGACCGATCGCGGCGACCTCGTCCTGGACAACAAGACCAACGACATCTTACCCTGGCACCGGACCGGCTATGTCTTCGTCAAGCGCGAGAGCCAGGACGCCATCGCCTGGGTGTCGCTGGGCGGGGTCACCTCGCCCGTCACCACGGCGAACCGTTGAGAGGGGATAGTCGCTCGACCGGGCACAGCCTCGGCGAGGATGAGGCGACCGTCGGCTCGATGCCGTTCGTGCCCGTGCTGCGATGATTACCCCTCATATCATGCGCAGGGAACTCCGATGCGGCTAATTTCGGTGATGGTCCTCCCGCTCGTCATGTTTCTGACAGACGTGTCTGCCGAGGCACGTGTGCGCGGCGTCAAGGCTCACCATGATCACAGGGCTTCACGCGCAAGTGACATGGACCTCACGCTCAGACGCAGGGCCGCCGCCGATCGTGCGCGAGGTTGGATGGACTGGGAGGTGCACAGGCCGCTGTCCAGCTACCTCCCGCCTGTGACCAAGCAGCGGGTATCCGCTCCGCCGTTCACAGGTTGGGGTTATGGCGAGACGATCCCCGGTGCGTGGCCCGGCTTCTGATCGTACGATCCTGCACCGTGCGCAGCGTTTGCCGCGATCGTGCGCCCCATCGTGTCGTCGCACGCCTCGCTTTCGGCATCGGCATGCTGGCGGTGGCCGTCACGGCGCTGACAAAGGCTTCGATGAGATATGGGATGCGGCTACCGACATCGTGAGAATCCCCGATCTCGGAACAGCGCCATCCCCGGTCCGGTTGGCTCGATTGCAGCGCGTCTCGAACGCGCCGTCCACGCCATGACCGGAGGCAAAATGAGAGTCGATATCCGCACGCCGCTGATCGCGGCCTTGATGGTCATCGGCATGGTAGCCGGTGTAGCCGCCGCGGGTGGCGGAGCCGGCGGTGGCGCGGGCGGAGCTGGGGCGGGCGGCAGTGCCGGCGGCTCTGCTTCTGGAACCGGTGGTACGGGCTCCAGCGGCGTCAGTGGCACGGGCGCCGTCAACGGGGCGACATCACCGGGTACCTCAAGCACGAGTTCTGGGCTGCCTGCGGGCAGCACCGGCAACTCCAACATCTCGCAGGGGGGCAAGTCGGTCACGCCCGGTACCGGTTCGACATCTGGTACAGGTCGGTAAAGCGCCGGCGTCGCGCGACGTCCGAAGCCGTTCGAACCCCACACCGGACCGGAGGCGGCGAGCGCGATGGGTTTGCCGTCAGCGCCAGTCGTAGGGATTGAGCGGCTCGAGGACCCGACGCAACGCCTGCAGCGGGGCCGGCTGCTGTTGGTGCTCCGCTTCGCGGGCGAGGGCCCGTAGGAAGGCCTGGGGACCCTGCTCGAGGTCGCGACCGATGCCGTCGAACCGGTCGGCCGGCTCGACGTGCGGCGGATCGCGAGTCACGAGATAATCGATGTTGCAGATCGGCGCCGTCGATCGGTCGCCGAGGCGGTAGCAGATGTGAACCCGGGTATACGGCTCACCGAGCCGGTGCTCGGCGTGCACCCGCTCGACCGCGAAGGCTCCGTTGCTCGCGCGCTCGGCGTAGCGCAGGGTCTGAGCCACCGTCGTCAGCGCTTCCGTGCGCCGGCTCAGCACCAGTTCGACCGCACCTCGCGCGGAGGATAGGCGAGGTTCATCGTGGACGAACGATGATCGCGCGGCGGCGTCGATGCTCGCGCGCGGATCGGTTAGCGGACAGGCAGCGGGCACGACGCTGATCACGACCGAGCTTGGGCACTGGCCTCGGCAGCCCGAAGCCGCATCGATCTGATCTCGACCGCAGGCGTCGGCGTAGCAGGACCGCGCGAGAGTCTCGCAGGTCGCCAGGAACCGACCGACGGGCTCTGAGACGATCAGGTCGGCGGCCGACGCGGTCTTGAGGCCGGCCATTCCAACGAGAAGGCCGAGTGCCGTCGCGCAGACCATTCTCGCAACCCTCGCGGCTCGCCGATGATCGTCGGCGGAGGTGGGCGTAAAGTCCCGGCAGGCGAGACCGACCTGATCCAGCGCTTCAGAGAGCCTGCCGGACTGGTCGTACAGTAGTCCCTCGCCATCATGGGAGGGACCGATCCGATCGATGCGAGGTCGTCGATGCCGCATGTGCTCTGTGCCCTTGTATTCACTGGATCGGGTCGTTCCGAGAACAGCGGACGGGTTCGACGAACCAACACTGCCATCGCCTCGGGTTACGGAGAGATGCTGGATCACAGGAACTTCAGCGGATCCTTCTCCGGGGGCGGCGGCGCCACGTCGGCGCGGTTCCACCAGCCGCCGCCCAGCGCCACGAACAGCGCCGCGGTGTCGGCGTACTGGGTCGCGCGAGCACCCGCCGCGGTGACCAGCGCCGACAGGTAACCCTGCTGGGCGATCAGCACTTGCGTCGAGGTCACCGAGCCGGCCGTGAACTGCTTGCGGACCAGCTCCAGGCTCTGGTTCGTCGCATTGACCGCTGCGTCGGCGGCGGCCACCGCCCTGGCGTCGGCCTGCAGCGCTCGCAGCGCGTCGGCGACGTTCTGGAAGGCGGTGATCACCGTGGCGCGGTACTGCGCCTGCGCCTGGGTCAAGCCTTCCTCGGCGGCCCGCTGGCGTCGGAACAGGGTGCCGGCATCGAAGATCGGTGCCGTCGCCTGGCCGACGATCGTGAAGAACGAGGCGGCCGGGTTGGTAATCTGGGTTATTTGCGTCGCGCTCGATCCGCCCGTGGCCGTCAGCGTGAACTGGGGCAGGCGGTTGGCGACCGCGACGCCGACGCTGGCGCTCGCCTGCTGCACCATGGCTTCCGCCGCCTTGACGTCGGGGCGCTGCTGCACGAGCCGCGAGGGCAGGCTCACCGGAAGCCGGGTCGGCAGCCTCAATGCCGAGAGACGGAAGGTCTCCGGGACCTCGTCGGAGGGCAGACGCCCGGCGAGTGCGGTGAGCAGGTTGCGCTGCTGCGCGAGCGCCTTCTCCAGCGGTGGCAGCAGCTGCTGCGACAGGGCGAGCGCCGCCTGCTGCTGCACCACGTCGGCCCCGGCGATCTGCCCGAGCGACAGCTGCTTGTTGTACAGCTGCAGCACCTCGATCTGCGCCTGGATCACTTTCTGCGTCGCATCGATCTGCGCGCGCAGGGATGCCTCCTGGATGGCGGCGGCGACGACGTTGGCGGTCAGACTTAGATAGGCCGCCTCCAGCTGAAAGCGCTGGTTCTCGGTGGCGGCCTCCAGCGACTCGATCTGCCGCCGGTTCCCGCCGAACACGTCTGGATTGTACGAGACCACCGCCTGCGGGGTAAACAGGCTGTAGAGGTACTGGGTCTGGTTCTGCAGCGGCGATTGCAGGTCGAGGCCCGGGGCCTGGATGCCTTCGGCCTGAGGCGTCGCGGTCAGGCTCGGATAGAGCGTGCCCTTCTGGGCGAGCGCGTTCTGCTGCGCTACCCGCAGGGAGGCCTGCGCGGCCTCCAGCGTCGGGTTGTTGGCCAGCGCCTGCTCGACGAGGCGGTTGAGTGCCTTGGAATGGAACAGCGTCCACCACTGGCCGGGGATGTCGGCGCCCGAGGCGAAGCTCTGGTCGGCCGAGCCGCCTTGCCGGGTGCGAATCTTGTCGGCGGCCGACGGGTTCTTCAGCGGCTCCCTGGTGTAGCGGCTGACCGGCGGATCCTCCGGCGGCATGAAGTTCGGCCCCACCGCGCAGGCGGCGACGCTCCAAGCCAGCAGTATGACGCCGCCATACCGAGAGAGACGACCGAGGGCCATCGTCAGCGGGATTACCCATCCTTCCGACACGCGGACGAACATCCCGTCCCGCACCGGATATCGCGCGGCATGATGATCGAGATCGGGACGCATCGAGGCACTTCTGCAGGCGTGGTCCGTCGAGCGACGGCAAGCATCTGAGCTTGACCGTTCTCTATGGCGATTGCGGGACGTTTAAGGGGCGGACACGGCCTGTACTTTGGGTCGAACCTGCGTGCTCCTGGCCGGTCGCCGCCGCGAGAACAGCGAGATCAGGATCGGCATAACGACCAGGATCAGGGCCGGCGCCAGGAGGATGCCGCCAACCACAACCAGCGCCAGCGGCTTCTGGACCTGCGAGCCGATGCCGGTCGACAAGGCGGCCGGCAGCAGGCCGACGCAGGCCGCGACGCAGGTCATCATCACCGGGCGCATCCGCACCGTCGCGGCCTGGAACACCGCGTTGCGGCGCTGCCAGCCGTCTTCGACGAGCTGGTTGTAGTAGGCGAGCAGGATCACGCCCTCCATGGTCGAGATGCCGAACAGCGCGATGAAGCCGATCGCCGCCGAGACCGAGAACGGCGTCCCCGTCAGCACGAGGGCGAAGATGCCGCCGATCATCGCCATCGGGATCACCGACAGCGTCAGCAGCATGTCGGTGGCCGATGAGAAGTTGATGTAAAGGAGCAGGGCGATCAGCGCGAGCGTGATCGGGACGACGACCTTCAGTCGGGCGATCGCGTCCTGCAGGTTCCCGAACTCGCCGACCCATTCGAGGTGAGAGCCCGGCGGCAACTGGACCTGCTGGGCGACCCGGTTCTGCGCCTCGATCACGGCGCCGCCGAGGTCGCGTCCCCGCACCGAGAACTTGACCGGGATGTAGCGCTGCTGACCCTCGCGATAGATGAACGAGGCGCCCGAGACGAGCTCGACCGTGGCGATCTCAGAAAGCGGCACGGGAATCACGCCGCCGCTCGGATTCTGGGCGCCCACCGTGATGTTGCGGATCGTGGCGAGGTCGCGGCGGTACGCCGAGGCCAGGCGCACGCGCATCGCGAAGTGCCGATCCGAGCCATACTCGTACACGTCACCCGCGGTCTGACCGCCGATCGCGGCCTGAACCGTGGTGTTCACATCCCCGGGCGCCAGCCCGTACCGGGCCGCCTTCTCGCGATCGACGGTGATGCGGACCGTCGGCTGACCCAGTGAGGTGAAGATCGCCAAGTCGGTGATGCCCTTCACCTCGGCCAGGGCCGCCTTGATCTGCTCGGCCGCCTGCGAGATCGCGCTGAGATCGTTGCCGTACACCTTGACGGAGTTCTCGCCCTTCACGCCGGAAGCCGCTTCCTCGACATTGTCCTGGATGTACTGGGAGAAGTTGAACTCGACGCCGGGGAAGTGCTCCTCCAGCGTCTTTGACATATCCTCGACGAGCCGCTCCTTGGTCAGCCCCGATGGCCAAGTCTCCTCGTCGGTCAGCGGTGCGAAGATCTCGACGTTGAAGAAGCCGGTCGCGTCCGTGCCGTCGTCGGGCCGGCCATGCTGCGTGATCGTGGTCTCCACCTCCGGATACGCCTTGAGCACGGCGCGTATCCGGTTGACGTAGGTGTTCGCGGCCTCGAGCGAGATCGAGGGTGGCATCGTCCCGCGGATCCAGAGATTGCCCTCCTCGAGCTTGGGCAGGAACTCCAGGCCGAGCGAGCGGACCATCGTGCCGGCGACGAGCAGGACGACGAGCATGGCGCCGAGCGTCAGGATCTTGTTGCCCAAGGCGAAGCGCAGGAAGCGCGTGTGCCCGAAGTGCAGGAGGCGCACGATGAGCGTGTCGCGCTCCTCCATCTCGTTCGGCAGGATCAGGGCCGACAGGGCCGGCGAGACCGTGAAGGTCGCGAGCAGGCCGCCGATCAGCGCGTACGCGTAGGTCTTGGCCATCGGCCCGAAGATGTGCCCTTCAACGCCGCTCAGCGTGAACAGTGGCAGGAAGCCGACGATGATGATCGTCGCCGAGAAGAAAATCGCCCGGTTCACCTCGGACGCGGCGAAACTGATGGTGCCGAGCTTGCCCGTCAGGGCCGACCCCTCATCGCCAGCGTCATCGGCGTGCGTGATCGGACCGCCGGGATGCTCCGACAAGTGTCGGAAGACGTTCTCGACCATGATCACGGTCGCATCGACGATCAGGCCGAAGTCGATGGCACCGAGCGACAGCAGGTTGGCCGACTCGCCGCGGATCACCAAGATCGCCACCGCGAAGGCGAGGGCGAACGGGATCGTCGCCGCCACGATGATGGCGCTTCGCAGCGAGCCCAGGAACAGCCACTGAACCACGAACACGAGCGCCACGCCGAAGACGAGGTTGTGCATCACCGTGTGCGTGGTTTTGCCGATCAGCCCCGACCGGTCGTAGAGCGGCACGATGCGCACGTCGGGCGGGAGAATGCCGCTCGCGTTGATCTTCTCGATCTCGGCTTCCACGCGCTGGATCGTCGGCAGGCTCGGGCTGCCGCGGCGCAGCAGCACGATGCCGAGCACGATGTCGTCCTGATCGTCGTGGCCGACGATGCCGAGCCGGGGTGCGTTCGAGACCCGCACCTCGGCGACGTCGCGCACGAGCACGGGCGTTCCGTTCACCTGCGTGAGCATGGTGTTGCGGATGTCGTCCGGATCGCGGATCAAACCGATGCCGCGCACCACGGCCGCTTGCTCGCCGATGTTCAGCGTCTGACCGCCGACGTTGATGCTGGAGTTGTTCAGGGACGTGACGAGTTGCACCAAGGTCAGGCCCTGCCCTTGAAGCCGGGCGAGGTCGACGGCGATCTCATATTCCTTGGTCTTGCCGCCGAAGCCGGTGACGTCGATGACCCCGGGGATCGCCTTGAACCGCCGCTGCAGGATCCAGTCCTGGAGCGTCTTGAGGTCGGTGGGCGAGAACCCCTTCGGTCCGACCAGCTGATAGCGCATGATCTCGCCGATCGGGCTCACCGGCGAGATTGAGGGCTGGGCGCCGTTCGGCAGGGGGCTGAGCTGCGACAAGCGGTTGAGGACCCGCTGCTCGGCCTCCTCATAGGTGAAATTGTAGTTGAACTGGACCTTCACGTCGGAGAGGCCAAACAGCGAGATCGTCCGCACGACGGTGGCATTCGGGATGCCGGCGAGCTGCACCTCCAGCGGGATGGTGATGTAGCGCTCGATCTCCTCGGCCGATTGGCCGGGGTTCTGGGTAATCACGTCCACGAGCGGCGGCACGGGGTCGGGATAAGCCTCGATGTTCAGTTGGGCATAGCTGGCCGCGCCGACTACCAGCGTCGCGAGAAACAGCAGGAGGACGAGGACGCGCTGGCGCAGGACGAAGGTGATGACGCCGGTCATGACAACTTCCCGCGGTCGGTTGCGGTGCAAGCCGAAGCTCGTCGATCGGTGATCATGAAGCCTTCTCTCCGCTCGCGGCCCGATCGATGAAGAGGGCGCCGCGCGAGACGATCCGTTCGCCGGTCTGCAAGCCCTCGGTGACCTGCAGAAGATCACCGTCACGCAGCCCGAGCTTGATCTCGCGGGCCTCGACCGCGCCGTCCGGGCGCAGCACCCAGACATGCGCGCGGTCCCCCTCCTGAACGACCGCGCTCTCTGGGACCGCCGGGCCGCTCACGGCGTCGCCGGTGATGATCGCGAACCGCGCGAACATCTCAGGCTTGAGTTCTTGATCGGGGTTCTCGACCTCGCACCGGACCGCGAGCCGGCGCGTCGCCGGATCGAGGCTCGCGGCCATGTAGGTGACACGCGCGCGGAAGGTGCGGTCGCCGAAGCCGTTGACGGTCGCCACGGCCGGCTGACCGAGCCGGATGCGGGGGATGTCGCTCTCGCGCACGTTGGCGATCAGCCACACGGTCGCGAGATCGCCGATGGTGAAGACCGGATCGCTGCCGGTGCCGAGGTACTGGCCGAGGCCGACCTTGCGCTGCACGACTGTCCCGGCGATCGGCGCTCGGATCACCGTCTCCGGACTCATGCTGCTGTTCTTCTGGAACGCGGCGATCTCCGCGTCGGTCTTGCCCAGGATCCGCAGGCGGTTCTTGACCGCCTCCAGGGCCGCCTCCGCGGTCTGTTTGTCGCTCTGGGCCGAGATGACGTCGTTCTCGGCGCTCTGATAATCCTTGAGCGCGGCGGCTTTGGCCTGGAATAGCACCTGCTGGCGCGCGGCGATGATCTGGTTGAGCTTGAGCTGCTCCTGGGCTTTGTTGAGGGCGTTGATCGCGCTCTGGAAATCGTTCTGCGCCTGGACCATGTCGGTCACCTCGACGGTGAACAGGGGCTGGCCCGCCCTCACGTCGTCACCTGCCTTGGCGGTGATCTTGGTGACACGCCCAGCATAGGGAGAGTAGACCGGCACGTTGTCGTCATCGTTGAGCGCGATGCGCCCTTCGGCCAGTCCTTGCGGTCGGAACTCGGTCGCCTGAACGCTCGTGATCCCGAACGACGCGAGCTGCATCGGCGTCGGCCGAAAGCTGCGCTCGACCGCGATTGTCGTCGCCGGTTCGGAAGCATCGGCTCTGTCCGCGCGGCGGCCGGACAGGCCGGTGACGAGTGCTGCCGTCCTGCCAGCGACGTCGCGTGCGGCGTCGGGCCAGATGGCAACCGCCGCGACGGTGCCGATCAGAAGCATAGACGCGGCGGCGATCTTCAGCGTCGGCGAGCCGAATGGCCTCAGCGGTGTCCCGGCTTCAGCATCGAGAAGATCAGGCCGGAGCTGATTACGCACATCCATGCCGCGACCTTTCTAAACGACTGCCGCGCATACTTTTGCAGCTCGATGCATACAGAACTAAACATTGCGAACAGGAAGCATCAGCGTGTATCGCGCTGGCTTGTCGCGGGCACCGACGCCCGAGCGGCCGGCTCACACAGGCGCAGCTTCGCGGTAGAGCGTTGCTCCTCCTTCGGCAACTGTCAGTTCTGACAGGCGCACACCCTCGGAAGTTGAGCTTAGCAACCTAGTGTTAGGGTTTTTATATCGGACCGTGGCAAGTGTATGATGATTTTTACAAGCGGTGGGCGGCGTGCGCGGGTCGTCTAACTGTCAGGTTTGACAGGTTGCAGGTCGGCGCGATCCTCGCTCTACTACCCTAAGTTCCGGCGAGAATGTCGCAGCTCAGGTTCTGTGAAAGATTGGTAGCGGCGATCCGTCCCGAGCTTTCAATCGGTGTTGGGTTACGTCGGTAAGGAGGGTAAAGCGTTGGCGAGCGCGCACCATACGGGAACCCGAGCGTTACCCAAGCGCGCCGCTAGCCCTGTCGGTCTCATGCGCGCGCGCCCTCTGCTCATCGAGCCGAGTCGCGCGGCGCGACGAGCGCTCTTCCAAATTACCACGTTGCCGATGCTTAGTCTCAAGCCGAGGCTCGCCCTCGCGCTCCTCCTCGTGGTCGGCGTGTTCACGGCTGATCTCTTCGAGCCCGCCGACAACGTCTCGATCTGCTTCGCCTACACGCTGCCGATCCTCCTCGGCGTCTACATGGGTCCCGGCAGCACGTTCCGTCTCGCCGCCCTCGCCACCGCCGCCTCGTTGGTCGGCTCGTTCATTCGACCGCCGGAGGGCGGGATCGTCCTCAGCTTCGTCGTCAACCGCGTGATCGCGGTCGCCGCGCAGTGGCTCGTCGCCTTCCTGGTCGAGCAACGACGGCGCAACCACGCCCTGGTCGACGCACGTCTGACCGAAGAACGGCTGGTGGCCGAGACCGGACGGCGGTTCGTGCAGATCCTGACTCACGAGATCGCGACGGCGCTGACTGCGATCGACGGTCAAGGCTATCGCCTCGGCAAGCTGGCGCAGACGATCGAGCCGATGGACATCATCGCTCGCAGCGAGAAGATCCGACACGCCGCGACGCGCCTCAAGGGTCTGGTCGAGCGCGTCCGCCTCGCTGCCGAAGTCGGCCGTGGAGAGATCTTGCTGAACCGCGAGGCGATCGAGGCAGTCCCTTTCCTCGAGGCGCTCGTGGCCGAATATGAGGCCGCGCATGTTCACATCGCCGTGTGCGTGGCCGAGCCAACCCTGCACGGCGACCGCGTCCTGATCCATCAGGCGGTGTCGAACCTCGTTTCGAACGCGATCAAGTACTCGCCGCAGCCTTGCGCGATCAGCATCCACGCCGGCCGCTCGGCCCTACTCGACGGAAGCGAGATCACGGTGGCCGACCACGGCGTCGGGATCGCCCTGGAGGAACTCGATCGGGTCTTCGAGCCTTACTATCGCGCCGCCAACAGCGGCGGTGTTCCTGGCCTCGGCATCGGCCTGCATCTCGTGCGCCATTTCGTCGAGGCGCATGGCGGCCAGGTTCGCATCGAGAGCCAGGTCGACCGGGGCACGACGGTACACCTGCATCTGCCCGGAGCGAAGCCGTGACGCGGCGCATCCTGTGCATCGAGGACGATCCCGACATCGCCGAACTCACCAACGAGGTGCTCGCAGAGGCGGGCTTCCGTGTCGATCTTGCGATCACCGGCATGCAAGGTTTGGCGCGGTTGGGCGAGGCGCACGACGCGATCCTCTGCGACATCGACCTTCCGGGCCTGAGCGGGCTCGAACTGCTGCGCGCATTGCGCAAGACCGGCTCGCGGACCCCGTTCGTGCTGCTGACGGCTTTCGCCGGCCGGGAGAACCAGATCGAGGCGCGCCAGCTGGGCTGCGACGACTTCGTCGCCAAGCCCATCGACTTCGAGCTGCTGCTGGCCGTCCTGCACAACGTCCTGCAGCGGACAGCGCCGGCCGTGGGGGACACCGAGCGCCCGACGCTGACCGAACGCGAACGGGAGGTCCTCGCCCGGGTGGTGGAAGGCAAATCCTCTGTCGCCATCGCCGCCCTCCTCGGTATCAGCGAGCGGACGGTGAACTTCCACGTAGACCGCGTGATGCGCAAGCTGAACGTGACGACGCGCACGCAGGCCGCGATTACTTGCGTACGCCTCGGGCTGATGTCTGCCTGAACGCGCGGATCCCACGGATCGGTTAGATCGAGATATACATGATAGAAATAATGATTCAGAGTATGTGAGGCATATACATCTGGACTGGTTGTGAATTTCAAAAATAGAAACTAAAAATCGATGTGTAGACGACTACTGAAAAAATTGGCTGGGCCGCGATCCTTATTGTAACCAGGATTGTCGATGAACTGATAGTCGAACGACACTGTCACCGTGTTTGTCAAACCCAGCGCATAGTAGGTCTCGATGCCGCGCTCTGGCCCGTAACGCAACTGCCCGTCACCGATCACGAGGCCGAGGCCGCCTGCGGCAAAGTAGTCCCGATGCGCGCGCGACAGGCCGTTGATCATCGCGCCGATGCCAATCGTGTCGCTCGGTCGCTCCCACAGGGAGCCCTTGAACGAGAACCCACCGGAGGCGCTCCGATCGACATCGGTGAAGGAGAGGTTCTCATTGCGGCCATCGGCGGCGCTGACCCGGGCGAACAGGCCGATCTCCGGCGTGAGCGCCTGTTCGAGATTGATGTAGGCGCCCCGTTTGTTGCGGGTTCTCCGGCTGAGGTTCACGGCCGTGTTGACGTCGGGGATGTCGATCGAGTCCGCGAGCGCGACCACCTGCCGGTAGTTGGCGGTACGTCCCTCGTGCGAGAACGCGCCGATCCTCAGCCTTCCCGGCTGGTCGAGGATCGGGAGCACGTGGCGTTCCTCGAACTCGACCACGGCCCCGCCCCGGCGCGGGAAGCGCGGATCGAGCGGATCCGTACTCGGGAGCTTGGGGACCTGGGTATAGGCTGCGCGCAGCGCGAACTCGCGACGGTTGTACTCGACCACGATGCCCTGGGTGTAGCCGGGCAGGTTGGCCGGGAAATCGTAGGCCGCCGACTCCCAGAGCGACCAGTTCATGAAGTCGACGCGCGGATCGTGGGCATAAATGTTGCCGTCGAAGAAGTCGCCCAGCGCGAATTTGCCCGCCGCGACGGTGATCCGCTCGATATCCCGTGTGATCGCGACTTGGTTCGGCCCGTCCGGCACGGTCTCGGTCTCGCCGCCGAGCCCGAAGGTCTGACGCACGAAGTAGCGCTGCGAGCGCAGCTTCGGAGAGGACGAGCCGGCCTTCTGCGCCTCGCCGTTGGGAAAGCCGGCCACGCCGAGCGTGCGGCTCAGACCGAAGCCTTGGTCGAACTCAGGATTGTAATACAGCTCGGTGTTGTCGGTCAGCTTGAACCCGAGGAAGGCGGTGGCGGTGAGCGTGCCGCGCGCCTGATGCGGCACGAGGCTGTTGTCGCCGCGGTAAGGCGAATGGAAGCCCGTCACCCCCTGGTCGATGAACGTCGTCTGGCCGTGCAGCGAGAAGCGGCCGGTGTCGCCGTTGTCCGGATCGTGGGGGGCGAGCTCGTCGGGTTCGGGGGGCAGGCGCAGTCCTCCGGGAACCCAGAGGAGCCGCGCCATCACTTGGTTTGAGGTGAACGAGGCCTGGGTCGAGAACGCCCCGCCGTCCGGACCCGCAACGCTGCCGAGACCGAAGCGAGCGCTCCTGCCGTAATCGGCATAGCGATAGTCGATGCCCAGGGCGAGGTTCTCAGCGATTGCGAACTGCACGCCGGCCCCGAGTGTGAAGCCGAGATAGGAGTGGTCACGCCTTGCGATCCCGGCGAAGCCGGTATCCAGGTCGGGAAACGTGGAGCGGAAGCGTGTCTCGGCGCCCGCGAGGCCGAAGGTGGCGTAGACGAGGTTGCGTTCGAACGCGTAGCCGATACGGGCGCGGGCAGCGCCGAACAGATCTGCCTGAGCGCGGATGAGACTGAAGGAGGCGTCGCCGTTCTCGAAGCCGAACCCCGGCACGGTCGACGACACGGGCCGCTTCAGGTTTGCGCCGTAGAGGTCCGCCTCCAGGCCGTAGACGTACGGACCGGTCTGCCAGTTGTAGGGGTCACTGCAAGAAAGTGACGTCTGCGTACGCTCAGGCGGAACGGAGAGCGAA
>CAXDNE010000207.1:0-13661 GCA_963990595.1 uncultured Methylobacterium sp.
TCGGGCGAGCTGGCCAACCTGGGCTATGCAAGCGTCACCGCCTCCATGGAGGCGGCGGACGACGTGCTCGCCGTGATCGCCCGCCCGGCCGCCGTCCTGCTCCAGGCTCCGACCCGGCGGAACCCCGCCTATGCCCGCCGCGCCGCCCGGCTCCGCGGCCAGCTGCGCGACCGCGGCATCCCGGTGCTCCTGATCGGTGAGTCGGGCGCGCCCCGGGCCGGCGGCCCGGTCGACCTCGCGACCCGCCTCGGCGCCTACGTGGCCGCCCAGCCGGATCTCTGAATCCCGCCTTGTTCCGGGCGGGGGAGCGCCCCGCCCCTAGCGGGCCGCGCGCATCAGTTCCGGCGCGCCGAGCCGCGGCAGAACGCCCTCCCGCATCACCAGCCGCCGCAGCGGGCCGAGCTGCGTCATCGCCAGCAGGCCGAGACCGCGCAGCGCGTCTACCGGGAGCAGGTCGGTGAGCAGGCTGCGGTTGAGGAGGTCCACCGCGGCGGTGCGCGCCGCGGTATCGATGCGGCGGGCCTGCGCGTAGCCGTCGAGCACCGCGCGGGAGCCGGGATCGCGCCGGTCCCGGGCGGCATGCAGCACCACGTCGCGCAGGGCGGCGGCGTCGCGCAGCCCGAGATTCAGCCCCTGCGCGCCGATCGGCGGGAAGACATGGGCCGCCTCCCCCACCAGCGCCAACCGCTGCGCCACCGGGCGCGCCACGGCGAGCCCGCGCATCGGCACGAGGCCGCGCGGGCCGTCGATCCGCATCGCGCCGAGCATCGCCCGGGCCTGCCGCTCCACCGCCTGCCCGAGGGCGGCGTCGTCGAGGGCGGCGAGCCGCCGGGCCGCGCCCTCCCCGGTGACCCAGACCAGGCTGGACCGGTGGCCGCCCGGGAGCGGAACCAGGGTGAAGGGCCCGGAGCGGGTGTGGAACTCGGTGGACACGTCCCGGTGCGGGCGGTCATGGGCCAGGATCGTGGTGATGGCGCTCTGCGGATAGGTCCAGTCGCGCACGCGCAGGCCGCTCGCGGCCCGGAGGGGCGAGCGCGCGCCGTCGGCGCCCACCACCAGACGGGCCTCCACCGCGCGCCCGTCCGCCAGGGCGATCCGCGCGGCGGCCTCTCCGGGATTGGCCCCGGCGGCATCCGCCTCCAGCAGGGTGAGATTCGCCTGGGTGCGGGCGCAGGCCCGCAGGCTCTCCACCAGGCGGGCGCTCTCGACGTTCCAGCCGAAGGCGTCGAGGCCGATCTCGCCGGCGCGGAACCGCGCCGGCGGCGGCCGGAACAGGCTGCCGGTGTCGTCGACGATCTGGAGCTCGCAGAGCGGGCTCGCATGCGGCGCCACGGCCTCCCAGGCGCCGAGCGCCTCCAGGAAGCGCACCGACCCGTCGAGGAGCGCCACGGTGCGCCCGTCCGCCACGGGGGCGTGGCGCCCGACCAGCGCCGTGGGGATGCCCTCCCGGGCGACGGCCAGGGCGGCGGCGAGCCCCGCGGCCCCGGCCCCGACCACGGCGACTTCGAACACGGTGTCGGCGCCGTCTGCTCTGGCTCCTTCGGACATGAGGCCCTGCTCGGTTTCCGTCCCGCTCGACAATGATCGCGCCTCGGGCCTGCGGCGGCCCCGGCGCACGCGTCTATCTGCGCTTTTCGGCCGGCCTGCCAAGGGCGCCCGGCCGGAGCCAGGACGCCGCAGCCCGTCAGGCGAGGAACGCCGTGAGCTCCGTGAGCACCGCGTCCGGCCGCTCCTCCTGGAGGGTGTGGCCGCAATCGAGCGCCCGGCCCGAGACGGCGACGGCCTTCTCGCGCCAGGTCTCCAGCACGTCGTAGGTCTGGCCGACCACGCCCTTCGCCCCCCAGAGCGCCAGAAGCGGCGCCGTGATCCGCGCCTCCGAATCGGCGGCGTCGTGCTCCAGGTCGATCCCGGCCGCGGCCCGGTAATCCTCGCAGATCGCGTGCCGGCAGGCGGGATCGGAATAGCAGCGCAGATACTCGGCGAAGAGCTCCGGCGGGGTCGAGCCGGGCGTCTTGGACTGGCCGTCGATATGGTGGCGGAGGAAGAATTCCGGGTCGGCCCCGATCATCGTCTCCGGCAGCGGATGGGGCTGGATGAAGAAGAACCACCAGAAATACCGGGTGGCGAAGGCCTTGTCGGTGCGCGCGTACATGGTCGCGGTGGGAGCGATGTCGAGCACCGCGAGCCGCTCGACCGCCGGGGCGTGGTCCAGGGCGAGCCGGTGGGCGACGCGCCCGCCGCGGTCATGGCCGACGACGGCGAAGCGCGCGTGGCCCAGCGCCCGCATCACCGCCACGGCGTCGGCCGCCATGGCGCGCTTGGCGTAGTTGGCGTGACGGGCGCCGCCCGGCGGCTTGCTCGAATCGCCGTAGCCCCGCAGGTCCATGGCCACCACGGTGCGGTGCTCGGCGAGACGCGGGGCGACGTGGAGCCACGTGGAGAGGGTCTGCGGATGGCCGTGCAGCAGCAGAACCGGCGGCCCGGAGCCGGCCGAGCGCGCGTTGATCGTCACGCCGGGCTCGGTCTCGATCCGGTGGCGGCCGAAGCCCGGCAGGAAGTCGCTGGTCATGCGTGTCGGTCTCCCCGCGACGCGCGCTGCACTGGCGCGCCGGGATGCACCGGATGATAAGGCGCCTCCGGCACGATGTCCGCCGAGCCACCATGACAGATGCCAGCGTGATTCAGGACGCCGTGACCGAGGATGCGGCCGTGACGGAGCCAGTCGAGGCGCCCGCGAGCGCGGCCGTCGGCGCGGCCGCCCTGCGCCCGAGCATCCTCGATCCCCTGTTCGCCCCCGCCCGCGCCCTGCCGGGCGTCGGCCCCAAGATGGCGCCGCTCATCGAGAAGCTGCTCGGCACCCCCGAGCGGGAGGCCCGGGTCGTGGACCTCCTGTTCCACCTGCCCCAGGGCGGCGTGGCGCGGAAGCTCATGGGCTCGATCGGCGAGGCGCCCACGGGCGAGCCGGTGACCCTCGGCGTCACCGTGACGGCGCACCGCGCGGCCCAGATCGGATCGGGGCGCCGCCCCCACCGGGTGCTGGTGGAGGATGCCTCCGGCAACGACATCGCGCTCGTGTTCTTCGGCATGCCCCGCGCCCGCGTGGAGAAGATGCTGCCGCTGGGCGCGCACCGCTACATCACCGGGCGGATCGACCTCTGGGACGGCACCCGCCAGATGGTCCACCCGTCCCGGATCGTGGACGAGGCGGGGCTCGCCGCGCTGCCCGCGGTCGAGCCGGTCTACGGCGCCACCGAGGGGCTGACCTCCCGGGCGATCAACAAGCTCGCGGTGGCGGCCCTCGACCGCCTCCCGGTGCTGCCCGAATGGCAGGATCCGGCCTGGCTGGAGCGGAACCGCCTGCCCGCCTTCGCCGACGCCCTGCGCCTCGAGCACCGCCCCGAGGAGGCGCCGCCGCGCGCCGAGGACCCGCTCCAGCCCCCGCCCGGGACCCCCGCCCGCCGGCGCCTGTCCTACGACGAGCTGCTCGCCTCCCAGCTGGCCCTCGCCCTGATGCGCGCCCGCCAGCGGCGCAAGGCCGGCCGGGTCAATGCCGGCGACGGCACCGTGAGCCGCCGCATCGAGGCGGCCCTGCCCTTCGCGCTCACCGGCGCCCAGGCGCGGGCGGTCGCCGAGATCCGCCAGGACCTCGCCGCCCCGCGCCGGATGCTGCGTCTGCTCCAGGGGGATGTCGGCTCGGGCAAGACCGCGGTGGCGCTGCTCGCCATGGCCTCGGCCGTGGAGGCCGGACGGCAGGCCGCCCTGATGGCGCCCACCGAGATCCTGGCCCGGCAGCACTTCGAGCGGCTGCAGCCGCTGGCCGGCTCCTTGCGCCTGCGCCTGATGACCGGCCGCGACCGGGCCGCGGAGCGCAAGTCGACGCTCGCCGCCCTCGCGGCCGGGGAGATCGACATCCTGGTCGGCACCCATGCCCTGTTCCAGGAGGCGGTGACGTTCCGCGATCTCGGCCTCGCGGTGGTCGACGAGCAGCACCGGTTCGGCGTGCACCAGCGCCTCGCGCTGGGCGCCAAGGGCGAGGCGGTCGATTTTTTGGTGATGACCGCGACGCCGATCCCCCGCACCCTGGCGCTGACCTTCTTCGGCGACATGGACGTCTCGATCCTCGACGAGAAGCCCGCCGGCCGGCAGCCGATCCGCACCCTCACCCTGTCCACCGAGCGGATCGACGAGGTGGTGGCGGGCCTCGCCCGGGCGATCGCGGGGGGCGAGCGGGTCTACTGGATCTGTCCGCTGGTGGAGGAATCCGAGTTCGTCGACCTCGCCGCCGCGGCCGAGCGCTTCGACGACCTGCGCCAGCATTTCGGGGACGCGGTCGGGCTGATCCACGGCAAGATGCCGGGCCCCGAGAAGGACGCCGCCATGGCGCGGTTCGCCGCCGGGGAGACCAAGCTCCTGGTCTCGACCACGGTGGTGGAGGTCGGGGTCGACGTGCCCGAGGCCACCATCATGGTGATCGAACATGCCGAGCGGTTCGGGCTGGCGCAGCTGCACCAGCTCCGGGGCCGCGTCGGGCGCGGCTCCAAGGCCTCCTCCTGCCTCCTGCTCTACCGGGGGCCCCTGGGGCAGGTGTCGCGCGCCCGCCTCGAGATGATGCGCGCGAGCGAGGACGGCTTCCGCATCGCCGAGGCCGACCTGAAGCTGCGCGGCGAGGGCGAGGTGCTGGGCACCCGCCAATCGGGGCTGGCCGCCTTCCGCCTGGCGCGGCTGGAGAGCGACGCCGATCTGCTGGAGGCGGCTCGCGACGATGCGCGGATGATCGTCGAGCGCGATCCCGGGCTGAAGAGCCCGCGCGGGCAGGCGCTCCGGGTCCTGCTCTACCTGTTCGAGCGCGAGGCCGCGATCCGTCTGATCGGGGCCGGATGAACGGCGCCGTTCAGGAAAGTCCGCCGTTCAGGAACGGAGCGGTCCGGCGCGGGCTGGCAGTTCAGATCGGCCGCCTGAGGCGGCAATGTCACAGGCGTCCGGAAAAGATGTTTGGTGTCAGGCACTTGCCCGAGCGCCGCGGAAGTTTGGCCGGATCCGGGCGGTCGCTGGACGGGGCGCGAACGAGCCTCGTGACCTTGCATCAGCCACATTCTTCCCTTAACTGGAGATGAACGAATGGCCCGGTAAGCCGGGACATCACGGACGAATCTGGAGGACGGACATGTCGAACGGACTGTTCCAAAGCCTGCCGGGCTCCCACGAGATGGCCGGTGTCCAAGCCTTGCCGACCGAGCCCTGGCTGCTGCCGATCTCGGATCGCGCCGCCGAGGCGGCGAGCAAGACCGCGGACGAACTGCAGGCCGCCGTGCGGCGGGCCGGGCGTCCCTTCTGGCTGGCCGCCAACGGGCTCTGCATCGCGCTGGGCCTCGCCCTGGTCATGCAATGCGCCACCGGCTGGATGCCGACCGCACCCCGCAGCGCCGTGACGGTGGCGCAGGCGACCCCGCCGACCATCGCGCCGCAGACGGCCTCGCTGCAGCGCTGAGCCGCTTCCGGCACTCTGAAAGTCCAGGGCCGTCCCACGCGGGACGGCCTTTTTCGTAGCCGGCCCGCCGTCCCGCGGTCTGGCGCCCTCACGCGTCTTGGCGCCCTCACGCGTCCTGGGGCTCTCCCTGGGGCGCCCGCTGTGGCATCGCGCCCCCGGCCTGCTGGGCCGCCCGCAGGGACGCCGCCATGGCGTTGAGCCGGCCCTGCGGGTCTTCCGGCTGGATCACGCCCGCCGACATGACCAGCTTGGCCGCGTCATCGACGCTGATGCTGAGCTCCACCACCTCGGCCCGCGGCAGGTAGAAGAAGAACCCCGTGGTGGGATTGGGGGCGCAAGGCAGGAACACGCCGACCAGCTCGTCCGCGGCGGCGCCCCGGGCCCGCAGCGCGCCCTCGACCTCGGGCGCCGCCGGGGCGGACAGGAACACCACCGACCACGTCCCCTTCACGGGGAACTCGACCAGCCCGACCGTGCGGAACGACGTGCCGTTGGCCGAGAACAGCGTCTCGAAGATCTGCCGCAGGCCCTTGTAGAGGCCGGAGATCACCGGCGTCCGGGCCAGCAGCACCTCGCCGAACTCGATCACCGAGCGGCCGACGAGGTTCGCCGTGAGGAAGCCGAGCAGCGTCACCGCCACGAACGCGATGACGAGGCCCAGCCCCGGGATCGAGAAGGGCAGATAATGGTCCGGGAGGTAGCTCGCCGGCACCAGCGGCTTCACGAAGGAATCGATCAGCGCGATGAACCACCACGTGATGTAGGCGGTGATCGCCAGCGGGCCGGCCACGATGATGCCGGTGAGGAAATAGGTGCGCAGCCGGCCGCGCGCACTGACCCGCGTCTTCGGGGCGGCGCCGCTGCCGGGCCCGGAGGCGTCGGGCTCGGGGATCTGGATCGGCGGGGGACTCGGCGCCACGGATGCCCTCTCGGCCGCTCCACGCGCGGCGATCCTGCTCGGGGGCCATTCCCCGCTCGCAGAGGTAGCGGTTGCGCTTGCCCGTCTCAAGGGCGCCGCCGGGCCGGCGCCCGGGCAGCCTGTCGCGGACGCCGCCGCCTGACCGTCCGATGGCCGAACCATGACAGAAACTTCACGCAACGGCGCCCGCGGACCGCCGTTGTTCCGGCAGTCCCGACGGTGCTCAGAAGACGACCGAGACCGGCCGCCGACCTCCACCGGGGCCAACCGGGGTTCCCAACATGACCAGACTGACGACGCTGGCGGCCGCCCTGGCCGCATCGACCCTGCTCGCGGGTGCGGCCGTGGCCGCCGACCAGAGCGCTGAACCGAACCAAGCCGCGCCGCACGCCACCGCGACGCCGATGACCGCGCCGCAGAGGCGGGCCGATTCCGAGGCCGGCCAGCTCTCCACCGACGGCGCCGCCGCCTATCGCGACGTCCACCTCGCCCGGCTCGCGATCTACGAGGCCAAGCCCGAGCAGGCGCGGATGCTCGTGAGCCACGCCCAATCCGCCCTGGAGAAGGCCAAGACCGATTCCACGGCCTTCACCAAGGCCGAGGCCGATCTCAAGCCGCCCTCCGGCATGGCCGGTCCCGTCCCGACGGCCGGCGGCGCGCCGAAGGCCGACGCCGCACCGGGGCCGGCTGGGGCCAAGGTTGCCGACAAGAATGCCAAGAACGCCGAGGCCGCGCAGCCGGCGCAGGCCGGCGGCGCGCCCGCAACCCAGCCGGTGACCTGGCTGCCGGTCGATGCCCAGCTGGTGCTCGCCGACGACTTCGTCGCGCGCAACAAGGATCAGTCGAAGGCCATCGACGAGGCCAACCAGCACTTGCAGAAGGGGGATCGGCAGGGCGCCGTCGACCGGCTCAAGCTCGCCGGCGTCGATGTCGACTTCACCATGGCGGTGGTGCCGCTCGCCAAGACCACGGAGGAGGTCGACCAGGCCGCCAAGCTGATCGCGGACGGCCAGTACTATCAGGCGAATGTCGCCCTCAAGCAGGCCGAGGACGGCGTCCGCTTCGACGTGATCGACGCCACAGCGGTGCCGAAGGTTGCGGCCGCGGCCAAGCCGGGTGCCAGCGGCACGACGGGCAGCACGACGGGCAGCACGGCAGGCAGCGCGGCCAAGCCCGCGGCCCACTGAGGGGCCGTCCACGGCGGGAGCGGTGATCCGCCCCCGCCCGGCTCACGGCCGGGATACGGCGCCGGGCGTCGGGATGGCGAGGGGCGGCATCGCCGCGCGGGGTATCACGGCGCCGCGATGCCCGATCACCGCGCCGGCAAGGCGGTGCGCCTCGGCTGCGGCCGCCTCCGGGGCGAGGCCGCCGAGACGCGCGGCGAGGTAGCCGGCCGCGAAGCTGTCGCCCGCCGCCGTCGTGTCGACCACCTGTGCCACCGGGACGGCGGGCACGGATATGTCGGATCCCGCATGAAGCACCCGGGCGACCGGCACGGGGCCACTCGTGAGCTTGAGCACGATCTCGGCCCGGCCGCGGTGACGCAGCACCTCCGCCTCGCCGGCCTCGCCGAAGAGCCAATCCAGATCCTCCACCGACGCGAAGATCAGGTCCGCCAGCGTCAGGGCCGATCGGAAGGCGGACCGGGCCTCCTCCCGGTCGGGCCAGCCGCGGGGCCGGAAGTTGGTGTCGAAGGCCACGCGCCCGCCCCGGGCGCGCAGGGCCGACAGGGTCTCGCCCAGGGCGGCGCGCCCGGCCGCACCGTAGAGCGAGAGGCTGATGCCGGAGACGTAGACGAGGGCGTAGGTTTCGAGGGCGGCGCGGGTCTCGGCGGCCCCCGGTTCGGCGAAGAGGTCCCTGGCCGCGGCGCGGTCGCGCCAGTAGTGGAAGCTGCGTTCGCCGGCGGCATCGGTGCGGATGATATAGAGGCCCGGCATCCGGCCGGGCAGCCGGCGGACCCGGGCGAGGCCGATGCCCTCGCGGCTCCAGGCCGCGGTCATCTCGTCGCTCCAGATGTCGTCGCCGAGGGCCGTGACGTAGTCGACCGCGACGCCGAGGCGGGCGAGATAGAGGGCTGTGTTCAGCGTGTCGCCGCCGAAGCCGCGGACGAGGCTCCCGTCCGGACGCTCCGACAGCTCGACCATGCACTCGCCGATACAGGCGACCCTCATGCGGTTCCTCCCGGTGCGCGGTCCCCATTCCCCGCACCGTTCGGCCCGGCCTGTCAATCGGCGCAGGGGAGGCCTTCCCGGATCGCGTCCGTTCCGGGAAGGCCGGGGGCGACGGATGGGAGGTGCCGCCCCAATATGGCGTCAATAACCGTATTTGTTCGGCAAATTTCAAATAATTCCGGCGCAATACGGGAGTATATACTCCGTTATCGGACTATGTCGGCAAAATTTTCGGACTGAATCGCTTCCTGTGCGGCAGTGATGTCTGCATATCGCGTATGCGTCCGGCTGACAGGCGAATGTTATACACAGACAGGCGTAGACCTTAATCCGATCTTAGGCTTGCGATGCCAAAGAACACTGCCATGCGGCTGGCGTTGGCAGGCCTGTGAGACCCCGTCTGGGCATCGATGCGGCCGCGCGGTTGCCAGGATGAGAATCTGCGGATGGTCGAGGGTGCCTAGCGTCCGGGAAAGCAGCCTCGATCGACCGGCGCAGTCAGCGTATGAACTCTCGCGGTGAATCGTGCTGTTGCGGCGCAATCGACGCTGTGAAATGCTGGCCGGCGCCGGTTTCGATCGTCGCTCTGGCGGTCGTCGGAGACTTTGAAGGTTGTCGGTTCGCTGATGAATCTTCGTGAGCCGATGAGGATAAGTGGTGGCGCGGCCCAGGTAGTCCGGTATGTTTCACTCTGCTTTAAGTGCTCTGACATTCTCGTCCGGAGAATTCCTGACCATCACCGAGAGCCGGGGGGTGAGTGGCGCCTGGACCTGGGTTTTCGCCGGCGGGGAGCAGCTCTGGTCTCCGGGATTTTACCGCCTGCTCGGCCTTGTCCCGAATGCCGCGAAGCCGAGCTACGAGCTGTTGCTGACCCTGATCCACCCGGAGGATCGGCCTCTGTTGCCCTCCCTCGGCGATGTCCGGCAGGGCCACGTCCCGCGGGAGACGGTCGCCCGGGTGGTCCGCCCGAACGGTACGCTGCGCACCCTCTCGCTGACGATGGAGGTGCGCTTCTCGGCCGAGGGGCGTCCCGTCGCCGTCAACGGCACGGCCCTCGACGTCAGCGACCGCGAGCATCTGGCCCATCTGCGGCATGAGGAGCGCCGGCGGCGCGGGGCGCTCTATCTCACCGAGCGCATTGCCGCCTTCTCGATGGGCGTCGACCGCATCCGTGAGCTTCCCTTCGAGGTGGCGCTGGTCCACGGCCTGCCGCTCGAGGAGATCTGCATCGACCCCTATCGCCTGATCGTTCCGGAGGAGCGCAAGGCGTTCCAGGCGATGGCCGAGGAGCGGATCGAGCGGCGGACCTTCTTCCAGGGCACCGCCCACGAGCGGCTCGCCAACGGCGAGCTCTGGCATTTCCGGATCCTCACCATGCCGGTCTGGGATCCGGACGGGGCGTATCTCGGCCGCTACGGGCTCAAATACCCTGTCCGCGCCGGCTTGCGGTTGCCGGACACCCTGCGCGAGGGGTTCGAGCAATCCGTGACCGGTCACCATCTGCGCGCCGCGCGGGCCCTGCTCGACTGGTCGATGATGGACTTGGCGCAGGCGAGCGGCCTGTCGCATTCCACCGTGCGGCGCTTGGAAGAGGGCCGCGAGCACCGGGGAAGCCGCTCCCGTCTTCACGCCGTCGAAGCGCTGCGCCGGGCGGGAATCCGCTTCGTCGCGATGGACGACGGAACCCTGGCGGTGGCCAAGGCCTGAACGGGGAGCGGAGGTCGCCGGCCCTGAGGCCGGCGAAGTCCCGTGGCCCGGGCCGCCCCGCCCAATCGCCCGCCGCTCTCGGGCTCGGCCCCCCAGCCGGCCCCGGCGAGCGGACCTCAGGTCCCTGCGCCGTGCCGAACCGGATTCCGGTTCCGCAGGGCCTGGCCCGGGTCGCTTGGGCGTGGCGCTCCGCCGGCGGTCCGGTCGGGCCGTCGGCGAGAGGCGAAGCGGGGCGCGTCCGTCAGGCCGCCTTATGGCCGAGCTGGATCGCCTTCGCGATCTCCGATCGCTTCGCGGCGTAGCCGGGGGCGACCATCGGGTAGTCGGCCGGCAAGCCGTACTTGGCCCGGTAGCGCTCGGGGGTGAGCCCGTGGGCGGTGAGGTGGCGCTTCAGCGTCTTGTACGACCGGCCGTCGATGAAGCTGATCAGGCCGTCAT
Organism: uncultured Methylobacterium sp.; assembly: GCA_963990595.1. Classification (GTDB taxonomy): domain Bacteria; phylum Pseudomonadota; class Alphaproteobacteria; order Rhizobiales; family Beijerinckiaceae; genus Methylobacterium. The sequence continues at coordinate 10,724 of CAXDNE010000207.1, forward strand.
GCTGGATCGAGGCCTCGATCTGCGCGTCGGTCGGCCCGCTCCAGCTCGAACCCGAGCCGCCCCCCTGCAGGACCGAGATCGCCGTGTGCACCTGATCGATCAGACCCGACAGGTCGGCAACGCCCACCGGGTTCCGGGAGACTTAGGCCGCGACCAGTGAGGCCGTGCACTTGATCAGGTCCGTGTTGGGATTCGATGATTTCTCATGCAAATCGATAGTGTCCATAAAACCCCCCGATACAGAGAAACGAAGTGGATCGAAATCGGCCGAGAAAAATCGAGAATTTAATCGGATTTTCTCGCGCCATTCTCCGATCAAGTGCTTCGGATCTGCCAACATTGGCACCTAACAATACAAAACTCAGGCAATTTGTCCAGCGGTGATCTTAAGATGATCTTTGAACACAATTTGCTCTTGCTTGGCAACATGAGGTTGCCTTGTTGCGAGCACTCAGCACATATTGCGCATTCTCAGAGATCGAGCGGCATCGGATCCGCGATGACTTCCCGAGGGGGACACGATGACAGGCTGAAGGCGCGCGAATCAGCCCCGGAGATGCGGTCCGGCGGTCGCGGTTGGCCGCGCGTGGCGCGGTCGAGGCAGCCTATAGGTGTGCGCGGCCCGGCAGATCGCGGTCCGCTCGCATCGCGAACCGTAGCGCAGGAGGACGTGTCTTGAGGACGGCGAATGCCGTGATCGTCCCGGTATGGATCGATCAAATAATGCAAAATAGTCGAGGCGTGGGCATAAGATATGAATACAGGCCGGTCCTCGTGCGACAGCGATGCGGGTCCTCGGACAGACGATTCGCGCGGCAATCGATTATTCTTTATCCTGCTGTGGTGTGCGGGCCGGTACCGGCGCCGTGGGCCGGCCGCGGCGATGGCGGCAGCCCGATCGGGCGCGCGGATCGGTCGAACCTGAGGGACCTTCACCCCGCGCCGGCCCGATCGCCGCGGGATGCAGGGGCGTTGGCCCGCCCGGATGCGTGCGGGCGCGCGACGCGTCCTTCGACATCGTTCAGCTTATCCCGGCTCCGGCCCCGTCCGCTGGCCCGCCGCCCGGGAGGCGATTAACAAAGTTCTCAGGCCGCTCATGGATCTTGCGTCCGAGGTGTGCCGCAAGGCGTCCGCCCACCGCGCGTTTTCCCCGGCCGGACGATGCGGCGGACTTTCCGAGAGAGGCTCTCCGATGCGCGCTTTCGAAGGCGACCGCTGATGTCCGGCTTGTGTTCGACCTCTCTCCCGCGCGCCCTCTCGGGGGTGGCCTCCCCCGGGCCGGCCAGCGGGGACGCGGTCGGCGGACGCATGGCGCCTCTCTGGCTGCTTCTCGTGGGCCGTGCGGCGGTGCGCCGGCACTGGCATCGCATCCTGGCGACCGGCCTGGTCTGGTCGTTGCTCGGCATCCTCGTGGTGATCGACTCCCTCGACGGGGCGCTCCACGTCCCGGATCGATGGTTCGGCCTGATCCTGCTGGCCGAGGGCGGGAGTTCCCTCGCCGTCGGTCTGTCCGCCCTCGGCGCCGCGCGGCGGCTGCGCCTGTTCAAGGGCGCGCTCCTGACCGTCATGGCCGTCCTGATCATGATGGCCACGCGGCACAGCACCTTCCTGCTCGCCATGATCTTCGGCATCGCCTTCACGGTCGACGGCGTGGTCCGGATCACGATCGCGAGCCTGCTGAAATTCACGGGCTGGCGGATCTCGGTGGCTCTGGGCGCGCTCAGCATCGCGTTCGGCCTGTTCCATCTCCAGCCGTGGCCGACCTGGTATGCCGGCACGGTGGGCTACTGCATCGGGATGTTCCTGATCCTGAACGGCGCCAACCTCGCGCTGGTCGGCCTGCGGACCCGCCGACTGGGCACCGCCGAGCCGGGTCTGGCCGCGACCGCCGGCGAGCCCGGCAGCCTCACGGTCTATGTCTGGACGCCGACCGGACAGGCGACGACCCCCGCCGGGCAGCGGCTGATCCGGCGCTACGTGGCCTCCGTCGACAAGGCGGGGCGGTTCTCCACCGGCCACGCCGCCCTCCAGCAGGGGGACGACCTCTACGTCAGCCACTACCCCGCGGTGGAGATCGACCGCTCGCCCGCCAATCTGCGGTCGAGCCTGCGGGCCGGTCCCGAGAACGACGTGCCTGGGCGCTTCCTGCCCTCCCATGCCGCAGAGGTCGCCGATTGGTGCCCTGCTACCGTCGCGGTGGCCCTCAACGGCATCGACGCCGCCCGGCTCCGGGCGTTCTGGGACGCCTATCGCCAGGACACCACCTACAACTTCATCAGCCGCAATTGCTCGACCACGGTGGCGCGGGCCCTGGATATCGCCGTCGAGGGCGCGTTCAGCCGCGGCGGTCACCCCTGGCGGCGGCTCGCCGCGGCGCTGACCACGCCGGAATTCTGGGCCGCGTCCTTCCTGCGCAGCGGGGCGCGGTCCATGACCTGGACCCCGGGTTTGGTGCTCGACTACACGCGGGCTCTCAGCGCCCTCGTCGATCCCGTCTCGCCGGTGCCGTCCATCGCGTGGAGGCGGGTCGGATGGCGGCTCGTCCGCAACTGGCGGGCGCGCTCCCTGGCCCGGCTGAACCAGATCACCCGGCGCCCCGCGGTCCCGGATGCGGGCGCGACGGAAGCCTGACCGGCCGCGCAGGCGACGGGGCCCGGAGGCTGGCCCGGTCAGGGCTCCGTGCGGGCCGAGGCAGGGTGGCCGGCCGCGAGGTCGGCCGCGATGGCCTGCATGACCGCCAGGGTGTCGACCTCGTCCTGCTCGGCCCCGTGATCGCTGAGCTTCACGATCACCGTGCCGGTGTCGCGGTTGACGTAGACGTACTGGCCGTAGACGCCGATCGCCGAGATGTCGCCGTCATCGCCGCCCGGCGCGTGCCACCACTGGGCCGAGTACTGCCAGCCGTCGACCGCGCGCCGCGCCGGCGTCATGATCCGCT
>CAXDNE010000208.1:0-13563 GCA_963990595.1 uncultured Methylobacterium sp.
CGATGTGCCAGGGCTCCCAGGGAGAGGCCCGGACGGTCGCCGCCGCGGACGGGCCGGGCGGGATCACGGTGAGAGTACGGAGGCCGTCCCGATGCGCGCATGGGTTCTCGAACGATACTCGAAACAGGAATCCGCCGTCGCGCGGCGGCTGTCCCCAGTTAGGCCATTTGTCGTTAACGGAGGCTTGTCGCGGCCCTGCGCTGCGGAAACCAAGAGCGTCCCGGCGGGTGCGGCGCAGCGCTCCCCGGGGGACTGCCGCGCCGCCGGGAGCGCCCGCACGCGGGATACGGAAGCGGGTCCCGACGGCAATGCCGCCCGGCACCATCCCGAGCGGATGTCCGAGGCGCGCCAGGCAGTTCCGCATCGCGACCCTGCGGCCCATCGAAATCCGGAGCGCACGAGGCCTTGGCGTGCCAACGTGCGTTTGCTTAGGCTGACAGCCTCTTTTCCCGGTCAGGTGCCCGTGACACAGCCGCCGTCCCTCACCCTCGCCGATCCCCGCGCGGCCAGCCCGGCGCAGTTCCGGTCCCTCTATCGCCACGGATTTGCCCGGGTGGCGGCCTGCACCGGCCGCAGCCACCCGGCCGAGCCCGCGCGCAACGCCGACGCGGTGCTCGACCTCGCCCGCACCAGCCACGATGCGGGGGCGGCGCTCGCCGTTTTCACCGAGCTCGGCCTCTCGGCCTACGCGATCGAGGACCTGCTGCTCCAGCAGACCCTGCTCGACGCGGTCGAGGCGGCGGCCGCCCGGGTGATCGCCGAATCGGCGTCCTTACGGCCGCTGCTTCTCGTCGGCGCGCCACTGCGCTGGCGCCATCGCGTCTACAACTGCGCGCTCGCCATCCAGGGCGGCCGCCTGCTGGGCGTCGTGCCCAAGACCTTCCTGCCGAACTACCGGGAATTCTACGAGAAGCGCCATTTCGCCTCCGGGGCCGGCATCGCCGGCGAGATGATCCGGATCGCCGATCACGAGGCGCCCTTCGGCACCGACCTGCTCTTCCCGGCCGCGGATCTGCCGGGCCTCGTGGTCGGGGTGGAGATCTGTGAGGATCTGTGGGTTCCGGAACCGCCGGGCATGCGCGCGGCGCTCGCCGGCGCCACGGTGCTGGCGAACCTCTCGGGCAGCCCGATCACGGTCGGCCGGGCCGAATCGCGGGCGCTCCTGTCCCGGGCGGCCTCGATGCGGGGCGCCTGCGCGTATGTCTACGCCGCGGCCGGCCAGGGCGAATCGACCACCGACCTGTCCTGGGATGGCCAGACCAGCATCGACGAGCTGGGTGTGCGCCTCGCCGAGGGCCAGCGCTTCCCGGAGGGCCCGGTGGCCACGATGGCCGATATCGACCTCGACCTGATCGCCCAGGAACGCCTCCAGGCCGGCAGCTTCGACGACGATGCGCGGCGCCACGCCCTCTCCTATCGCCGCGTCCCGTTCCGGCTCGATCCGCCGGACGCGGATCTCGGCCTGATGCGGCGCATCGAGCGCTTCCCCTTCGTGCCGGCCGACCCGTCCCGGCTCGCGCAGGATTGCTACGAGGCCTACAACATCCAGGTTGCCGGACTCGCCAAGCGCCTGGAGGCCACCGGCACCCGCAAGGCGGTGATCGGCGTCTCGGGCGGCCTCGATTCGACCCACGCCCTCATCGTGATCGCCAAGGCCTTCGACCGGCTGGGCTACCCGCGCTCCGACATCCTGGCCTACACGCTTCCGGGCTTCGCCACCTCGAACGCCACCAAGACCAACGCCCACGCGCTGATGAAGGCGCTGGGCTGCACGGCGGCCGAGATCGACATCCGCCCGGCCGCCAAGCAGATGCTCGCCGACATGAACCACCCCTTCGCGAAGGGCGAGGCGGTCTACGACGTGACCTTCGAGAACGTGCAGGCGGGCCTGCGCACCGACTACCTGTTTCGCCTCGCCAACCACGCGGGCGGCCTCGTGGTCGGCACCGGCGACCTCTCGGAGCTGGCGCTCGGCTGGTGCACCTACGGCGTCGGCGACCAGATGAGCCACTACGCGGTCAATGCCGGCGTGCCCAAGACCCTGATCCAGCACCTGATCCGCTGGGTGATCGGCAATGGCGAGGTCGGTCCCGAGGAGGCCCGGACCCTCCAGGCCGTCCTCGACACCGAGATCTCCCCGGAGCTGGTCCCGGTGGACCAGGACGACAGCCCGCAGAGCACGGAAGCGACGATCGGGCCCTACGCGCTGCAGGACTTCAACCTGTTCTACACGCTGCGCCACGGGTTCCGGCCGTCGAAGATCGCCTTCCTGGCGCTCCATGCCTGGGGCGACCGGGACCGCGGCTCCTGGGCGCCGGACTTCCCCGAGATCAAGCGGGTCGCCTACGACCTCCCGGAGATCCGGCGCTGGCTCGGCGTGTTCCTGACCCGCTACTTCGGCTTCAGCCAGTTCAAGCGCTCGGCGCTCCCGAACGGGCCGAAGGTCTCGGCCGGCGGGTCGCTCTCGCCCCGGGGCGACTGGCGCGCCCCGTCGGACGGCTCAGCGCGGATCTGGATCGACGAGCTGCACCGAAACGTACCCGAAACTTGACCGTCACAAACTCGACCGATTGTGCCATTATGAGCACGGTCAAGCCGGATCGGCCCAATACGGGATCCTGTATTGGGAATATTTGGCGGTAGGGGCGGCCAAGCGGAGGGTGTCCGATGCGAAGCTACAACCTGTTCCAGCTCAAGGGCGAGGAAGGCCTCTGCTGCGCGGTCCCCGAGGCCAGCACCATCCCCACCTTCATCGGCGCCGGCCGGTGGACCTTCGGCGGCAAGCTCTGCGACGGCAGCCGGCAACCCCTCGACTTCGACGGCCGCGCCGCCGACACTGCGGTGCGCTTCAACGGCTTCTACCTGTTCCAGACGGTGGACCCGCGTTTCATCGCCTGAGCGAACGGATGGCTAAGGCCGCCCGAAGGCCCGATCCCCCGATGTCGACCTGCGCGAGATCCGCCGCGCGCTCCCCTTCCGCCCGGTGGGCATGCGGCGCGCCGTCGTTGATTCGTGTCCGGACCGGTGGACGGGCACCCGCCCTCGGGCCGGCGGCGATGCCGGCTGCGATCCGCCGGTCGCGCGGCGCCGGGAGGCAGACCTGTCGCGGATGCGGTTGCTGCGCGCCGGGATACGCCATTCTTTACCGGTGACGGTATACCGCTCCCTCGGACGGTACGGACGAAGTGGTCTTTCATGGTCGAGATACGGGACACGGCGCCGAAAACCCCCGACTTCGCGCGCCCGAAGCGCTCCCGCTACCGCCGCTCGATCATGCGCCTGCGCTCGGTCTCCCTGGGGGCGTACCCGCTGTGGCGCAGCCGATTGCTGTTCCTGGCGGGGGGCATCGGCGTGGGCCTCGCCGCCGTGCTGATGGCCAAGGGCGCGGATCTCGCGCAGGACGGGTTCCGACGCCTGATCGCGCCCTCGCCCTTCATCGCCCTGGTGCTCACGCCGGCGGGCTTCGCGCTCGCGGCGCTCCTCGCCCGGACGGTCTTCCCGAATTCCCAGGGATCGGGCATCCCCCAGGTGATCGCCGCCCGGCATGCCCGCGACACCCGCTTCCGCCACGGCCTGATCTCGCCCCGGGTGGCGTTCGGCAAGGTGATGGTCCTGTTCCTGGGCCTGCTCTGCGGCGCCTCGGCCGGCCGCGAGGGGCCGACCGTGCAGGTCGGCGCCGCCATCATGGCCGCCTTCGGGCGCCTGACTCCGGACCGGCTGCCGGGGCTGCTGCTGGCGGGCGGCGCGGCGGGCGTCGCCGCCGCCTTCAACACGCCGCTCGCCGGCATCGTGTTCGGGATCGAGGAACTCGGCCGGGCCTACGAGGCGCGCTCGTCCGGCCTGATCGTCGCCGGGATCGTGGCCGCGGGCCTGACCTCCCTCTGGCTGCTGGGCAACTACACGTATTTCGGCACCACCCAGGCCGAGCTGCCGCTCGCCTTGAGCTGGATCATGCCGCTGATCGCCCTCGCCGGGGGCCTGGCGGGGGGCGTGTTCAGCCGTGTCGTCATCCTGTTCGCCCGCGGCCTGCCGGGCGCCGCGGGGCGCCTGATCCGGCGCCGGCCGGTCCTCTTCGCGGCGGCCTGCGGCCTGTGCGTCGCCCTGTGCGGGCTCGCCTCCGGCGGAACCGCCTACGGCACCGGCTACGAGGAGGCCCGGGCGATTCTCCACGGCGACGCCGCGGCCGGCTGGACCTACGCGCCGCTGAAATTCGCCGCGACCGTGCTCAGCTCGATCAGCGGCATCCCGGGCGGCCTGTTCGCCCCGTCCCTGGCGGTCGGGGCCGGCCTCGGCGGCACGATCCACGGCCTCCTGCCAGACATGCCGGTGGGGGCCCTCGTGCTCATCGGGATGGTGGCCTACCTCACCGGCGTGCTCCAGGCGCCGATCACCAGCTTCGTCATCGTCACCGAGATGACGCAGAACCACTCGATGATGATCCCCCTGATGGTTGCGGCCCTGATCGCCGACGCCACCTCGAAGGTAATCTGCCGCGGCGGCCTCTACCACACGCTCGCGGAGATCATGCTGGAGCGCGCCGACGTCCCGGCACAGCCGGTGGCGCAGGCGGCCTGACCGGTCCTGAGAATAAAAGCGGCCCGGACAGGATTGCGCGGAACGGTCTCGCTTGGTGCCGGTTGAGGCAGCAATCGTCAGCCCGCCCGGCGGGCCTTTCCGGAGTGACGCCATGACCCTTCTGAAGTGGGCCCTCATCTGCTTCGTGATCTCGCTGATCGCCGGCGCTCTCGGCTTCACCGGCATCGCCTCGGGCGCGGGCTCGCTGGCCCGGATCCTGTTCGGCCTGTTCCTCCTGATCGCCATCGTGATCGTCGTGATCGCCTTCGCGGTCGGTCAGGCGGTGTTCTGAGGCCGGCTGCGATGCGCGGCAGGGTCTGCCTCGTCACCGGGGCGACCAACGGCATCGGCTACGAGACCGCCCTGGGACTCGCCCGCCTCGGCGCGCGGGTCGCGATCGTGGGGCGGGACGCCGACAAGGCCGGCCGCTGCGCCGAGCGGGTGCGCGTCGCCGTGCCCGGCGCAATCGTCGACGCGCATACCGCCGACCTGTCCGCGCAGGATGCGATCCGGCAGCTCGCCGGCGTCCTGCGCGCGGCCTATCCGCGCCTCGACGTTCTGGTGAACAATGCCGGCGCGATCTTCGACCGGCGGACGCTCACGGTCGACGGCATCGAGCGCACCTGGGCCCTCGACCATCTGGGCTACGTGCTCCTGACCCTCGAACTCCTCGAGAGCCTGAAGGCCTCGGCGGCGGCCGGGGGGAAGCCGCGGATCGTCAACGTGGCCTCCGCGGCCCATTACCGGGGGCATATCGACTTCGACGATATCGAGGGCGCCCGGCGCTACGGAGCGATGCGGGCCTACGCCCAGGCCAAGCTCGGCAACGTCCTGTTCACCTACGCGCTGGCGCGGCGGCTGCGCGACAGCGGCGTCGCGGTGAATTGCCTGCATCCGGGCGTGATCAACACCGGCTTCGCCAGGAATACCGGCGGCCTGTTCGGCACCGCGTGGTCGCTGATGCGCCCGTTCCTGACCAGCCCCGACAAGGGGGCGCAGACCTCGCTCCACGCGGCGAGCGCCCCGGAGCTCGACGGCGTCACCGGCCGGTACTTCTCGCACGCCCGGCCGAAGACGTCCTCGGCCGAGAGCCGCGACGAGGCCGTGCAGGAGCGGGTCTGGGCGCTGAGCCTCGCCCAGATCGGCCGGAGCGGCTGACGGGCGGGCGCGCCTCAGGCCGCCGCCCGGACCCCGTGGTCGCCCTGCTGCTGGATCTCGATGAACACCCGGGTCACGTCGGGGCTGCGCAGCTTCACCGCCCGGTCGAGGCGCGTCACGAGGCTCTCGACCTCGCCGGCGCTCAGCTCGTCGGCCATGTCGACGCTGAGATTGACCAGGATGTCGGACGGGCCGAGATGCTGGGTCAGCACCTCGTTGACGTAGAGCACACCCGGCTCGGCCCGGGCCAGCTCCGAGATCGCCGCGACGATCTCGGGATCGGCCGCCTCGCCGATCAGCAGGCCGTGGGTCTCGATCATCAGGAACGCCGCCATGCCGACCAGCACGAGGCCGATCCCCACAGAGGCCCAGCCGTCGAGGGACGGCATCTCCAGGAGATGGCCGAGGGCGACGCCCGCGAGCGCGATCAGCAGGCCGATCAGCGCGGCGGCATCCTCGGCGAGCACCGTGAACAGGGTCGGATCCTTGCTGCGCCGGATCGCCCGCACGGCCGAGTGCTGGCCCTTCTCGGACCAGAACTGGCGCAACGCCACGAGGAAGGAGGTGCCCTCGGCCGCGATGGCGAAGCCGAGGATCGCGACGTTCACCCAGATTCCCGGGAGCCGGTAACCGAGGAGCTCGGCGTCCACGTCCGGTTCGGGATGGCGGATCCGCGCGACCCCCTCGTAGATCGCGAAGAGACCGCCGCCGAGGAAGATCATCAGCGCGACCACGAAGGCGTAGAAGTAGATCTCGCGCCCGTAGCCGAACGGGTGGCGGGCATCGGCGGGCCGCTCGGCGCGCTTCATGCCGACGAGCAGCAGCACTTGGTTGGCCGTGTCGACCACCGAGTGCACGCCCTCGGCGAGCATCGCCGTCGAACCGGTCAGCGCACCGCCGACGAACTTCGCCGCCGCGATGGCGAGATTCGCGCCGGCCGCGGCGTAGATCGCCCCCGTTCCCTCATGCGCCATCCGAAACTCCCTGCACGCGCCCCTGCCGACGGGCGCCGCCCCGGAATCCGGGATTGCACGACGCTCCAACCGCGGCGGTGCAAGCGTTCCGGCGCGCCACCGGTTCCCGTGTGGACGCGGACGGGTGCCCCGTGCAACCTGCGCCCGCTCAAGGACGCCCGGAGGCAGCATGGCCGACGCCCGCTACGATCCCGACAACATCTTCGCCAAGATCCTGCGCGGCGAGATCCCGTGCCACCGCGTCTACGAGGACGCGCACACGCTCGCCTTCATGGACGTGATGCCCCAGGGCGAGGGCCACACCCTGGTGATCCCGAAGGCGCCGGCCCGGGGCCTCCTCGATGCCGAGCCGGATTCGCTCGCGGCCCTGACGGCGAGCGTCCAGAAGGTCGCCCGCGCCGTGAAGGCGGCGTTCCAGGCCGACGGGCTCACGGTGTTTCAGTTCAACGAGCCGGCCGGCGGCCAGACCGTGTTCCACCTGCACGTTCACGTCGTCCCGCGCCGCGAGGGCGTGCCGCTCAAGCGCCACGAAGGCGGGATGGCCGACAACGCGGTCCTGGCCGAGCAGGCCGGGCGCATCCGCGCGGCGCTCGACGCGCAGGGGTGAGGCTCAGGCCGCACTCACCGAGTCGCCGGGCTGCGCCATGCTGGCGAGCAGCCGGCGCAGGGCGGCGTTCTCGGTCTCCAGTTCGCTGACCCGACGCAGCAGCAGGCTCATGGACGCCTCGGTCGTCGCCGGATCGGGCGCGGCCGGAGCGCCGGCGGTCCGGGCCGGCTCCTCGAAGGTGACCCCGATCCCGTCCTCCCGGCGCCAGCGCAGGGTCGCCCGGTAGGTCCGGTCCTTCTGGGGGATGTACAGGTCGAACACCTCCGGCAGGGTCGTGGCATCGCTCATGACGAGGCGCGCGCCGGAGGAGGACATATCCCGCACGAGGCAGTCGAAGCTCGACGACCCGTTGTTGAAGACGATGCGACCCTTGAGGAAGACCCTCTGGCGCGTCTCTTTGCGATGCTCCGACATGCGGGCGGCTCCGGAACGCTGACGATGCTGCGGATTCTGCACGCCAGCTCTTAAGGAATCTTGGCCGCGATACCGGAGTCGCGGCCCCGTTTGTGACTGGATGCCGACGGATCGGAACGCGGGCGCGAGTCGCTGCGGATGCCGGCGCGACGGCTCGCGGTCCGGCCGGCGCTCCCGTCAGCGCCCCCGCGCGGCTTCCGGATGGCCGGCGACGCGCCTCAGCCCTCGGCCGCGCAGAGCGCCTCCACGGCCCGCAGATAGGCCTTGGCGTCGAACTTCTTCAGCGAGTTCTCGCTCTGATAGCGGACCGTGCCGAAGACCGGGCGTCTCTGCCAGGGGCGATCGTGCAGGCCGAACACCCAGGCGACGTTGGTGAACGAATTCGGATCGCGCCCGTCCAGGAAGTAGCGGTTGTTGAGCCGGAGCGTGCGGGCGAAGGCCTCCTTGGGCGAGGGCGACCATTCGAGGATCTTCTTGCCCCAGTACATCCGCAGCTGGTTGTGCATGTAGCCGGTCTCGCGCATCTCGCGCATCGCCGCGTTCCAGTAGCGGTCATGGGTCTCCCCGGCCGCGAGCTGGTCTTCCGAATACGCGTGCGGGCGTTCGTCCCCGGCGTGCTCGGCGAGGGTCTTGCGCGCCCAGTCGGGGATGGCCCTGTCGTAATCGTCGTACCCGTCCGTGTAGAAGACGTGGTTCATGGCGAGCTCGCGCCGGACGATCAGCTCCTCCAGATACGCGCTGTGATCGTCGGCGTCGCCGGTCCTGGCCTCCCGCACCGCGAGGGCGATCTCCACGGGAGAGATCTGCCCGAAATGCAGGTAGGGGCTCATGTGCGAGGCCGCGGCCGCTTCCGGCATGTTGCGGCCCGCGCCGTAGCCCGCGAAGCCGTCCTTCAGGAACGCTTTCAGGCGCTTGCGCGCCTGTGTCTCGCCGCCGGTGAAGCGCTTCACCGGTCCCACCACCCGGTCGAGGCTCATGCCGGCGAGCACCGCGTCGGGATCGGAGACGTCGATGGCGCTGTCGAGCTTCAGGCCGTGTGCGGCGCGCTTCGGCTTGCGCGGGTTCAAGGCCGCGATGAACGGGTCCCAGAGCCGGTTGAGCTTCGGCCGCAGCGTCCGCGCGGCGTATTCGTGCTTCTTCGAGGCCGTCTCGACGGGCACGACCACGTCGCCCTCGACCTGCACGATCCGCGTCTTCACGGCGGCGGCGATCTCCCTGTACCAGCCCTTCTGGATGGCGAGATAGCCGCGGTCGAGAACGAGGAGCGCGGCGTCCGTGGCGAGGTCGATCGCGATCTGCGCCGGCGAGGCCTTGCGCATCACGAAGCCGATCCCGCGCTTCTCCAGGGCCGCCTTCGCATCCGCGAGCCCTTGGAGCAGGAAGGCGTAGTGCCGCGCATTGGCCTCGGGAAACCCGCTGGCGCCGTCGAGCAGGCCGAAGCAGGCCACGACCGGGCGGTTCAGCCGGTTCGCCTCCTCGATGGCGAATTCGAGGGCCGGGTTGAAATGGGCCCGATTGGCCTGCTGCAGGAGGTACAGGACGTAGTGCCCGTCCCCGCGCGGCGCGACATCGTTCAGGACCCGGATCCGCTCACCCTGGATCGCCATGCTCACCCTGACCCTTGCTTCAATCGTCGCGCCGGAGACTTGGCCGGAAAGCTAGAGCGGGCGGCGAATTCGTCTCTCCGCGCGGCGCGGATGAGAAGACGCAGTCGAACGACGGAGGCCGGCCGCGGTTCAATCCGGCAAATCCGCGCGTCGTCAGGGACTTACGCGGTGATGAGCCGGTCGCGCGCCGGGAAAATCAGATTTGGACCGCCCGCGCCCGCCTGCGACATTTTCAACACAGGCGGGGGCGGATTCGTGTGCCACCGCACAAAGGGACAGCCCTGCTGTCCTGATCCTCTTGAAATTTTCTCCTGTGAGCGCAGATTGTGCAGCGCGGGATGGCGATGGCGTCGCGATCCCGCTGCCCTTCTTGGGCGTTTCCTCCCTAGACTTCGGGCCGCTCCTTCGGGAGTGGCCTTTTTTCTTTTCGCCCCTCTCCGACCGGCCTTTGTCACCGGACCCCGCCGGCGCGGCTGGATCCGCGCGGGCCCGGGCGCCATGCTGGCGGCGAGCGCCGGGACAGGCGCGGGAGGATACGCCATGAGACTTTTCCGTGCGCTGCCGGCGCTCGCCTGCCTGCTCGCCCTCGCCGGCCCTGCCGCGGCGGCGGACGCGCCGCACTTTCAGGTCGATCCGTCTTGGCCGAAGCCGCTGCCGAACGACTGGATCATGGGCCAGGCCGCGGGCGTCGCCGTGGACGCGCAGGACCATGTCTGGGTGGTCCAGCGGCCGCGGACGCTCACCGACGACGAGAAGGCCGCGAGCCTCGACCCGCCGCGCACCAAGTGCTGCAAGCCCGCGCCGCCGGTCCTCGAGTTCGATCAGGACGGCACGCTGCTCCGGAGTTGGGGCGGCCCGGGCGCGGGCTACGACTGGCCGGCGAACGAGCACGGCATCCAGATCGACGGCCAGGGCTTCGTCTGGATCGCCGGCAACGGCGATCAGGACGGGCAGCTCCTGAAATTCACCCCCGAGGGGAAGTTCGTCCTGCAGATCGGCAAGTCCGGCGCGCAGACGGACAGCCGCGACACGAGCCGCCTGGGCAAGCCCGCCAATGTCGATTTCGACATGGCCGCCAACGAGGTCTACGTCGCCGACGGCTACTACAACCACCGCATCATCGTGTTCGACCGGGACACGGGGGCGTTCAAGCGGATGTGGGGCGCCTACGGCAAGCCGCCCACCGACGACAAGCTCGGCCCCTACGATCCCGCGGCCGCACCGGCCCAGCAATTCGCCAACCCGGTCCACTGCGTGCGGATCGCCCGCGATGGCTTGGTCTACGTCTGCGACCGGACCAACGACCGCATCCAGGTGTTCAAGAAGGACGGCACCTTCGTGAAGGAGTTCTTCATCGAGAAGAACACCCGGGCCAACGGCTCGGTCTGGGAGCTGGCCCTGTGGCCGGACGCCGACGAGACCTATCTGCTCAACGCCGACGGCGCCAACAACGAGGTCCGCACGCTCTCGCGCGCCACGGGCGAGGTGGTCGGCGCCTTCGGCCGCAACGGGCGCATGGCGGGCCAGTTCCACTGGGTCCACAACCTCGCCGTCGATTCGAAGGGCAACGTGTTCACCACGGAGGTCGATACCGGCAAGCGGGCGCAGAAATTCCTGATGGTGGGCAACTTCGTGCTGCGCAAGCGCACGCCCTGACGTGCGGCGGAGGCGGCGCGCGGGAGCGTGCCGCCATCCGTCGGCGCGGGCCGGACGGGGGCAGCGCTTCCTGTCCGATCGGAGCGCTCTACCTCGCTCGCGAAGGAGGGCGGTCCATGCCGACGAAGACGATCCTCGCGGCCGCTCTGACGCTGGCGCAAGGCGTGGGGCAAGGGCTAGCGGAAGGGATGGCGGAAGGGGCGGCGGAGCCGCTCCCCTCGGTCTCGGCGACCACAACCTACCATCGCGTCGCGATCAACGGCGTCTCGGTCTTCTACCGGGAAGCCGGCCCGCGTGACGCGCCCACGATCCTGCTGCTGCACGGGTATCCCTCATCGTCGCGGCAATGGGACCCGCTGCTGCCGTTGCTGGCCGACCGCTACCACCTGATCGCGCCCGATTATCCGGGCTTCGGGCAGAGCGACGCGCCGTCGCCCGCGCAGTACACCTACACGTTCGACAATCTCGCCGCGACCATGGACGGACTGGTCGGCCAGCTCGGCATCGCCCGGTACACGCTGTTCCTGCAGGATTACGGCGGGCCGGTCGGCTTCCGCATGGCGATGGCCCATCCCGAACGGGTCAGCGCGCTCATCGTCCAGAACGCCAACGCCTATGCGGAGGGGCTCGGGCCCAAATGGCAGGGCATCGCCCGGTACTGGGCCGATCCCACGGCCCATCCCGAACAGGTCGATGCGTTCACGTCGCTCGAAGGAGCCAGGCAGCGCCATCTCGGGACCAGCCCCCATCCGGAGCGGTACAACCCGGACACCTGGTCCGACGAATACGCCATCCTGGCGCGGCCGGGGGAGCGCGAGATCCAGGCGGCCCTGCTCTACGACTACCGCACCAACGTCGCGTCTTACCCGGCCTGGCAGGCCTGGATGCGCCGCCATCCGCGGCCGACGCTCGTGCTGTGGGGCCGCTACGATCCATCCTTCATCGTGCCGGGCGCGGAAGCCTACCGGCGCGACGCGCCGCAGGCCGAGCTTCACATCCTGGAGGCCGGCCATTTCGCCCTGGACGAGGCGACCGACGCGGTCGCCCGCCTGACGCGCGCCTTCCTCGGCCGTCACATCGATCCGGCGGGACCTCCGTCCGCGGCGCCCCCGTAGCCGCCCGGCGGGGCGCGGTTCGGCGCCCGGGCCGTCAGCGGGTGGCGGAGCCCGTCCCGTCCCGGCCCGCGACCAGGGCCGCGGCCTTGCCGGCCGCCGTATAGAGATCGAGCCGGGAATAGAGGCCGAACGCCGAGCCGTCGTCGAGGAAGCCGCCCCCCGGGCCCTGCGTCTCGGTGAGGATCGCGTTGGCCTCGTCCAGCGTCAGGGTCGGGAAGGCCGCGGTGAGGAGGTACCCGGCCTCCGGCGCGACCTGGGCCACGTCCTCCCGGCGGCCGGCGGTCTCCGGATGCACCACCGGCAGGCCGTAGGTCAGGGTCGCCGCGTAGAAGGCCGCGTTGGCGGACGCATCCTTGAACCGCCCCGAATCCTGCGCCGCGCAGGCCGCCACCGTATCGCCGCAGCCCGCCTTGAGCGCGTCGCTCATGGCGGCGCGGGCTTCCGTCAGCAGTGACCGGTAATCCGTCACGCTCACATGCTGGCCCGCCTCCGCCGCGGCGGTGTCGAGCACGGCCGGGTTCTTCCGGATCTGGCCGACATAGGCGGAATCGTTGGCCAGCAGGTGCGCGAGGGCGTGCAGCGAGGTCGCCCGCCCGCCGATCACATCCATGGCGTAGTGCGCCCCGACGATGATCCGGTCGTTGCCGTACTCGGCGGCGCGGGCGACCATCTGCTGGTAGCGCTCGGGCACCAGGAGCGCGAGCAGCATCGATTCCGTGTAGCCGTAGGTGGTGTGCCCGCTCGGGTAGGACGGGCTGTTCATGAGATCCTGCTTGGGCCCGCGCAGCCAGTCGAGGCTGTGGGAGGCGTCGCCGAAATAATCCGCGCCGCGATAGGCTTGGAGATGCGGCAGGGTCTGGAACGGCCGCGCATTGCCGAAACTGTCAGAGCCCGGGCTGCCGGCCGGGCGGCCATAGGCCCTGCCGAAGACGTCGGGCACGGCGCCGTCGGCCAGGAGCGCGGCGGCCTCGGGCGAGACCGGATGTTTGCCGTTCGTGGTGGCGTTGGCGAAGAAGTACTTGCCGGAATTCGAATCCGACTTCGTCACGTTGTTGGTGTAGCCGATCAGGTCGGCGACCGCGGGGGCGATGCTGGTGAAGGCCTTGTAGTCGCCGTAGCGCGCCTTGGCCTGATAGGCCGCGGCCAGCGTCGTGCCGAGGCCGTCGGCGAGATTGGTCGCGTTGCCGTCGGTGATGAAGCAGTCCCGCAGGGCGAGCTGCTGCTGCTCGGGGAACGGCAGGAGGATCGGCTGCTTGTGAGCGCCGGCCTGGATGTCCCCGGTGACCCGGAGGTTGGCATCCAGCGCCGCCCGTCCTTCCGGGGAAGTCTGAAGGCGCGCCACCGGGATGAGCCCGCGCAGGGCGGTCAGGTTGGCGGACGATTGCGCGTGCGCCTGGAGGGGCAGCGCGGCCCCGAGCAGCACCACCCCGATCCTCAGCGCCCCGACCATCCCGCCC
>CAXDNE010000209.1:0-13497 GCA_963990595.1 uncultured Methylobacterium sp.
CATGGCTCCAGTCTCTCAAGAGTTGGAGCCTCCGGGAAACCCGGGGCGGTTCATTGGCGACACCTACACCATCGTTGACATGAGCGTGTGGGGTTGGGCGCGGATGGTGCCGTTCGTGCTCGGAGACGACGCTTGGGACAGGCTGCCCAACGTGAAGCGCCTTCACGACGAGATCGCCGCGCGACCTGCTGCTCAGAGGGCGCTAAGCCTAAAGGATCGTTTCAGCTTCAAGGCGGAGATGGATGATGAGGCGCGCGCCCACATGTTCAAGCACCTCACCCCAGCGCCGTAAGGGGCCAAGGCTCGCGGCCCCTACCGAGCCATGAGGATGAAGGCGGTGTTCATGTCTGCCTTTGGGGTTCCTGGCAGCCACGCTTCCGTGTGATGTTTGCGGCTGCGAGCCGACCGTCTGCCTCTGCTTCGTCGAGGATCCGCTTCGCTCTCTCCGTAGGGCTGCCGCCCCGCCTTCGAGCCTCCTCCAAGTCCACGATCAAGCTGTCGAGGACCGGAGCATACCGCTCGCCGTAGGTCTCCACGACGTAGGCCATGAACAGGACGCCGCGCTCAATCTCCGCGAGGGTCGGCTCCTGGTTCAGATCCCGCCGTTTCCACCGTCCCGCGTTGGCTGTTGCCTCGGCATCTCGGCCTCCCAGGCTTGAACCAAGGCCCATCAGACCGGATCGGCAAGGCCGTCGGCAAGCCGAAATGTAACGCTCTTTTCGATCAGCGGCTGACCGTTATCCTGGGTATTCCCCCGTTACTCCTATTCATCGGCTGATCGGAGCGCTTGCGCTTCCCGGTCCGGCGCTTGAACCGCTCCGGCGCCTGTCGGCACGAGCCGCCCTCAATGGCGGCGATCACCTGCTCGCGAAGATCCTGCGACAGGGCTGCAGCCATGGTGCTCCTCCGTGACCCAAACAACATCGAATGACAGCACTGGCCACCACATGACACCGGCGGAGTCAGACGGAACGGCAGTAGCTCTAGCTCTGGCCAGCTCCGGCCTCGCCTGTTCAGGCTGCCTTTTAGGCGACGCTTCAGAAAGCTGCTTCGGCTCCGTAACCGGGGTGCGGAACTAGCGAACTGCTTGCAGGGGCAAAAGCCCTCGAAGCAAGGAGGACGTGGATGTTCGAGATGAGTAAATTGAGCCGCCTTAAGAATCTTGACAAACATGCTCCTGACGCCATGAGGTCGTTCTGGTCATTCGACAAGGCTGTATTTGAAGAGGGAGCGATCAGCGCTCAATACAAACAGCTGATTGCAGTTGCTGTCGCGCTAACAACACAATGTCCATACTGCATTGAGCTTCATACCCAAGCGGCGCGGAAAGAGGGCGCGACCGACGCACAGCTGACCGAAGCCGCGCTCGTCGCCGCAGCGATCCGCGCTGGAGGCGCAATCACCCACGCGACGCATCTCTTCGACAAGTAGACCGACTCCGTCTCCGGCATGGACGGTCGGGGCCGGATCTTGCCAGACGGAGCGCGCTGCGCCTCATCGGGTGGTCGCGGCAGCATGCCGTGGCGTCACTGCGTCCCGCGGTTACTCCCGCGGGACTGGCCGCAGGTCTGGGGAACGACAGCTCGCTTTCGGTCTGATGTACCGAGCCGGCAACACCTGACGGCCGGCTGGTGCCGATGCGAGGTCTATGCCGGCCGCTCCTTGCGCCCATGCGTACAGGCGAGCCGTGATCACCTCGCACCGACGCGGTGGACCGTGCTGAAGCCATCGCTGTCGGCCGGGTCGTAGCGGGCCCAGGCGCTCGCGAGTTTCACGCGCTCCTAGGCACTCGAACTCGCCACGACCGGGATCACCGCCAACGCGGTAGCGCCGGGGCCGACCGAGACCGAGCTGTTCCGGGCGAACAACCCGCCGGGCAGCGCGGGCGAGCGGCACTATCTCGCCAGGGTGCCAACGGATCACTTCGGTCAGTCGCAGCAGACGCCGCCAACATCGGGTTCCTGATCTCGGACGCGGAAGCGTTCATGAGCTGGCAGACGCTCTACGTCAATGGCGGCGCCTTGATCCATAAGTCAAGGGTGCAGTTGTGGATTCTGACTACAGCCTGAAGTAGTCTTTAATAGACCGTTCGTTTCATCGAGACCGATCGCAATATTGGCTCGGTTGTGGCTCATTACCAATGATAACTGGTCATCAGACGTGACTTCGATTGGTCTATTTAAGCGATAAATCAAATGCATCCAGCCATTCGCTCCAGCGGCCGACGTGGGACGGTTCTCGTAAACGCTAGTTCCATCCAAATCGAGCTTGATCCACTGCGCAACGCCAACGGCTCTTCCCGCTTTCGTCACCGGAACTCGGATTTGACGACGCGCCGGCGGGAACAGGCGGTCCATGAGGTTGAAACCAAAGATCTCGAAGTCCTCCGACAGGATGTCGTGCGGAACGCGGTCCAAGTGCAGCCCCAGCCTGCTCGGAGCGAGCAAATCAAAAGGGGATAAGTCCAGCCCGTCCCAGCTCTGGGCGAACAGGTGTTGTTCGATGATTGGACCGCCGATGAGGTAACCTATGGCCGCTGCCCGTCGCGGAATCACAACTGCATCTTGTGTGAGCAGCCGGAGGTGAGCGTCTTCCACGGTCTCCAAGATGCCCTCGCTCAGGAGACCGCTAGAGAAGGTCTCCGTCACCAACACCTCGGCGCGTGTGGGCAAATCGCGACCGATTTGCAGATCGCTCGATTTCGCCGCGCAGACAGCGATTTTGTCCATAGCGTTGTTTGTGATCACCGACTTTGCGATACTGGCTATGACCGGCTGCATCTCGCAGGTGGCGACATGGGCCGCCCCGGCTCGAGCCGCCATCATAGCCAGAAGCCCGGAACCCGCGCCGATGTCCAAGATCCGACGCCCAGGCGCGATCCGCTTCAGTGCGTCCGCATAGGCTTGGTTACGCGCCCGGTCGGCAATCATTGGAAAATGCCATTGCGGCGCTACCCTGGCGCACGCGGCGACCAGATTGTGTGACGCATCGACGTAAGCCGGGTTGATCTGCAGGGCGCGCCGGTACCAGGCGATGGCCGTCTCGTCGTCACCAAGCTTTTCGAGCACCGCTCCCAGGTTGTTCGCCGCCTCGGCCATGGCCGGGTTGAGCGCGAGGGCTCGATCCAGCGCCGTGCGCGCCTTCTCGAAATCGCCGAGGACGTGCAACATGAAGCCTAGGTTGTTCGGGTATTCGGGGTTGGAGGGATCGATGGACGCCGCGCGCATAACAAGCGCTAGGCCTTCCTGATGATTGCCCAGTCTAAATTCCGCCAGTCCAGCCAAGTTACTGGCCGAAGCCGTTGGAGCTGCGTGTGCCGCCGCGCGGGCGAAGGTGGATGCGGCGACGAAATTACCTTCGCCGTAAGCCCCGACCGCAGCCTCGAACAGATCGGCGGCCATTTGGTTGAGCTGCACCATGTCCCCTCGCGTGCCGTTGTCACCGGCAGTTCGCCGGAGCACGGGGCAGGGTTGCATCAGGCTCGGCCGTATTTTGATCGAGGGGATCAAGGCTTGCGCGGATCGTGATCCGCTCGTTTTCAGCGAAACGGCCTGATGGACTTGCTTGGCTTGCGGAAAGCAGGAACCTTTGGTGCTCAGTTCCGCGAGGCGCCCAACCTGTCGCAGACGACAGCTGGATCCTTCCGCACAGGGCGGCCGGCGCTCGCGACCGCCGCGTGCTTGAGTTGCAGTCGTGATACCACCGCTCGCGCTCTTCGGTCGGCCAGGCTGGCGAGACCTCCCCGCCGCACGAGGCGGGGCTTCTGTGTCCGGACGGACATGGCGTCTCGTACCGCGGACGAGCGATGCTCAGCGCGACCTTCCGGCCGCGATCATGTTCCTCCGCTCTGCCGCCGTTGCACCCCCGCGCGGTTGCCGGCTGCGAGGACGACGCTTGTGCCCCAAGCTGACTGGACACCAACTTTCAGAGGAGGGCAGCACGATGGGTTCGTGGCGTTTCGGCAAAGCAAAGCGATCCCTAACTCCCACCTCGGTAAGGCTGTATGCATAAATTAATAAGCTTTGCTTGTGGCGCGCTAAGCCTTTGCGAAACACCTTTTTCATCCAATTTCCGAAGGTTGTTGACGTACCAAGTCAATTGAATAACTTTTGTCTCCTGCCCGTGGTCTGCGGTTTGTCTACAAGTCGGGTGTCTATTACGACGATGTGGGAGAGATCGAGGCGGCTAAATCGTTCTCGACGTCGACGGAGCAACCGCCCCGGAAACTCTCAGGCACAGGGACTGCATCGTCAGGGTGCGTCCTTGTGGATGCCGATTTGGGCTTGCACGAAGGTGGCGACGCGCCAGGTTCCGCCACAAATCTCCTGGCTTGCCGCTCCTGGGTAAACCGACCCGGCAACTCCAACCTCGTAGAGGAGCGGCGAGTGGATCGGATCTCTGGATTGCACGGGAGCACGGCAATCGCGACGATTTGGTTGAGCGCCTGGGGCTAAGACGATCGCGGAACGCCCAGTCCGTCGCTCGACCTCTTCGCTCGGCCGGACTGCTATCTCACTTCTCGTTCAAGTCCGGCACGAGGAGCATCGCATAGCCAAAGGAATATGGGCCTAAGCCGATCATCTCCATGGAACGGAGGAGCGTGCTGCGGCGAAACGCTCCCGAGATCAACGGTCAGCTTCTCGCCCAAATAGCTCTTTCAACACGGACCAGACCGCTTCGGCGGCCGGGGACAAAGATCTATCGCGCCGCTTCAGAAGTAGGATCGTCCGGCTCAGTGAGGGAGCGACGAGCGGCAAGGCTGAAAGGGACGGATGGTGTTCTGCCGGTGCCACGAGATTCGGAAGCACAGCCATCCCTAATCCAGCCTCGACCATCGCCAGGACTGAACTCGGCTGAGCAAGCTCCAGAAATATCTCTGGTCGGATACCGATATTGCTGAATGCATCAACAATTTGTCGCCGGCTTCCAGAGGTGTTATTCAGCATGATTAGGCGTTGGCCTGCAAGATCCGTCCAGGCGACCGACCCGCGCCGTGAGAAGATATTTTCGCGACGACATACCAGCAGAAACCGGTCATTCATCAAGCTTTCCACGTGAAGATCAGGTCCGCCAACCTCGCCGCTTGACAGACCGAACTCAACATCGCCGCGCAAGATCTTCTCTAGGACAGTCTCGGCCGGAACATCGTCAATCGCAAATGACACTTCAGGCCACCGACGGGAGCAATGTGCGATACAGATGGGCATTAGGCTTCGGGCAACCGAAGGCACGCAGGCCATCATGACTTTGCCTCGACGTTGCACCCCAATGTCATGCAACTCCCTAAGAGCAGCATCCAGCTCTCCGATAAGACGCGAAGCGGTCGCCGCCAGCGCTTGTCCGGCCGTTGTCAACCGCACCTGACGTGTGGTTCGGTCCAAGAGCTTGAGGCCGAGCTCAGCCTCGACATGCCTCACCGCGAGGCTCACCGCACTCTGAGACGAGCCTATCTCCTCGGCGGCTCGGCTGAAGCTCCCGTGCTTCGCAACCGCGAGGAACATCCGCAAAGGGCGGAGGCCGACATTCATTGGTAATCCTCATAAAGCTATCTTATTTTTGAATTTTACATCTGAGATGGTGCGTCGTTCAATCGGATGGTCACGAAAATTCGAGCGCATCGATGTCCGACACACTGAATCCCGGCAAGGTAAGCAAGGCGCACGTGGCCCAGCGATCTGCCACGGCTCCCCTCCGTATCTTGGGTCGGTCCAACTCCTTCAACGTGCGGAAGATCCTGTGGGTTTGCGACGAGATCGGCATCCCATACACGCGCGAGGATTTCGGCCGTGGCTTTGCTCCAACCAATACTTTGGATTTCTTGAAGCTCAACCCGACTGGTCAAGTGCCGGTCGTGATTGACGGCCCGCACGTCATGCGCGAGTCGAACTCGATCGTGCGCTACCTCGCCGCAAAGCATGGCGCGACGGATCTCTACCCGGATGATCCAGCAGGACGGCAATCCATCGAACAATGGATGGACTGGGTCGCCTACGACGTGACGCACGCCCTTCGTGGTGCGTTTCTGGGCGGCCAACTTGGCGAAGCACCCTATGACCATCCCTGGTACGTGCAACAGGGTCAGAAGGAGCTCATCCACGTCGTCGGGCTGCTCAACGGCCATCTCGAGGCGAACGGTCCCTACGTCTTAGGAGATCGCTTCACGGTGGCAGACATCCCGATGGGGTTGGTCGTCAACCGCTGGTTCAGCCTGACCCATCCGGGCCTGAGACGTCCCGATTACCCAGCGGTGTCCGCCTATTACGAATTGATGTCCGAGCGCCCCGCGTTCCGGAAGCACGGCCGCAATGGCCTCCCGTGAACGCCGCCGCGGCCTTTTCCAATCCCGCTTCGGATACAGGAGGCACCCTTGCAGCACTCGTCCGGCCGCCACTTCCTGCAGATCCCAGGTCCTACCAATACGCCCCTGCCGATCTTGGCCGCCATCGCCAAGCCGACGATCGATCATCGCAGCCTCGAATTTGCGGAGCTCGGACTCGACGTGCTCACCCGGATCCGGTGTGTTTTCCAGACTGAGCGCCCGGTAATCATCTACCCTGCATCGGGCACGGGCGCCTGGGAGGCGGCGCTCGTGAATACCCTATCTCCGGGCGACCGCGTGCTCATGTTCGAGACCGGCTGGTTCTCGACGCTTTGGGGAAAGATGGCCAAAGCCCTCGGAATCGAGGCTGAAATCATCGCGGCGGACTGGCGATCCGGCATCGACGCCCAAAAAATTGAAGATCGTCTCCGCACCGATAAGGACCATTCTATTAAGGCGGTCGCCGTGGTTCACAACGAGACGTCCACGGGCGTCACGTCCGACGTCGCCGCCGTCCGACATGCGATCGATGCCGCCGGCCATCCTGCACTGCTCCTGGTCGACACGATCTCGTCGCTTGGGTCCATCGACTACCGGCACGACGAGTGGGGCGTCGACGTCACCGTGGGAGGGTCGCAAAAGGGCTTGATGCTGCCGCCCGGCCTCAGCTTCAACGCTATCTCCGACAAGGCGGTCGAAGCTTCCAAACGGGCCAGGTTGCCGCGAAGCTTCTTCGGATGGGACGAGATGCTGGTCGCGAATGCGAGCGGCTTCTTTCCTTTCACGCCATCGACCAACCTTATGCAGGGATTGAAAATCGCCCTCGACCTCTTGGAGGAAGAGGGAATGGACCGGGTCTTCGCCCGACATGATCGGGCCGCCTCGGCGACCCGCCGGGCTGTCGAACACTGGGGGTTCGAACTCCAGTGTCTGAATCCCGCCGAATACTCGTCTTCCTTAACCGCCGTGCGCTTGCCCGAGGGGCACTCCGCCGACGCATTGCGGCGGGAGATTCTCACCCGCGCGAACATCTCGCTCGGCAACGGTTTGGGACCACTCGCCGACCGGGTTTTCCGCATCGGCCATCTCGGTGATTTCAGCAGCGCATCCATCCTAGGAACGTTGTCTGGCATCGAAATGGGACTGAAGGCCGTCGAGGTCCCATTCCGGAAAGGCGGTGCCGAAGCTGCAAGCGATGTTCTTTTGGGGAATTTACCACCCTTCTACGCTGTATAGAGTAAAATTGACAATTCGTAAATCTACAAAAAGAGATAATAATATGTCTTGGGAGAGAAGCGATGGTCATCCTACAGCGGGCCGAAGCCGTAGACTGCGATAAGGCAGAAAGCCCAAGGAGCTTCGCTAACGCTCACACGCTCGTCACCACGTTACTATGCGTTCTTTTCGCGATCATGTACCTCGATCGCGTCAATATTTCCGCGGCCGCAGGATCCGTGAAAGATCATTTCGAGCTGACAAACGCTCAGATGGGCTTTACATTCAGTGCGTTCTCTTGGGCGTATCTCGCCTCAGTCCTGTTCGGAGGTTGGGGCGCTCGCAGATACGGAGCGAAAGCAACCCTCGCCGCCTCAGTCGTCGTCGTAGGCCTCGGCACGATTGCGACCGGTCTCGCGGGCGACCTCGCGACCTTGTTTCTCGCACGACTGGCGGTCGGCTTCGGAGAGGGGCCTGCCTTTCCTGCAGCCACGCAGGCGATGCGGAACTGGTATCCGCCGCACCGCTTCGGCTTTATCCAGGGCATCACGCACAGCGCATCCCGCCTCGGTGCGGCCGTGTCCCCACCGATTGTGACGGCCCTGATTGTCTGGTCCGACTGGCGCATCTCTTTCGTGGTCTGCGGCGCCGCAGCTCTCGTCTGGTCGGTCGTTTGGTGGCTGATTTTCCAGGATGACCCCCGGAAACACCCCAGGGTCGAGTTGAAGAGGCTTGAGGGACTGAGCGTCTCGTTGCCCAATCGACGCGCGAGGACCCCTCTCGGCCTGCTGACGCGGCGTATGTTCCCGGTGACGATCGTCATGTTCGCTTACGGCTGGGCCTATTGGGTGTTCGTGTCGTGGCTGCCGCTTTATTTCGTCAACCAGCACAAAACTGACATTAAGAGCTCGGCGCTTCTGACAAGCGCCTTATTCTTTGCAGCATTGTTCGGCAATTTTTTCGGCGGAGCTGCTTCGGACTACATATTGAGGGTCACGAACCGCAAGCGACTCGCACGTTGCAGTGTTATCTTGGTGTCCCAGCTGGGAGCGGCCGCCTTTATCGTGCCATCCATGTTCTTGGAAGACCTTAGAATTGTAGTGCCATTACTTGCGGCAGCTATGTTTTTCCTTGAACTGACGATTGCGCCCATGTACGCGATCTCCATGGACATTTCGAAAGAATATGCCGGTTTGGCAAGCGCTTACGTGATTATGGGGGTGGGCTTATCCGGCATCGTCTCACCAGTGGCGTTCGGTTGGCTTATCGATCGGACCGGCGATTGGAACGTACCCTTCGGAACGGGCGTGGCCGTTCTCCTTTGCGGAGCCTTTGCGGTACCGCTCCTGCGCCCGGACGTACCGCTGATGGTCCCCACCTCCGACACTTGAACCGAGGGCACCTCGGTCCCATGCCTTCGTTTCTGTGAGGCCTTCCAATGTCCAGTTACAAAATCCTGATCCTCGGGGCGTCCTATGGATCCTTGCTCGCGTCGAAAATCCTTTTCGGGGACCATTCGATAACACTGGTTTGCCTCCCTGCCGAAGCCGACCTGATCAACACTGAAGGGTTTCGCGTCCGTATGCCGGTAAAGGGGCGAGAGGAACTAATCGAAATCGACTCCCGCCGCTTGCGAGGCAAGGTCACGGCGGTCGGAGCCAGCGCGGTCAACCCCGCAGAGTTCGACCTTATCGTGCTCGCGATGCAAGAGCCGCAATATGGTTCTTCGGGTGTGCGAGAGCTTCTCCGTAAAATCGCACAATCCCGGGTCCCCTGCATGTCAATCATGAACATGCCGCCGCTTCCCTACATGCATCGCGTGCCTAACCTCGACCCAGAGCTGTTGAGGCCAGCTTTCACCTCCCCGGAGATCTGGGATGATTTCGATCCTGCTACGCTTACCTTATGCAGCCCAGATCCCCAGGCGGTTCGTTTGCCGGACGATAAAGTCAACGTCCTGCAGGTTACGTTACCCACAAACTTCAAGGTGGCGCGCTTTGAATGCGAGCGGAGCAACGATATTCTTCGTCAACTCGGAAGGGAGATCGACGAGATTCGGTTCGAGGCGCAGGGGATCAGGTTAGAGCTCCCTGTCAAATTGCGCTTCTTTGACTCCGTATTCGTACCTCTGGCTAAGTGGGCCATGCTGATGGCCGGCAACTATCGGTGCATCACTGAGGACGGGATCCGCACCGCGAGAGAGGCGGTTCATCATGATATCGAGGAGTCACGGTCAATCTACGACTTCGTCGTCGATCTCTGCGTTCAACTGGGGGCGACGAAGGACGAACTCGTCTCCTTCGAAAAGTATGCCGCTGCCGCGCAGGGCTTGTCCCGTCCCGCCTCAGCAGCAAGGGCGCTCGACAATGGCGCAGTGAACATCGAAAGAGTGGACAGGCTTGTTCAATTAGCAGCGACTCAGAAGGGTTTGCGGCATCCGGTTCTCGACGCAATCGTCAAGCGCGTCGACCGACGACTTGAGCTGAATCGCCGAGCTGCCAGGACAGCAGCCTGATCTCGGCTGAGCGGGTGGACGTGGGCGCCAAAGCCGCCCCACTCTCATTCGTCCGGCCGGAACCTCCGTCGAGGGGATGTCGACGCGATCGCTTCTGCCAGAAGCGGGAGAGTTTAATGTTCCAGCACTCGGTCAAGGCGGAGCCCTACCGGATTGCCGAGAACGCGCCGGCTAAGGGGCGCGGCAGCTTGGTGGCACCTGCGGGCCGGCAAGTCCGCGACGCCCACAGGTCCATTGCGCGATACGCCAGCCGTTTCAGCCTATAAATCGGGGTAGTTTCGAATCCATCGGAGCGGCTTGACCATTATAGTGTTGGTAAATTCGCCTCGATTTAATCGTACAGGAGCAATCTAAATGATTGACTTGTTCTATTGGACCACGCCCAATGGTCATAAAATTACCATGTGCCTGGAGGAGTGTGGAGTTAATTACGATGTAAAAGTTGTTGAGATTGGTAAAGGTGATCAGTTCAAGCCAGATTTTTTGGCGATCTCACCGAACAATAGGATACCTGCGATCGTCGACCATGAACCTACCGGAGGCGGAGCAGCGATATCGGTGTTTGAATCAGGTGCGATCCTCCTCTACTTGGCGGAGAAGACGGGAAAGTTCCTGCCAAGTGCTCCGCGTCAGCGGTTCGACGTTTTGCAGTGGCTGATGTGGCAGATGGGTGGCCTCGGGCCGATGGCAGGCCAGAACCATCATTTCGCAGGATACGCGAAGGACAAGATCCAATACGCTGTGGATCGCTACGTCAACGAAACAAATCGCCTATACGGGGTTCTCGATCGGCGCCTCTCCGATCGTGAATACATCGCCGGGGACTATTCCGTTGCCGACATGGCCTGCTATCCATGGATTGTCCCGTATCGGCGACAAAGTCAGGATCTTGACGACTTTCCGCACCTAAAACGGTGGTTCGAGTCTGTCAGAGCCAGGCCGGCAACCCGTCGTGCCTACGAGGTCGCGAAGCGCGTCAATCCTGAGGACGCACCGACGGTCAACGGCGAGTCGAGGAAGGTGCTATTCGGTCAGGTCGCGAAACGGTCCTGAACCCTTAGGCTGCCGCTCAAGCTTCGAGCGGGTCTCGGCGTCGAGGGATGGTTTGCCGTCCCAATGCTTACCAAGTTGAGATCTCCTGCAATTTGGTCGGGACCGACGCGGCCCGCAGCGTCTTAAGCTGTCTGGCCGCCCTCCTTGATGCTGGCAGGAACCTCAGACTTGATATGGGCTCGCGGCTTTAGCCCATGCTGTCGGAGGCGCCAGATGAGCGTCTCCAAGCGATCCTGGCCAAAGAAGGGCTCGCCTTGGAACACGGCCGTCGGCACACCCCAATGCCCGGCAGTTCGCAAAGCCACATCGTTGGCGGCCAGCACTGTCTCGTGGCGCTCGGGTTCCGCCGCGACGACGCGGTCTAGCTCTGCGAGGTCAAGCCCTGCGCGTTCCGCAGCCCGCGCCAAGTGATCACCCTGATGCCAGTTGTCGACACTGCCGTCCCACAGCACGCGCGAGACCTCGCTGCAAAATGCCAGCCCTCGCCCTCGCTCCGAGGCGGCAACGCCGAGCCGGCCTAGGCGGTGCGCGTAGGGCTGGTGCTCGGCGATTGCGAGAGTCTTGCTGTCTTGAACGATCGGATCGGGCTGCGGACGGCGAAAGGGCAAGCCGCGAAAGGCGGCCTCGCGCGCGCTGTCGCGTAGAAAGTATGGCCGCGACAGCGGGTTCATCGCTCGAAAATATGCCGGATTGCGGATGGCCGCGGGATGCACCACGCGCATCTCGACGTTGACTGTAAAATCTTCCGTCAAGGCGATCACTCGCGGCAAGGCGATGTAGGAATAGGGACTGCGGAAAGACCAGTAGAATTCAAACGAAAGGAACATGAGCTTTCTCCTCTGCGGGGTACGAACCCGGTTCCGAGCCGTTCCGCTGTTGACCTGACGGCGCTGCGTAGGCTGGCGATGAAGCCGCCGTTGCATCGATGTATGTCTCGACTTGGCTCCGGGGCTAATCTTCGCGCTGATCCCGCACTTGCAGCCAAATTTTCGCGACAGCTTGAGCCAGAGAGAGAGAGGCCGCGACCCCATTGGCCTCACCTTTCTCGAAGTCCCCCGCTTGGCCCATCTGGTTGGTGACGTGGGCAAAACAGAGCACGGCCTTGCCGCGCGCACTGGCGAATGCATAGAGTGCTGCCGCCTCCATCTCGACCGCCAGAATGCCCTCCGCCCGTGCTGCTTCGATTGCTTCGGCAGTTTCCCGGTAGGGGGCGTCGGTGGTCCAGGTCGCACCTCGTTCGACCGGCTCGCCCGCGTGTGCGAGCGCTGGGCTGATCGCCGCCACGAGGGCTGGGGCGGCCTCAGCGTAATCGGCCGGGGGGAGGTAGTGGTAGCTGGTCCCCTCATCGCGCAGCGCCTTTTCGATCAGGATAAAGTACGGTGGAGGACGTAGCGCCATAATCTGACCGGACGAGGTGATGCTGATCAGCATGCGGCAGCCAGACGCGAACATCTGCTCGGCCACCAGTACAGCGTAGGACGCACCGACTGCACAGCCGACGATGCCGAACTCGCGCCCACCTTGTTCGAAGCGGTCCATCTCGCTGTGGTAGCAGGCCCAGCCCTCGACATGCTGGGTGCGACCGCTGGCGCGTAGATGGCGAACAATATCTCCGTCCGGGTCGAGAATGCAGATCTCCGGCACAGGCGTGTCGGGCAGACTCTTCTGACGGCGTGCCTCGCGCAAGAGATTCTGCGGAGTGAAGGCGGACGCCGCTTGGGGGAACTTGGCGCGCAAGATCGGCGGAGGTACGCGCGGGTTGTGATCGCTCATAGGCCTATTGGACCAGCAATGCCGCACCGGACGCTGCGACGGAGGGGCCATCGAGCGCGGCAGTGAGGTTCCGGCGCGGGAGGCAGGCTCGACATGGCATCGGGACGAGAAGCTCGCAGAGCAGCAAGGGCGCGGGACTGGGATCGGTGCCGGAAGCGTCGCTTGGCATGTCACTCATCCCTGTGGCCGGACGCTGAGCGCTGAAATTTGGCGCCGGCGTGAGGCGTTCGTATGGCGCTATTCGCGTGCGAAGGCCGCATGGTGACAGAGGGCTGTGACCGGATCGGCGAGCGCGGCTCTGGAGCGCGCGCAGATTACAACCGTAACGGTACGCACCTTGGCTGACATCGACATGTAACTCATACGGGCGAGTTAGCGAAGCGAAGGATCTCAGGGGAGGTGCCGCGTAGAGTGCGCCTGTTGCGACACTCGGAGGAGTCAGCTCATAAACACACCGATGGTCTCGGTCGCGAAACGCAGAGAAGTCGAGGAAAAGCTCGCGCGGATCATAGCAGGGCCTGGCGCCCTGATGGAGAAGTTATCCGCCGTTCGCGCGGGACGTGACAGTGATCCTCCCTCGTCGTCGCGGACACCTCTGATACGCTCATGCTGAGCGGGGAAG
>CAXDNE010000210.1:0-13490 GCA_963990595.1 uncultured Methylobacterium sp.
CCGCCGCGGCCGGTCGCCCCGCCGCCCCCCCGGTCCGCCTCCCCCGCCCCCGTCGGGGGGGGGGCTGTCGGCGTCGTTGTCGGTGGAAGATCCGGTCTTCCGCCGCAGCCCAATCTTCTCGCCGCTCGGCGTCTCCGCCCTCGTCAGCACCGGCAGCGTGTCGAACTTCGGCGTGACCAACCAGCCGCTCCCGGTCTTCGTCGGCTACACCAACAGCCTGCCGTCCCGCTACAGCTACGTCGACAGCATCCAGCGCGAGCGCCTGCCCGACTTCGTCGGCGTCGTCCGCCTCGATCAGGCCTGGGGCTCGGCCCAGCTCTCGGCCGCCACCCACGAGCTGAACGTCGGCAACCTGTCCACGGCCGCGAATGCCGGCGGCGGCGGCGTCGGGCCCATCGTGGTTCCTGCGCACACCCGCAACACGCAGGGCTGGGCGGTTCAGGGCGGCCTGAAGATCAACACGCCGTTCGTCGCCCCGGGCGACGCCCTCTACCTGCAGGGCGCCTATGGCGACGGCGCGCAGCTCTACACGGGCTACTCCGCCTATACCGGCTCGTACATCCAGAGCACGACCACGATCCAGGGCCAGAAGTTCGCGCAGTACTTCTCGGACGCGACGATCAACCCGTTCACCGGCCAGCTGCAGACCTCGCAGAGCTTCACCGCGACGGCGTCGTACCTGCACTACTGGACGCCGGAATGGCGCTCGGCCTTCTTCGGCTCCTACGGCGAGCAGAGCTTCTCGCAGAGCGCGCGTGCGGCTCAGGGTGCGATCTACGGCCTCGTGAGTGGTATCACCGGCAGCCCCAGCTTCGGCACCAACGCGGTCGGCGTGCCGGGCACCCGGTTCTACCAGCTCAGCCAGGCGCTGCGGGACACCTACCAGTTCGTGGCGGGCGGCAGCATCATCTGGTCGCCCGTGCGCGACCTCGATATCGGGGTGGAGGCCTTCTACACGCAGATCGGCATGAAGCGCGGCCGGGCGATCGATCTCGACAAGGACCCAACCGCCTACTCGGCGGCGCGCATCTCGGCGATCAATGCCGGAGGTCCGGTCCGCACCGCGACGCAGGACTCGGTCTCGCAGGTGCGCCTGCGCGTCCAGCGCGACTTCTGATCCGGCAACTCGGCGCCGCGGTCGCGATCCCGGCGCCGGTCCCGTCCCGGTCGAACCTCGAGGCCCGGCCCTGCGCCGGGCCGTTTGCGTCTGGCCCGTGCGCCCGGCAATCCGCACCGACCGCGCGCCGCGGGGCTGTGCAGCCGGCTTTCGGGGCCGACTTTTAATCCCCAGCCGCGGGACAGGTCGCGCGCTTTGTTCCTCGGGTCGCGTTGCCGCTCTCCGCCCGCGCTGATACGCCGAGTGTCACTTTAACTCCGCCGTCTGTGCGGAGCTCGACGGATCGCGGCTGGCTGCGTGGCCGCGCTGACGCGGCGGAGGCCGGATCGACCCGTCGGCGCGAGACTACCCGGGGGACGCCGATGACCAGCACCGCCTCTCCGAGTCCGGTTCCATCACCGGCAGAGACCCGGATGGCCGTGGGACGGCCCGCCCGGTTCTGGCCGGAGGGCTGGTGGCGACTCGTCGATCTCAAGATCGGCATCATCCCGCTCCCGATCTACCTCGTCCTGGCGGTTCTGCTCGCGGTCCTGGTCCAGGAGGGCGAGATCAAGCCCGACGGGCCGACCATGATCGCCGTGCTGGTCATGGGCGGGTTCACCTGCGCGGAGATCGGCAAGCGGATTCCCGTGCTGCGCAACATCGGAGCCGGCGCGATCTTCGCGACCTTCATCCCCTCGGCGCTCGTCTACTACGCGCTGGTCCCGCCGCAGGTCGTGAAGGCGATCACCGACTTCACCAAGTTCACCAACTTCCTCTACATCTACATCGCCACGATCATCGTCGGCTCGATCCTCGGGATGGACCGCGAGGTCCTGATCAAGGGCTTCCTCAAGATCTTCGCGCCGCTGGCGACGGGCTCCGTGATGGCGGCGCTGGTGGGTACGCTGGTCGGCACGCTGCTGGGCCTCGGCCCCTACAAGACCTTCTTCTTCATCGTGGTGCCGATCATGGCCGGCGGCGTCGGCGAGGGGGCGATCCCGCTCTCCATCGGCTACGCGGCGATCCTCGGCCAGCAGCAGGGCGTGGTCTTCGCCCAAGTCCTGCCGCCGGTGATGCTGGGGTCGCTCACGGCCATCATCTTCTCCGGCACCCTCAACGCCGTCGGCAAGCGCTATCCCCACCTCACCGGCGAGGGACGCCTCCAGCCCGATTCGGACGACCTGAAATCCAGCGACGCGCAGGCCCGGGCCGAGGCGGCGCGGGGGCAGATCGACGCCGCCACGATCGGCGCCGCCGGCCTGACGGCGATCACCCTCTACCTCCTCGGCGTGATGGCCCACCACCTGGTCGGCCTGCCGGCCCCGGTGGCGATGCTGTTCCTGGCCGTCTTCGCCAAGCTCGCCAGCGCCGTCTCGCCCCATCTCCAGGCCGGCGGCTTCGTGGTCTACAAGTTCGTCCAGGTCTCGATGACCTACCCGCTGCTCTTCGCCATCGGCGTGGCGATGACGCCCTGGCACGAGCTGATGGCCGCCTTCACGCTGGTGAACCTGATCACCATCGTGGCGACGGTGGCGACGCTGATGGTGACGGGGTTCTGCGTCGGGCGGTGGCTCGGGATGTACCCGATCGAGACCGCCATCGTGAATGCCTGCCACAGCGGACAGGGCGGCACCGGCGACGTGGCGATCCTCACGGCCGCCAACCGCATGGCGCTGATGCCCTTCGCGCAGATCGCCACCCGCATCGGCGGCGCGCTGACCGTGACCGGCACGATCGTGGCCATGAAGTGGATCGGGGCCTGACGGGCACCCAGGGAGCCTTGCGCCATGGTCGGTGAATCGGGTGCCGTCGAGGCGACCCTCAAATCCAGGATCGGGGCGATCCTCCGCTCGACGAGCGGCAACTTCCTGGAGATGTTCGACTTCTTCCTGTTCGGGTTCTACGCCACCTACATCGCGCGGGCGTTCTTCCCCGCGGGCAACGAGACCACCGAGCTGTTGCTGACCTTCGGCACGTTCTGGCTCGGCGCGCTGATGCGCCCGCTCGGGGCGATCGTGCTCGGCGCCTATATCGACCGGATCGGCCGCCGGAGGGGCCTGATCGTCACCCTGGCGATCATGGCGAGCGGCACGGTGCTCATCGCCTTCTGCCCGAGCTACGGGACCATCGGCGTCGCCGCGCCCCTGATCGTGCTCGCCGGCCGTCTGCTGCAGGGCTTCTCGGCGGGCGTGGAGATCGGCGGCGTCTCGATCTACCTGTTCGAGATCGCACCCCCGCGGCGGCGCGGCTTCTACACCTCATTCCAGTCGGCGAGCCAGCAGGTCGCGATCATGTTCGCCGCCCTGATCGGCTACGGGCTGAACGCCTTCCTGACCAAGCAGCAGATCGGCGATTTCGGCTGGCGGATCCCGTTCTTCATCGGCTGCCTGATCGTGCCGTTCATCTTCTTCATCCGGCGCTCGCTGCAGGAGACGCAGGCCTTCGCCAAGCGGACCCACCACCCCGACACCCGCGAGATCCTGGCCACGGTCGCCGCCAACTGGCGGATCGTCCTGCTCGGCATGATGCTGACGACCATGACGACGGTGACCTTCTACATGATCACCGTCTACACCCCGACCTTCGGCAGGACCGTCCTCAAGCTCACCGAGACCGACAGCCTGATCGTGACGCTCTGCGTCGCCATCACCAATTTCCTGTGGCTGCCGGTGGGCGGCGCGCTGTCGGACGCGTTCGGGCGCAAGCCGGTGCTGCTGACGATCTCGACCCTGTCGCTGCTGACGACCTACCCGACCCTGCACTGGCTCGTGGCCGATCCGACCTTCGGCAAGATGCTCGCCGTGGAGCTGTGGTTCTCGTTCTTCTTCGGGGTCTATAACGGCGCGATGGTGGTCTCGCTCTCCGAGGTGGTGCCGGCGCATGTGCGGGCGAGCGGCTTCTCGCTGGCCTACAGCCTCGCCACCGCCCTGTTCGGGACCGCCACCCCGATGGTCTCGACCTTCCTGATCGAGAAGACCGGCGACCGGGCGGCGCCGAGCTACTGGCTGATGGCGGCCGCCGCCTGCGGCATCGTGGCGACGCTCGGCCTGTTCCGGGGCCGCCCCCGGGTGGAGCGCGTCCCGGCCCACGCCTGAGGGATCCGGAGCGCCGCGTCCCGTCCCGGGCGCATGCAGCGCCAGCGGAACGCGGCCCGTGCAGCACGGATGGGGGGCGTGTCGCCGCTCAGCTTTCCTGCCAGATCCGGATCCGGGCCTTGAAGGCGGCCCGGATATGCACCCGGGCCGCGGCCTCGGCGGCATCCCCGTCATGGGCGCGGATCGCCGCCACGATGGCGGCGTGCTCGGCGAGCGACTGCTCGGCACGGTCGGGCGCCGCCAGGGTGGTGGCGCCCGGCAGCAGCACCAGCGACAGGCGCATCGTCTCCAGCGTGCTCTGCAGGAAGCGATTGCGCGCCGCCCCGTGGATCTGCCGGTGGAACAGGCGGTTGGTCCGCGCCAGCGCCGGGGCGTCGCCCAGCAGCGCCCGGTCCCGGGCGACCATCTCCTCCAGAATCTCGGTCTCGACCGCGCTGGCGTGGATCGCCGCGAGGCGCGCCGCCGTCCCCTCCAGCACCTCGCGCAGGTCGTAGAGTTCGCTCACCTGCCCGTAATCGAGCTGCGCCACGCTGGCGCCCCGATGCGGCTCGTGGGCGACGAGGCCCTGCGCCTCGAGCCGACCCAGCGCCTCGCGCACCGGCGTCCGACTGATCTGGAACCGCTCCGCGAGTTCGGCCTCGCGCAAGCGGCTGCCGGGCGCGAGTTCGCCCTCCTCGATCGCCCGCAGCAGGCGCTCATAGGCGCCAGCGCCGCTGGAGCGCTCCGATTCGCTCGCCTTCATGCCCGGCTCTCCTCGCCTGCGCCTTAGCGTGAAACCCGGCGGTCCGGAACGCTTGCGAGATATTGCATGCAGGCGTATACAATCAATCGATCAACGATGACGGGTGAGGAGACGGAGATGTCGCGTTCGGGCGATGCGCAGTGGGATGTTGTGGTGGTGGGGTCCGGCAACGCCGCCATGAGCGCCGGCCTCGCCGCCCTGGAGCGCGGCGCCTCGGTGCTGATGATCGAGAAGGCCGAGCAGGATCTGGCGGGCGGCAACACCGCCTACACGGCCGGCGCCATGCGCTTCGTCTACGAGGGCAACGACGACCTGCTCCCGCTACTCGCCGATCCGGAGGATCCGCGCCTGCCCCGCACCGATTTCGGCGCCTACACCGCCGAGAAATTCGAGGCGGATCTCCTCGGCTTCAACGACGGGCGGCCGCTCTCGCGGGAGCAGCGCATCCTGATCGATGAGAGCGGCGCGGCGCTGCGCTGGCTCGGGACCCAGGGGGTGAAGTTCGAGCCGATCTATTCCCGGCAATCCTTCGAGAAGGATGGGCGCTTCGTGTTCTGGGGCGGCCTGACGCTCGCCACCCACGACGAGGGTTTCGGCCTCGCCCGGGCGGAGCTGGAGGCCTTCACCGAGGCCGGCGGCGAGATCCGCTACGGCTGCCCGGCCAAGGGCCTGATCGTCGAGGACGGGCGGGTCGTCGGCGTGGAGACGCCGCAGGGGGCGTTCCGCGCGAAGGCCGTGGTGCTGGCCTGCGGCGGCTTCGAGTCGAACGCCGCCCTGCGGACGCGCTTCATCGGCGACGGCTGGGACAAAGCCCGGGTCCGCGGCACGCCGCACAACCAGGGCGACGGGCTCGAGATGGCCCTGGCGCTGGGCGCCAAGGCGCACGGCTTCTACGGCGGCTGCCACGCGACGCCGATGGACCTGCACACCCCCGATTACGGCAATCTCGACCTGCCGCACGGCGAGCGCAAGCACTACCGGAAGATCTGCTACTTCCTGGGCCTGATGCTCAACGCCAACGGCGAGCGGTTCGTCGACGAGGGCAAGGATTTCCGCAACTACACCTACGCCCAGTTCGGCCGCGCCATCATGGAGCAGCCCGGCCACGTGGCGTGGCAGATCTTCGACGCCAAGGTCGATCACCTGCTCTACAGCGAGTACCGGTTCCACGACGCGCATTTCGTCGAGGCCGACACCCTGGACGGGCTCCTCGGCAAGCTCGACGGCATCGACCGGGACGCGGCGAAGCGGACCATCGCGGCGTTCAACGCCGCCGTGGACGAGACCGTGCCGTTCGATCCGACCGTGAAGGACGGGCGCGGCACGAAGGGGCTGCCCCTGCCGAAGTCGAACTGGGCGCAGAAGATCGAGGCCGGCCCGTTCAAGGCCTATCCGGTCACGGGCGGCATCACCTTCACCTACGGTGGCGTGGAGGTCGGCGACGACGGCGCCGTGAAGCGGGCGGACGGCAGCGCGATCCCCGGCCTCTACGCCTGCGGCGAGATGGTGGGCGGCGTGTTCTTCAACGGCTATCCGGGCGGCTCGGGGCTGACCTCCGGCGTCGTGTTCGGCCGGCGCGCCGGCTACGGCGCAGCGGCCGCGGGGCGCGGATAAGGGTATCGCTCCCCTACGGGCTGCGACGGTCACACATCGGAGTTGGACACGGACGCTGACGTCAGGGCGCAATGCGCCCCCCTCCCGTACGGGAGAGGGAACCCGCGCTCCGTTCCGCGGCCGTATCGCCGCCCTCGCTGTGTGGGTCCGCAAGCCTCCGCTGAAGAGGGATGGCGCGCCGGCGGGCCTGCACCTCGAGCCCCAGCGGCCCACCGCCCCCTGTCCGACACGTCATCTCGGGCGTAGAAGCCCGACCATGCCAGCCCGACAGGCCGTCTTCACCATCTCCCGCGGCGTCCCGTTCCTGCCGACGCTCGCCGAGGCTCTGCTCTCCGGCCGGCTCGTCGGGCCGGTGGCGGACGATCCGCTGGCGCTCGCCGCCGTCACGATCTACCTGCCGACCCGCCGCGCCGCCCGGGCGCTCGCCGCGATCCTCGCCGAGAGGCTCGGCCGGGATGCGCCCGGGCAGGCCACCCTGCTGCCGCGGATGATCCCCCTCGGCGAGGCCGACGAGGCGGAGCTCGACCTCGCCGCCGAGCCGCTGCTGGAGGCGAATGCCGACCCGTTGAGCGCCCCGATGCCTCCGCTGGAGCGGCGCCTGATCCTGGCCCGCCTCGTCCAGGCCTGGGCCAAGACCGTCGACCGCACCCTGTTGCCGCTCGATGCCGAGGTGCCGTTCCTGGTCCCGTCCTCCCCGGCCGACGCCGTCGGCCTCGCGGGCGATCTCGAACGGCTGATGGACGCGCTCACCGTCGAGGGCCTGCCCTGGTCGGAGATCGGCGCCGCCGTCGAGGCCGAGTATTCCCGCTATTTCGG
Organism: uncultured Methylobacterium sp.; assembly: GCA_963990595.1. Classification (GTDB taxonomy): domain Bacteria; phylum Pseudomonadota; class Alphaproteobacteria; order Rhizobiales; family Beijerinckiaceae; genus Methylobacterium. The sequence goes on from CAXDNE010000210.1 coordinate 7,367, forward strand.
CCTGACCCTCGACTTCGTGAAGATCGCCGCCGAGAACTGGCCGAAGCTCCTGGCCGAGCGCGGCCTCGCCGATCCCGTCGCCCGCGCCCGCGGCCTCGTGCTGGCCGAGGAGCGGCGCCTGTCCCGCAGCGCGACGCAGGACCCGGTGATCGTCGCCGGCTCGCTCGGCTCTGTGCCCGCCACCGCCCGGCTGATTGCCGCCGTGGCGAGGCTGCCCCGGGGCGCCGTGGTCCTGCCCGGGCTCGACCTCGACCTCGATGCGGAGGGCTGGGACGGCATCGATACCGGCGAGGGCTTCTCCCGCGTGATCGCGCACGGCCATCCGCAGGCGGTGCTGCACCGCCTGCTCGGGCCGGAGAACCTCAACCTCGACCGGGCGGAGGTCGTCGCCCTGGGCGAGCCCGATGCCGGCCAGGCGGCCCGGGCCGCGCTGCTGTCGCAGGCCCTCCGCCCGGCCGACACCACCGACGCCTGGGCCGCCCTCGATCCGGCCGAGCGCGACGCCGTCGCCCGGCGCGGCCTCGACGGGCTGGCCCTGGCCGAGGCCGCCGACGAGCGGGAGGAGGCGCTGGTCGCCGCCGTGGCCCTGCGCGAGACCCTGCAGATTCCGGGCGCCACCGCGGCGCTGGTCACGCCCGATCGGGGGCTGGCCGGCCGGGTCGCGGTGGAGCTGCTGCGCTGGGGCATCGTGGCGGAGGATTCGGCGGGCCTCGCCCTCGCCGGCAGCCCGGCGGGGCGGCTCGCCCGGCTCGCGGCAGAGCTCGCCGCCGACCTCGCCCGCGTTCAGGCGGACGCGATCCCGGCCCGGCTGAGCGCGCTGCGCTCGCACCCGATGGTCCGCCTCGGCCTGCCGCGCCCCGACGTCGTGCGCGGCGCCGCGGCCCTGGAGATCGGCTTGCTGCGCGGCCCGGTTCCGGCCGCCGGCTTCGACGGCCTGCGGACCGCGCTCGCGGCCGAGCGCGCCGGGCCGCCGGAGCACCGCCCCCGGGCCAAGCGCCGCCTGAAGGACATCGACTGGGACCTGGCCGCGGACCTGCTCGACCGGCTGGATCTGGTGTTCCGGGATTTTCCCGGGCCGGATGGGGCGGGAGCGTGCGATCTCGTCACGACGGCGACCCGCCACCGGGAGGCCTGCGACCGGCTGATCGGCGGGCCGGAGGACGCGCCCGAGGCGGAGGTGGACGGCTCCCTGGCCTGTCTCGACGCCCTGTTCGACGACCTGGAGATGGCCGAGCCCGGCCTGATGCCGGGGCGGTTCGACGATTACGCGACGTTCTTCACCGCGCTCGCCCGTGAGCGCACGGTCGCCTGTTCCGGGGAGGCGCCGCATCCGCGGCTGCGCATCCTCGGGCTCCTCGAGGCGCGCCTCCTGTCGGTGGACCGGGTGGTGCTCGGCGGCCTCGACGAGGGCGTCTGGCCGGTGCGCACGCTCACCGATTCCTTCCTCAACCGGCCGATGCGCGAGCGGGTCGGCCTCAATCCGCCCGAGCGCCGGATCGGCCAGATGGCGCACGATTTCGTGCAGGCGCTCGGCTGCCGGGACGCGGTCATCACCCGGGCGCTGAAGCGCGAGGGCGCGCCGACCGTGCCGTCGCGGCTGATCCAGCGCCTGCGCGCCCTCTCGGGCGACGCCCGCTGGGAGGCGGTGCTGGAGGCAGGGCGCCGCTTCACCGGCCTCGCGGCCCGGCTCGACGCCGCCCCGCCGGAGCCGCGGTTGAAGCGCCCCGCGCCGAAGCCGGATCCGGCCCTGTTCCCGCGCTCGCTCAGCGTCACCGAGATCGAGACGCTGGTGCGCGATCCCTACAGCATCTTCGCCCGCCACGTGCTGGGGCTCGATCCGCTGGATCCGCTCGCCGCGGCGCCGAGCGTGGCCACCCGCGGCTCCCTGGTGCACGAGGTCTTCGCCGAGTTCGCCCGCCGGTATCCGCAGGACCTGCCGGAGGATGCCGCGGAGCGGCTGCTGAACCTCGCGGTGAACGCCTTCGCGGAGATCGAGGCGGAGTACCCCAACCTCTACGCCGAGTGGTGGCCGCGCTACGAGCGCATGGCCGCGGCCTATCTCGACTGGGAAGCGCAGCGCCGCGCCGACCCGACCCGGGTCCACCCGGAAGTCTCCGGACGCTGGGTGATCCCGATGGGGCGCGAGACCTTCACGCTGCGCGCCCGGGCCGACCGGATCGAGCTGCGCCCGGACGGCACCGCCTGCATCGTCGACTACAAGACCGGCGCGCCGCCCTCGGCGAAGATGATCTTCTCCGGCTTCTCGCCGCAGCTCACCCTGGAGGCGGCGATGCTGATGCACGGCGCCTTCGCGGGGATGCCGGCCGTGACGGAGACGCCGGACCTGCTCTACGTCCACGCCTCGGGCGGGCGGAAGCCGTTCGTGCCAATTCCGGTGAAGCCGCCGCGGGGCGAGGAGCGCGGCGTCGCGGCGATCGTCGCCGAGCACGAAGAGCGCCTGCGGGGACTGGTCGCCCGGTTCATGACCGGCGAGGCGGCCTACACGGCACGGCCCTACCCGCAATTCGCCAGCAAGTACGGATCCTACGACCACCTCGCCCGGGTGCTCGAATGGTCGCTCGCCGGGGAGGAGGGCGAGGCGTGATCGGCGCGGTTCTGCGCCGGATCATCCCACCCGCACCCTCATCCTGAGGTGCTCTGTTCGGGGCGTGTCCCCTCGATCTCAGAAGAACGCCTGCAGCCCCGTCTGCGCCCGGCCCAGGATCAGGGCGTGGACGTCGTGGGTGCCCTCGTAGGTGTTGACCGTCTCGAGGTTCTGGGCGTGGCGCATCACGTGGTACTCGCCCATGATGCCGTTGCCCCCGTGCATGTCCCGGGCGGTGCGGGCGATGTCGAGCGCCTTGCCGCAATTGTTGCGCTTGACGAGCGAGATCATCTCGGGCGCCATCTTGCCCTCGTCCATCAGCCGCCCGACCCGGAGCGAGGCCTGGAGGCCGAGGGCGATCTCGGTCTGCATGTCGGCGAGCTTTTTCTGAACCAGCTGCGTTTGTGCCAGCGGCCGGCCGAACTGCTTGCGCTCCAGCGTGTAGTTGCGGGCGCGGTGCCAGCAATCCTCGGCGGCGCCCATCGCGCCCCAGGAGATCCCGTAGCGCGCCCGGTTGAGGCAGCCGAACGGACCCTTCAGACCGGAGACGTTGGGCAGCAGCGCGTCCTCGCCGACCTCGACATCCTCCATGACGATCTCGCCGGTGGTGGAGGCGCGCAACGACAGCTTGCCCTTGATGGTCGGCGCGGACAGGCCCTTCATGCCCTTCTCGAGGACGAAGCCGCGGATCGCCCCCTCATGCGCCTCGGACTTCGCCCAGACCACGAACACGTCCGCGAAGGGCGCGTTCGAGATCCACATCTTGGCGCCCGAGATCCGATAGCCGCCGTCGATCTTCACGGCCTTGGTCTTCATGCCGGCCGGGTCCGAGCCGGCATCGGGCTCGGTGAGGCCGAAGCAGCCGATCCACTCGCCCGAGGCGAGTTTCGGCAGGAATTTCCGCCGCTGCTCCTCCGAGCCGTAGGCGTGGATCGGGTACATCACCAGGGAGGATTGCACGCTCATCATCGAGCGGTAGCCGGAATCCACCGCCTCGACGGCGCGCGCCACGAGTCCGTAGGCCACGTAGGAGGCGCCCGCGCAGCCGTACTCCTCCGGCAGGGTGACACCGAGCAGGCCGAGTTCGCCCATCTTCCGGAACAGGCCCGGATCGGTCTTCTCGTTGGCGTAGGCCTCGACGATCCCGGGGAGAAGCTGCTCCTGCGCGAAGCTCTGGGCGACGTCGCGGATCGCCCGTTCGTCCTCGGTGAGCTGGTCCTCCAGCAGGAACGGGTCCTCCCAGACGAACGACGCGGAGGCCGGGGCCGAGGGAGAGGCGCTGCCCGGGGGGCGCATCGGAGCGTTCATGAGGATTCCTCGCCTGAAGGGATGCGCCGGGCCTCGCGGGCCCGCGCTTGCGCCTACCCTAGACCCGGAGGACGCTCGGTCCAACGCGCCGGGTGACGCCGGGGCCGCGCCGTCACGCCCGGCCGAGGAGGGTGAGCCACGCCACGGTCGTGAGCGGCGCCAGCAGGGTCGAGACGAGCACGGAGGCGGCCACCAACCCGGTCTCGGTTCGGTAGCGCGCCGCCAGCAGGTAGGCGTTGATCCCCACCGGCATGGCGGCGAACAGGGTCGCGACGCCCGCATAGGCGGCCGGCATCGCGAAGACGTGGAAGGCCAGGATCCAGACCGCCAGCGGGTGCAGCAGGTTCTTCAGGAGCGCGATCACCAGCGCGCCCTTGAGGTCGAACAGCACCCGGTAGCGCTTCAGGCCGGCGCCCAAAGCCACCAGCGCGCAGGTCGAGGCGGTGCCCGCGAAGGCGTCGATCAGCGACCGGGCGATGCCGACAGGCGCGAGGCCGAGCCCCTTCATGGCCATGCCGATCAGGAGCGCCACGAAGATCGGGTTGCGGAGCAGGACCAGGATGAGGCCCCGGATCCGCGCCAGGACCGGCAGGCCGGAATCGGATTCGATCAGGAAGGTCGCGCTGCCCATCATCAGCGGCAGGTGGACGGCGAGCAGCATGAACAGCGGGAAGGCGCCCTCCTCGCCGTAGGCCTGGAGGATCATCGGGACGCCGACGAACACGGTGTTCGACTGGCTCGCCGCGAAGCCGTGGAGGATCGCGCCCCGCCGCTCGATCTCGGCGCGGCGCCGGGCGATCAGCGTGCCGACCATCCAGGAGATGCCGGCACCACCGAAATACGAGATCCAGTAGGACCACGCCACCGTCCCGCTCATGCCGGGTTTCGTCAGCGTGGCGATGATCAGCGCCGGCACGGCGATCGCGAAGACGTATTCCGACAGCCCGTCGCTCACCTTGTCGGAGAGCAATCCCGCAATGGCCGCCGCCCAGCCGATCAGGACGATCCCGAAGATCGGGGCGATGATGGCGAGGGCGTTCACGGATCCGGAGGGCGTGCGGGGGGCGGGATGTCCGCCCATAGCACGCCGCTCGCGCCGCAGGCCTCGGCGCCGGGGGCATGGGCCCCCGCGCGCGCCGCGCGGGCCTACCGCGCCGCGCGGGCCTACTTGTTCTCCAGAACCTTCATCGGATCGGTGCGCTGGCTCGCCGGGGGCTCCTTGGTGAGGTTGGCGGCGCCCTCGCGCTGGGCCTTCACGTCCTGCGGCGAGCCCGGTCCGCCCACCGCCCGGCCGCCCTCGGTGCTCTGTGTCGGCACCGTGCCGGAGGCGAGTTCGAGGCAGGTGACCATCTCGACGTAGGACGGGTAGCCGCCCGCCTTGAACTGGTCCTGGCACTGGCGCTTGGCGGCGGCGGTGTAGCTGCCCCAGTGACGCTCGGCCTCCTTCTTGGCCTCACGCTCCGAGCGGAGGCAGCCGTCGTAATTGGCCTTGTCGCTGATGGTCGTGTTGGTCACCTGCGCCGAATGGCAGGTCCGCTCGACGTCGAGATCCGGGACCGCATCGGCGCGCGCAGAGGCCGGCGCGAGTGCCAGGGTGAGCAGCGCGAAGGTCCCGGGGACCATCGCGCGGAAGCGGGTCATCATGACGTCAGGCTCGCAATCTGTGGCGCATCGCGCCGTCGAATCTGCCGGCACAACGCGCCAGACCTGCCTTCGGCACCAAGCCGACGCGGGAATCAGCCCCCGTGGGCGCCGCGCAGGGCCTGGTCGAGATCGCCGTAGAGGTCGTCCGTATCCTCGATGCCCGCGGACAGGCGCAGCAGGTCCGGCGGGCAGGGGCTGCCCGCGCCCTCCACCGAGGCCCGGTGCTCGATGAGGCTCTCGACGCCGCCCAGCGAGGTCGCCCGCTTCCACAGTCGCACCCGCGCCGCGGTGGCGATGGCGGCGGCCTCGCCGCCCTCGACCCGGATCGACAGCATGAAGCCGAACCCGTCCCGCATCTGCCGGCGGGCGATGGCGTGCCCGGGATCGTCGGGCAGGCCCGGATACAGGACGCGGGTCACGTGCGGGTGCCCGCTCAGGCACTCGGCGAGCCGCAGGGCGCCCGCCGCCTGCGCGGCGGCGCGCAGGTGCAGGGTCCGGAGCGCCCGCATCAGCAGGTCGGCCTCGCACGGCCCGAGGCTGCCGCCGCTGCCGGCGCGGCTGCCCCGG
>CAXDNE010000211.1:0-13414 GCA_963990595.1 uncultured Methylobacterium sp.
GAGATTGCCTCTTGTCTCGTGGGCTCGGAGATGTGTATAAGAGACAGGCCCGCCATCGGGGCCTCGGCCTGCGCGGGTGCTCCGACGTCGGTGGCTTCGGTCCCGATCGTCGGGGACACCCCGGCGTCGACCACCTCCGGTCCGACGGCGGGGAGGGGCGAGACCTCCTCCGTCGACAGCGCGACGGCGTCGATCCCGACCTCCGTCGGAGCCGCCGGCGCGGCTGCGACGGGTTCGGCCTCGATGGCGACCGCTTCGATCGGCGCGGGCGCACCGTCGACCTCGACGGCCGCGACCGGCAGGACGGCCGTGGGCTCGTCGGGCTCGTCGGCGTCGACGTCATCGATCTCGTCCGCCGGCCGGCCGGAGAACAGCCGAAGGAACTCCAGCGCCGTTTCGGCGGCCTTGACGGTGTCGCCGGCCTCCAGCGCCGCCGAGACCGCGTCCACCACCTCGGACGCGCGCTGCTTCGTGCGGCGCAGCTCGAGCGCGGGACCGGACAGGATGTTGAAGGAGGCCACCTCGAAGTAGCGCTCCTTCACCGGCTGGCCGCCTCTCGTGACCGGCTTGCCCTCTCGGTAGAGCGGGCGGTCGCGCCAGCTGCCGAAGCATTCCACGATCGGGCGGATGTCGGTGACGTCCTGACCGTCGGGAATGGCGCGGTCCATCTGGTCGATCATCGCGGTGGCGCGCTTGCGGCCATCCCCCTCCCGCGGATCCCAGAACGCCGCGCGGGCACGGCGGCCCGCGGCGTCGATGCCGCTGGCCGAGGCCCAGGCGATGCCGTTCTTCTCTCCCGATTTGAAGGTGTCGACCGTCAGTATGAGTTTCATCGCACGCCTCGCGGCTCCGCTCTCCGCCATCTGGCTCGGACAGTGCCAGGAACCCACGAAAAAGCGGAATCCGGCCGTTCTTGACGCCTTCCGGAATCTGCAGCCATGTTGAAACCACCGAGGAACGAAGGAATGAAACCGCCATGCGTGCCGCCGTCGCAGCGCTACTGATCGCCGTCGCCGCCGGCGGCTCGCCGGCTGCCGCCTCAGGCGACTGGCAGGCGCGCACGAAGGGATCGACCTGCTTCGTCAAGGCGCAGCCCGTCGCCTCGACGAACGCCCCTCCGGGCCGAGGCCCCGCGTACATCGCGGTGGTCCACAACAAGGCGGAACGCAACTACGACGCCGTCAGCGTGGTGTCGGGCTTCCCCGACGTCACCAGCTCGAACGCCAAGATCGAGATCGAGGGCCATACCTTCGAGCTGCTGCCCTTCAACAACGCCGCCTTCGTCCGGGCCGGCAAGCCCGAGCAGGACGTGCTCGCCGCGATGTCGCGTCCGGGCACGTTGAAGGTCGTCTGGTCGTCGAGCATCGACGGCACGACGATCGTCGACAACTATTCGCTCCAGGGCTTCCGCGAGAGCAAGCTCGCGGCCGACCGCGCCTGCGGCAGGCCTTCGGCGCATACCGCGGCGCGCTGAAGGCCGCCGCCGAAGTCCCCGCTCGCCGTCCCAGCCCCCGACTTCGGGTCGCCATGTCGGATCCACGCCCGCGCGACTACCAGCAGCAGCGCGTCTACGGTTTCGAGCAGGAGGTCGTGGAGCCGATCGCCCACTTCCTCCTCTCCCGCGACGACATCGCGGCTCTCGTCGACAAGCTGTGCCGCCTCACCGGCGCGCCCGTCCCGGAGATCCGCTATCGGGGGTCCACCGATCTGGCGTGCCGCGCCGTCGTCGGCGGGGGCGCCTACCGCCTCGAATTCGCGGATTGGGGCCGGACCCCGCCGGTCGTGATTCACGAGTGCGCCCATCTCGCACAGCTGGCCGATCCGGATGGGCGGCGCGAGCTCCAGGCCGGCGTCCATCACGGCCCCGTCTTCGTGCGTCTGGTGATCGACCTGTACGCCGCATTCATGGCGGTGGAGCTCGACGTCCTCGAGCGAAAGGCCACCGAGCATCGCGTCGAGTTCTCCGCTCGGCGAGTGATCAGGAAGAATTTCACCGACATAACTTTCTGACGACCGGTCGAATGCCAGCAGATGGCTTTGTTGCCTGTTTGGCATGCGTCATATGCTGCGGAGCTATTCGATGGATCCTGCCTTCCGAGAACAGTCGGTCGAATGTGTTTATCGCAAATTAAGCTGATCATCGATTAAACATCCGCTCCGCAGTCGCCGCATGCCAAGGAGTGATGCTGGAAACCAAGCCGAAAGGTGGCTGACCGCAACTTCAAGGTACAGGGTTGGATACGTCGAGGAGCAGCGTGTCGTGAAAAGACTGGGAATGGCGGCGCTCTTCACGACCGGCTTGCTCCTCCCGACCGCGCCGGCCGAAGCGACGCCCACTCGTTGGAGCCGGTCCCCGAAAGAAGCGAACATCGCCTCTTGTGGCGGCCGACTGGTCGAACAGGTCGTCGTGGGCGGCAGTGTGATGTCGAGCTATTCCGGTCTGGCGCTCATCTGCATGAAGTCGGAAAACGAGGCGGAATGGGTGTTCCTCTCCAATGCCGCTTGCGGGGACCGACTCCACAATCGTCCCGGCCAATGTCAGACGCGAGCAGGCCGTCCCGGACAGGATCAGATCGTTGCGATGCAGACATACGCCGAGGGAGACGCCCTTCAGATCCACCTCGTCCGAGCACAACTGGGAAGTCACTGCATGAGCGTGACGGGGCACGGCGGTAGGCCGGCACACTGGGAGTGCGCATCATACAAGTCCGCAAACGGTACCACCCTGCAGGTTCGCGGCGGCAAGCTCGAGGAGATCGCGTACGACGCCAGTCCGACGGTTTCCGAGCGGCCGGTGAACATCCCTTGGGAGTTCCCCTACGGCTTCGAAGCGCACATTCTCGATTCAGGGGTGAAGGAGGACACCGGACCCGAGCCGACATGGTCCGGGAATCCCAAGTACATGCGGTATGGACAGCCCGAGACCGACTCCCTGACGACGCTTGAGTGCAAGGGCGACGGAATGGTCGAGCTTGTTGTGGGTGCAAGCAACCCCCTGCCATTTCCTGTTAGCAGGGGCAATATATTTGCGATGGACACCACAGAGCAAGCAAACTACAAGATGAGGCTTGGCGACGGAGAAGAGCTAGTTTTTCAGATAGACACCGAAAGTATAGCGATTTCCAGTCTAGCTTTGGGCCGGGACTTCCGGATTCAGCTTCCCAATGCTGAATGGGTGTTCGTATCCGGTAAGGGGGCATCTAAACTCGCCTCCGCCCTAAGGTCGTCCTGCAGCAAACCCGTTCCTAAGATCCCACAAGCCCAGGCCTCGTCCGGTCCCAGGATCCCTGTCTCGCCAATCCCGACTTTCGTACTCCCGAATCAAAGCGCCGAACCGCCGCCAAGCGCCCCCGTCTTGCCCAAGGCCGTTGCAAAGGACCGCAATACGGGCTGGTGGGTGGTGCTGGCTGCCATGCCGGACATGCGATCGAGAGCATCCAGCGGCGGCCCCGAGATGGATATCGCTGCCTCTCGATGTGGCGTCTACATCTTCGACGACTATTCTTCGAAGTTCGAAGGCTTCGAGGCCGGGAAATACATTTTCACTATGGGAAACAAGCCTTTCGACGAGAAGGTAGCCGCCCAGGGTCAGCTCGATCTCATCAGGTCCTGCTTTCCGGATGCACGCCTGATTTTCGGGCGCTACCAGAGCAGCTGAGCAGCATCATGCTCGTCGAGCCCGGGTGACGCGTTGCTGCCATCGGCTTCCGTCGATGCATCCCCGGTTCTTTATGCCGAGGGAGGATCGGGACCGCTTCGTCGCTAGAACCTGCCGGCGGGCCCGCTCGAAGGTGTCGTCCACTGCGACACCGGCAGCGCCTCGCATCGAAGGTCCCGGACGAGGGAATGGAACTCGGCGAGGTTGTGGTAGCCGCGGCGCCGGTTCCTCTGCAGGCCGCGGTACAGCACGATCTCGACCCCGATCTCGCCGCACGCCCTGCAGCCGCATCGGTCCCAGCAGCGGGACGCCAGGGTACGCTCGTACCTCTGCCTCAGCCCCGCCTTGCTGGCCGCGCCCGGCAGCCGGGCCTGGGCCTCGGCCCCGCGGGCGTCGCTCGCGTCGATCCCCGCGGCCGCATAGGTCATCACGGCATCGAGGGTCGCCTCCAGGCCGACCTCGTGACGCGCGTAGCCGCGGACAGCCTCCAGCGCCTCGCGCTCCAGCCGCTGCAGCTGCTCCTGGTTCGTCACGCCCATCCGGCTCAACGCGTTCAGGTCGCGGTTCTCGATCGCCTGCGGGATCCGGATCGCGGTGAAGTACTCCATGGCTCCGTCGGGGTTCCGGAGGTAGTAGTTGGCCTTCGCGTCCTTGAACGCCCGCAGGAGCGGGCTCGTCGTGTCGAAGCTGTCGATCCCGAACTTCTGGAACTCGTGGATGTTGTCGGCCTTCGCGAAGCCCAGCACGTGCATCGCCACGTCGGGTGCCGCCTCGCGCACGGCCGCGAGGGCGCTCTTGATCTGCGGCACCTTCAGCGGGACCATGCCGCCGACCGCGATGTAGTCGTACCCCATGGCGACGAGACGCCTTGCCGCCTCGGCCATGCTGTCCGGGCTCCAGCCCTGGACCACGCCGATCGGCTTGAAGCCAGGGCCCAGATCGGCTGCGCCGCGCAGGAACGCCTCTGCATTCTCCAGCGTGACGTCGAAGCGGTACCGGTCCTGATCCGTACCGCCGGACAGCCCCGACACCGTCTCGTCGAACGAGAAGACGATGTGGTCCAGGGAGCATCCGTGCGTAAACTGGGCGTCGCGATAGAATTCGAGCACCGAGTCGACGTCCCATCGGGGTTCGGTCTCGCGCGCGTAGCTGAACGACCCGCAGTCCCCCATCATCATCCAGTCGGCAGGTCGTTCTCCGCACCGGAAGAAGCGCTGCGCGCCGACGCGCCGGAGGCGCATGGCGCGGGAGAAGGAGTACCGCCCGCCGGCCGAGGGCTCCCCGGGGTGTCCGACGGTCGCGTAGGACAGGAGGATACCGTCGTAGGGGGCGTTCCCGAAGAACTCGTGCGCGAACACGTCGTCGTTGAACGGATCCGTCCGGCCCTTGGTGAACCGCTCCCGGTCGAAATCGAAGCCCGGATCGATCTGGTCGAGGCTGTCCGAGTAGAGGAAGCGGCTCATCGCGGCGCGGGTCCTGCGGCGGCCGCCGGGCGCAGGCCGGCCATGAGCTCGGCCTGCTCGTCCGCATCGGCGTCCGGCGCATGGGGGAGGACCGTCTCCGCGAAATGGCGGAGCGCGCGCTGCGCATAGTCGGCCACCACGCCGCGGTAGCCGCCGACGTCCTCCTGGCGGGCCCTGTCGCAGGGCATGACGAAGGCCTGCAGCCGCGGATCCACCGCCCCGACGGCCGTGGCGGTGAAGATCCTGAGCCGGCCCAGGTCCGTCGGGGGCAGGCCCGCGAGATCGTCGGCCAGCATGGCGAGGTAGGGGGCCGACAGCGCCGCCAGGACGGGCCCGGTTCCGTCGAACAGGTCGCCGACGGTCGAGGCGTAGGGCGACCCGCGAAGCCCCCGCCACCATCCGGCCGGATCGCGGGGACCATCGACCCGGCGGAACACGTCGTCCTCCGGGCCGGCCGCCACGGTCGCGCCGTAGGAGGGGACCTGCGTCTCCGGCGAAAGGAGCCCCAGGCCGGCCGAGGCGACCCAGGGATATCCGTCCGCGGCCGCGAGCGCATGCCCGAACCCCCGGCCGGCGTAGAGGGCGGCCGCGCAGCACGCCGGGGTCGCGGCGTGCAGGCGTTCGTTCCATCGGCCCGAGACGTCCGGCAGCGGCGCCCGGTCCAGCGTCCTGGCGAGCAGGTCCGGGAGCGGCTCGACGCTCTTGACGGCGGAGCAGGTCGTCAGGATGCGCAAGGCGTCCTCACCCGACCGCGCGGCTGCGCATCGTCTCCGGAGCCGGGTCGACCGGTTCGGGCGCGAGCGTCGCGGGCTCGTGGGCGGTCCGGTCGAGGAACTCCGCCTCCGAGATCATGACGCCGTCGAGGGCCCACTCGGGCTCCCGACCGGATCCGGGAGCAGGGACGACCGCCGGACCGTTGGGGTTGTGGGGCTTCATGTCCATGCTGAAGTGATGGACCGTGCCCTCCTCGTCGACGCGGACGTATCCCCGCGGGATCTCGAAGGCGCATTCCTTGAGATACGTCCCCGGAGCCATGCCCGAGGCCGGGCCGAGGTCCAGGCTTCTCGCGCCGTCCCAGGCGCTGACGATCTCGAGGCCGTCGAGGGTCTGGGTCGTGCGCACCGACAGCTTCGGGGGTGCGGCCGCCTCGGCCGCCGCCTGCTCGGCCCGCCGCGTGAAGCGGTTCCTGAACTCGTCGGCCCGGAAGCGGGCGATGTCGACCACGTTCGAGGACGGATCCGCCACGACGGCGGACGGGTTCGAGAACATCTCCCGTTCGGCCGCGGTGGAGCGGATCGCGAGGACGTTCTCCTCGAAGCCTTCGCCGAACGCGTCCGCCATGAAGTCGTGATCGAGGCGCGGATCGACCTTGCGGGCGAGGACGCTGTCCGCGGCCACGAGCACCGGCATGCCGGGCACCAGACGCCCCTCCAGCGCGTCCTCGCGCGCCGAGGCCGGCAGGACGAGCTTGAGACCCTGCCGGCGCGCATCCTCAAGGATGCGCCGGTTCTCGGCCGGGTCCGCGGAGGCGGTCGCGAACGACCGGCCGATGTATCCCTTGCCGCCCTGGACCGTGTAGGCGAGGCCGTCCGTGAGGACGGGAAGCGACATCTGCAGCTGCTCCCAGCTGTCGAAGGCGGAGGCGTCCTTCGTCCGCGGCAGGATGCCGTGGAGCAGGCGGCGCACGCGCACCACGTTCGGATCGGGCGGGGTCGGCCTCTCGGACGGGCGCATGCCCCGGGGAGCGACGTCGGCGCCGAAGCGACGCTCGAGGGATGTCGCGGACAGGCTCCGGTGGACCTGCGCGGCCGGCACGGCACCCTTGGTGACCTGGTCGACGATGTAGGTCGCGGCGGAGCCCGCTCCGTAGGCCCGCATCTCGACCTTCAGCTTCCTGGCGCCCAGGTGCCGGTCGAGGTCCTTCATGGTCTTCGGCCGGAAGCTGCCGGACACGAGGTCCCGCAGCCGCGTCCGGGCCTCGTCGACCGTGAAGGCGGCCGTCTGGGCGGCCGTCACGAGCCGCGTGCGCAGGCCGGTCACGGCCCCGAGCTCGACGGCGGCGAGGGCGCCGAAGGACGCGTAGCCCGGCGCGGAGGCCCGGGTGAGCATCGTGCTTTCCCGAAGCCGACGGGCGACGCTCCGGAAGTCGAAGGAACCGGCGGGAGCCGGGCGTGTCCGTGCGGCGGATGCCATGAGACCCTCCTGAGGTCGGCGCGGAGCGGGATCAGACGGTCGGGGAGGGCGGGGCGTACGCCTCGCCGAACGAGGCGATGAGGTCGTCGCGGGCATCGAAGGCCTCCTGGCCGAGGCCGCTCCAATCGCCGTTCAGGATCTCGGCCACCCCTTCGTCCGGAATGCCGGCGACGCGGGCTTCGATCTGATCGCGGCCGACCCAGACCAGGGCCCGCTCCGCGTCCGGACCGAGACGGCCGTCGGGAAGGAAGGGAGTGCCGACGCTCTCCAGGGCTCGGGCGGAAACGGTGGCGGCGACGGAGTCGGCCTCCAGCAGTCCTTCCTCGACGAGGCGGGCGACGGCCTGCGCCGCCTTCATCAGTCCTTCGAGGACGTCGTCGTGGACTGCAATCCTGGCCATGTGCGATACCTTCGAGGACCTTCTCCGAGGATGGAGAAGACCCTTGAAAGTCGCAATCAGGCGCGGGCGTCGATCGCCCTGTCGATCATCTTCTCGGCTGCCGCGACCAGCGCGAGCTTGGCGACGCCGACCAGATCGTCGAACGGCGCGACCTGCAGCGTCTCGCGGCGGGGCGTGGACCTCTCCGCCCCCAGGGAGGCGACCTCGTAGAAGAAGCCGATCCGCCAGCGCCGCTCGCCCTCCAGGGGCTCGGCGATCTCGACGGCGATGCCGGCCGGGCGGATCGCGATCCCGTCGTCGCGGCGCTCGAAATCCTCTACGCCCAGACCGACCGCTCCGCCGGCGACGGAGAGGATCTCGAGCAGCCTGTCGACCGGTTGTTCCGTGTTCGTCGTCATCGCCGCCGTCCGTAAGTTCCGATGCCGCCGCATGGGCGCGATGCCCGATCCGCTCCTTCGGGACGCCGTACGGGCGTCGCGGTCAGACTCCGAGGTCCTCCAGCTCCTCCGGGCGGAAGCCGGCCTCGCGCAGGTTCCTCTCGACCTTCCTCATCGCCGCGTTCTCGATCTGACGGATGCGTTCGCGGGTGAGGTCGAAGCCGGCGGCGATGTCCTCCAGGGTCTCCTGGGTGTCGGTCAGGCGACGCCGGCGCAGGATCTCCCGCTCCCGGTCGTTCAGGCCTTCCATCGCCTTCTCGACGGCTTGGCGGAAGTAGATGTTCGTCTGGGACCGGAGCGCCTCCGCCTCGGGCGAGGCCTCCTCGCTCACCAGGGTGTCGCCGAGCGTCGCCGAGCCTTCCTCGCCGCTCAGCGGCTCCGAGATCGAGAGGCTGTTGACGGCGGCGCCGACGATGGCGGCGTCGTCGCCCTCCAGGCGCTTGCGGCGGTGCGCGATGAAGATGCGGTCGGGCATGTCCACGACGCAGACGACCTCGGAGGCCTTCGACGAGATGCTGCTCAGGATCCACCAGCGGCAGTACTGGGCGAAGCGCTTGCCGAAGCTGGGGTTGAACTTGTCGGCGGCCTTCATGATGCCGATCATGCCCTCCTGGGCGAGATCCTGCATGTGGGCCTCGTTGTTCGACCAGCGCCGCGCGACCGAGAAGGCCATGCGGGCGTGGGTGCGGACGAGACGGTCCAGCGACTTGCGGCACCCGTCGGTCCTGTAGCGGTCCACGAGGCCGCTCTCCTCGTCCAGAGTGAGCATGGTCTCGCGGAACGCGACCTTGTGCGTCAGTGTCATGCCGATCTTTCGCAAACGGGAAGTCGCAGGCCCATGGAGAGTCCAAGGCCAGATCCGTGTCAATGGTAAAGGAATGAAAAACGCAATCGAGCGCCTGCAACGGAATGGAACCGGCCTTCGGTATCAGTCGTCGGAAGGAACGGATGCATCCCGGACCACGACTTCGACGCCGCGCGCCGACGGGTCGCCCGTGCCGGGATCCACGAGTTCCACGCGGGCGCCCGCGGGGAGGGGGAACGGCTCGGGCCGCAGCTTGGGCCGGATCGCGTCCAGGAACTCGCGCGCCACCGGCGCCGCCGTGTGTCCGCCCGACGCGCCGGAAGGCAGCGGCCTCGCGTCGTCCCTTCCGATCCAGGTCGCGACCACGAGGTTCGGCGCGATGCCCACGAACCACGCGTCCTTGTTGTCGTTGGTGGTGCCGGTCTTGCCGCCGAGAGGGTCCGGGAACCCTGCGAACGCGCCCCGGGCCGTGCCGCGCGTCACGACGCCCCTGAGCTCGTCGGCGACGATGGCGGCGTCCACCTCGCCCACCACGCGTTCGCCGGTGCCGCTCCAGGCCCCCGGATCGATCGCCCGCGAGTCCCTGGAGACCTCGGCCACGAACCGCGGCCGGACCGCCACCCCTCCGTTCGCGATGGCCGCGTAGCCCGCGGCCATCGACAGCGGCGTCGTCTCCACCGTTCCGAGCGCCGCCGACATCGGCATGGGGTAGGGCAGGTCGAAGCCGAGCCTCCTCAGCAGGCTCTCGACGGTGGGCATGCCGACGTCGTTGAGCAGACGGGCCGAGGCCATGTTCCGCGACAGCTCGAGCGCGCGCCGCATCGGCATCAGACCCATCCCACCCTCGCGGCTCTCGGACGAGGGGCGCCACCATCCGCGGCCGGGTCCCTGGTCGATGGCGATGGGAACGTCGAGGACGGGCGAAGAGCCGTCGAAGCCGAGCGCGACCGCGGCGAGGTAGACGAAGGTCTTGAACGACGACCCCGGCTGGCGGCGCGCCTGGCTGGCGCGGTCGAACTCCGACCTCGCTCGCGACCAGCCGCCGACCATGGCGAGCACGTCGCCGTTCCGCGGGTCGAGCACGGCCATCGAGCCCTCGACGTCCGGCATCTGCTGGAGCGAAGGCTTGGGACCGGGATCGACGAGGACGACGTCGCCGGGCGCCAGCAGGCCCGAGGCGGTCCGCCGCCCCGTCCAGGCGAAGCCTTCGGGAGCGACGTCGACGTACCGTCCGTCGCGCAGCAGGATCCGGGCGGAACGCCCGGCCTCCACCACGACCCCGGACCGCCAGGGATCGGCGCCGGCAGGCTCCTCCGGCACCGCCGCGGCGGTGAACGGGGGCTTCAGCCGCTCCTCCGGCCCGCGCCAGCCGCTCCGGCGGTCGATCTGCACGAGGTTGCGTCTCAGCACCTCCTCGGCCCTGTCCTGCAGGAAGGGGTCGAGCGTGGTCCGGACCTGAAGCCCTCCGCGCCCGACCACCGAGGGCCCGAGGCGCTCCGAGAGCGACCGCTTGGCCGCGGCGGCGAACCAGCCGTAGCGCGGCTCGGCGGCCGGACGCCGCCGGACGACCGCGACCGGACGCGACGCGAAGGCGCGCGCGGCCGCGGCGTCGATCGCACCGTCCTCGGCCATGCGGCGCAGGACGTAGTCGCGCCGCTCCCGGGCCCGCTCCGGGTGCCGGCGCGGGTCGGCCGCGGTCGGGGCCTTCGGCATGCCCGCGAGGAGGGCGGCCTCTCCGGCATCGAGCCTGTCGAGCGGCTTCCCGAAATACGCGTCGGCGGCGGCCGCGACGCCGTAGGCGCCGGATCCCAGGTAGACCTCGTTGAGGTAGATCTCGAGGATGCGGTCCTTGCCGACCTCGCTTTCGAGCCGCAGCGCGACGACCGCCTCCCGGATCTTCCGGCGGAGCGTCCGCTCGTCGCCCACGAGAAGGTTCTTGACCACCTGCTGGGTGATCGTCGATCCGCCGATCTGCCGTCCGCCGCCGCGGAGCTTGACCAGGGCCGCCCTGAACAGGGCCGAAACGTCGATGCCGTGGTGACGCCGGAAGTTGCGGTCCTCCGCGGAGAGGAAGGCCGACACGACCAGGGGCGGGATGGACGCGATCGGCATGAAGCGGCGGTTCTCGTCGGCGACGCGCGCGATCAGGCTGCCGTCCCCGGCCCTGATCTCGGAAGCGAGCGCCGGGACGTAGGTCCTGAGCTGGGAAGGGTCGGGCAGCGTCGGGATCTCCCGCCTCGCCAGGGCCAGGGCGAATCCCCCTCCGAGGGCTCCGGCGGACACGGTCCCGACCAACGCGCCCGCGACGACGAGCCGGAGGAGCTTCATGCGGACCGCGCCTTGGGCAGCAGGAACGGCGGCGGCGTCGTCGCCAGCGCCAGCAGATCGCCGCGGGTCGACGGCACGCCTTCGGGAACCGGGGACGTGCCGGTCTCCTCGCGGAACGCCGTCAGGGCGGCGACGGCCTCGCCGGCATGGCGCCGGGCCCGGTACAGGGCCCGCCATGCCTCCAGCACGGGACTGCGGGCCTTGGGATCGAGGGAGATGCCCAGCGTCGCCACCACGAGTTCGGTGGCGCGCATCTGGCGGTGGACACCGTCGAGCACCGGGTCTCCGTGGTCGCGGTCGGACAAGGCATCGAGAACGGCCGAGAGCTTCGAGAGCGACGTCGACAGCTCGCCGAGGATGGCGGACGCGGTCGCGCGCTTGAGGGCCGCCGGCCTCGTCAGGACGAGATCGCCGTGCTCCGACGCGACGGCGGCGAGGATGGCGTTCGAGACCGCCATGATGGCGGCACGCTCGTGCGCCGGCTGTCCGGCGAAGGCGTCGGCGATCGCGGCGCTCGCCGCGGCGACCGCCCGCCTCGCCCGTCTCTCGTTGAGGAAGCCTATGCCAAACATGGTCGCTCCGTTCCTTCCGACATTGCCCGGAAGGAACGGCGGCGCAACCCGTCTCAGCGGCCGCGGCCTCCCTGGGCGCGGAACGGGGGCTGGAGAACGATGCGTGTGATCGCCCGGCGGGCCGGCGGCTCGGCCGGCACCTCCTCGACGGGCGGGGGTGCGGAGGGCGCGGGAGAAGCCTCGGTGGAACATGCCGTCTCGAGCATGCCTGCAGCTGCGGACGCGGTGCGGAGCCGGTGCACCTCGGTGGGTGAGGGGGCGAGAGCCTTACGGAGCGCCTCCGTCGCCGCGACCGCCTTCGCCGTCGGCTCGATGATGGCGGTGCGCCGGTCGTCCGGATCGGGATAGCGTTCGAGGAAGCCGGTCTGGACGAGGCTCTTGACGAGGTAGGTCGCGTTCGAGGCGACGATGCGCTGGTCCCTGACGACCTCGACCAGGCGCCGGGGGCGGCCTTCGAGGGCGAGGAGGAACAGGGCCTGCTGCGGGGTCAGGCCGTCGACGCGATGCCGGGCGAGCTCGGCGCGCACGAAATCCTCGAACGCACGCACGGCCCGGTCCATCCGGACTGCTACGGCGCACCAGTCCAGCCGGTCATTTGGCTGAGCTCCGGAGGACATCCGTTGGAAAGGCTCGACGAAGGAACGACTTCCGAACATGCAGCCGGGTCGGGCATCTGGCAAGCGACGGTCGGCCGCGATCCCGCGCTGCTTGCGGGCGATCGCCAACCAAGTCGGACCGAGGGCCGCTCCGAAGGAACGGCCAATGTTGACACGGCGTCCGCGATGACCACCTTGTTGGCGCCCGCGAAGCACCGACCGCTCGGGCCGCAACCGGAGTTCCCCATGGACAGCCGTCTCCCCGCCACGACCGCCGCATCCGGCGGCGCGATCCTGGACCGCGCCGTCATGGTTCTTCGGGATCTGGGCCTCGCCCCGTCGACACCCGCGGGCGACCAGCCGGTCGTGCGGCTTCTCGCGCGGATCGAAGGTGTGGATCCGGTGCGCGTCGGGACGATCGCCCGGACCCTGTCGCAGCAGTCCTGGTTCAACGAGGTCGTGCGCGGCCACATCGCCGAGATGACCGTCGGCGAGCGGTTCGGCCGGATCGCGGGCGACTTCGACTCCGTCA
The DNA here is from genome assembly GCA_963990595.1 of uncultured Methylobacterium sp. Taxonomy (GTDB): domain Bacteria; phylum Pseudomonadota; class Alphaproteobacteria; order Rhizobiales; family Beijerinckiaceae; genus Methylobacterium. Next base: position 12,985 of record CAXDNE010000211.1, read on the forward strand.
TCGACGATCTGAAGATGCTGACCGAGCAGCTGGCGGACGGAAGGATCGATCTGTCCGAGCGCATCGCGCTGATGGTCATGAAGGTCACCCGCGGCGACATCTCGGACCGCTTCGACCGGATCTCCGCGACCTACAAGGCGGTGATGAAGGATGCGGCGACGCAGGTCGAGCGGGAACGCGCGATCATCGCGGCGTACGGCGACTTCCGCGTCGCCCTCAAGGAGGCCGAGATCGCCGCGATCGAAGTGGCCAACAAGGCCCACGACGCCCTGTCCGCGGCCGGGGACGACGTGAAGTCGGCCTCGGCGGCGCTGGAGGCGCATTCGGGCGACGACGCGGCCGCCAAGGCGCGCCTGGAGATGGATCGCGACGGCCGGCTCTCGGCGTTCCAGGCTGCCGACGAGACCTATCAGCTGTCTCTTATACACAT